>CAZKFN010000064.1:0-14201 GCA_964552035.1 uncultured Flavobacteriales bacterium
CTTCATGCTTTACATTTCCATGGATATAGCTGTAAGCAGCAGAAAATTCCAAGTAGTGGATAAAGTATTTTTTCTTTTTAAAAGATTGAAACCAGCCCACTTCTAATCCTGCACCAAGGTTTCCATTTCCTTTTTCTTTCAATGAATAAAGGCTATGATTTTGATCAATTGTTGCATTCACTTTTGACCCAAAAGTAGTATTGATTTGTGGCTCAATAAATAAGCCCCCTTTTCGTTTTTCTTTATTTAGCGGAAAAATATCAACCCCCACAATTTGTGCCGAAAGTAGTTGGGTCATTAAAACAACTAATAAAAGACTTATAAACTTAGGCATGAGCTATTAACCTTAATATTTCGTTTTCAATCTCTTGACTATCCCAAACCGTTTTAATGTCCTCTCTTTTCATAATCTTATCCATTATTTTTGCTTGTCTTTTTCCTGCCGCTAAAGCTTCTGCATAAGGTATGTGACTGAAAGTTACTTGAGAGTATAAAGGCATCCATTGATCGGGATATTTATCGGATATTTTCTTTTCAATTTTCTTTCTTAGCAAAAACATCTCATCGGCAACTTTATCCCTCATTTCAATAAAGTTATAAATGGCTAAATCTGCTATAGCATTCCCATCATCATGTCTAGCTTTGGAATATTCTTGAAAAACCTTTTGCCATTCTCCTTGATTTTGCTCATAAATTTCATCGAAAATTCTACAATCTTCAAAACCAGCATTCATTCCTTGTCCATAAAAAGGAACAATAGCATGAGAGGCATCTCCCATGAGCACAACCCAATCCTCATAATGCCAAGGCTCACATCGAATGGTAACTAGAGAAGAGGTTGGGTTAGTGAAATAAAGCTTTTCTAGTGTAGGCATCATTTTAGAAGCATCAGGAAAAACTTCATTAAAAAAGTCTCGAATCTCCTTTTCGGTTTTTATACTTTCAAAAGAAGGCTCCCCCTCAAAAGGGAAGAATAGTGTAGAAGTAAAACTACCGCCTTCATTTGCTAAAGCTATGAGCATATATTCTCCTCTAGGCCAGATGTGAAGTGCGTTTTTTTCTATTTGGTAGGAATTCTTTTCTCCAGCTGGGATAAAAAGCTCTTTATAACCATGTTTTAAAAACATTTGCTCATAATTAAAGCGATCCGTCATTTGAATTCTTTTTCTAACTGCTGAAAAAGCACCATCAGTTCCAAATACTCTAGCTGCTTTAACTTCTACTTCTTTTTGAGTGTTGTGGTCGTAAAATAGTATACTTCTATTTTCTAAGTCAATATCTTTACATTCATGAGAAAAATGGATTTTTACATTATCATAAGTTTCAGCCTCATCCATTAACCTACAGTTAAGTCCACCTCTACTAACAGAGTAGATTGCTTCATTTTCTTTTCCATAAGGTTGAAAATGCAGCTTTTCATTTTTATCATGCATCATTCTTCCATACATTGGAATTACTATTTCGCGAACCGTTTTTTCAGCCTCTACTACTTCTAAAGCTTTCCAGCCTCTTGTAGAGATGGCAAGGTTAATTGATCTACCAGCTGAAATCTTATCTTTCCGCATATCGACTCTGCGTTCAAAAACCTCTACTTGAAAACCTCTTCTTGCTAAATATATAGCTTGTAATGAGCCAACTAATCCTGCGCCAATAACTGCTACTTTTTCCATTTTAAATAATTTCTTTTAATGCGTTTTCTATCATTTTTCCAAAGCTATAAATATCTTCAAAAGAGTTGTAGAGTGGAACAGGAGCTAAACGAATAACATTGGGTTCTCTCCAATCTACTACAGCTCCTGCTTTTGTAATGAGTTCAAAAAGCCTTTTCCCACTACCGTGTGTGAGAATAGAAAGCTGCGACCCCCTTTCTTTAGGGGTAATAATTTCAAAGTCTATAGAATCAAATGATTTGCTTACCTCTTTTAATACAAACTCTAGATATGCTGTAAGCTTAAGTTGTTTTTTAATTAATCTTTCTCTACCTGCTTCTAAGTAGATATCTAAAGAAGCATTTTGTACGGCCATGGCTAAAACTGGAGCATTGCTTAGCATCCACCCATCAGCGCCATAGTCAGGAACAAATCCTTTTTTCATGAGGAATCGTTCATCTGGAGGAGTACCCCACCAACCCGCAAAGCGTGGAAGTTCAGGATTGTTAGCATGTCTTTCATGTACGAAAATACCCGCAGTGCTCCCAGGTCCCGAATTGAGGTATTTATAAGAACACCAAGCGGCAAAATCTACTCCCCAACGATTTAATTCTAAAGCTATGTTTCCAGCAGCATGTGCACAGTCAAATCCCACAACAGCACCTACTTTATGCCCTGCTTTAGTAATTGCCTCCATGGGCATTATTTGTCCTGTATAATAATTAACACCCCCTATCATGATTAAGGCAAGTTGATCACCTTCCTTTTCAATAGCATAAAGTATATCTTCTTCTCTTAAATGATGTTCCCCTTCTCTAGGTGCAACTTCTATAAGGTGTTCATCCGGCTGGAGGCCATGAAATTTTAATTGACTTTCTAAAGCGTATTGATCTGAAGGAAAAGCTTTGGCTTCACAAAGGATTTTAGTTCGCTTTCCTGAAGGTCTAAAAAATGAAACCATTAAGAGATGTAAATTGGAAGTAAGTCCGCCCATTACTGTAACTTCTTCTGCTTTGGCACCTACAACTTTGGCAAGTTTTTCTTTAAACATCTCATGATAAGAAAACCATGGATTTCTAGCTTCAAAATGTCCATCAACACCATAATTTGCCCAATCTTCTAGCTCTTGATTTAAGGCGGCTTCTGCTGTTTTAGGTTGTAATCCTAAGGAGTTGCCGGTTAGATACACTTTCTTTTTACCATTCTGCTGAGGAAATAAGAAATGCTCTCTAAATTCTCTTAATGGATCTTCCCAGTCCGCTTGTTGAGCAAACTCTATATCGTTTTTAAATTGCATATTTTTTATTTGATCCTCAAAGATACAATGCACAAGTTGGAAAACTCCATTAAGGTTTCAAATATTCTATTAATTTTTCAACAATTTTTAGAAGATTATAGATATTGAGCCGTGAAAGAGGTTTTACATTTTTTCAATTCTTCTACTCTCCCTTGAAAAACCACTAGACCTCCTCCATCTCCACCTTTAGGTCCTAAATCGATGACCCAATCTGCAAAGTTTATTATGGCTGGATTATGCTCAATGACAATAATAGAATGTCCCTTTTCTATAAGGGCGTCAAATGAGGCTAGGAGCTTTTTTATATCATGAAAATGAAGACCAGTTGTAGGCTCGTCAAAAATGAAAAGGATAGATTGTTTTTTCTCTCCCTTACCTAAATAAGAAGCCAATTTAATCCTTTGGGCTTCACCGCCACTAAGAGTAGATGAGGATTGTCCTAGTTTTATATAACCTAAGCCGACAGCAAGAAGGGGAGAGAGTTTATCTACAATTCTTTGAGCGTCTTTATCTTCGGGATTTTCATTAAAGAAATCGACTGCATCTTGAACGGTCATCTCTAAAAGATCTGCAATGTTTTTACCTTTGAATTTTACTTCTAAAATTTCTTCCTTAAATCTTTTGCCATCACAAGCTTCACACTTTAAGTGAATGTCAGCCATAAACTGCATTTCTTCAATTATTTCTCCTTCTCCTCGGCAAATCTCACATCGCCCACCATCCACATTAAAAGAAAAATGAGAAGGTTTATAAGCTCTAGCTTTTGCTAAACCTCTATTGGAATATAACTTTCTAATTTCATCGTAGGCTTTAATATAGGTTACGGGGTTGGATCTGGATGATCTTCCTATGGGGTTTTGATCGATAAATTCAATCTCATCAATTTGTTGGACAGCTCCACTTATCTCATCAAATTTACCTACCTTTTCTCCATATCCTCCTAGTTTTTTTTGTAGCGCAGGATATAAGATTTGCTTCACCAAGGAGCTTTTGCCGGAGCCACTAACACCAGTAACTACGGTGAGTGCATGTAAAGGGAAATCGACATTAATATTTTGTAAGTTATTTTCTCTGGCTCCGCTTAGGTGAATTTTATTGTTGAGCTTTCTTTGAGTTTTATTATTCTTTTCAAGTTTTAATTGACCGTTAAGGTATTGAGCTGTTAGGGTATGTTCTTTCAAAAGTTCTTGTAAACTTCCATTAAAGATAAGATTTCCTCCTTGACTTCCCGCTTCAGGGCCTAAGTCAATAATTTCATCAGCAGCACGAATAATATCTTCATCATGTTCTACAACAATTACTGTGTTTCCCAGCTTTTGCAAACCTTTTAGTATTCGGATTAGATTTTCTGTGTCTTTGGGGTGAAGGCCTATGCTTGGTTCGTCTAAAATATACATGGAACCAACTAAACTACTTCCCACAGAAGTAGCAAGGTTAATTCTTTGTGTTTCACCGCCTGAGAGGGTGTTGGCTGAGCGATTTAAATTAAGGTATCCCACACCAACATCTAACAAATACTGTATTCTAGTATTAATTTCAATCAGCAAACGCTTAGCTACCTTTTGTTGAAAAGCATCCAGTTTAATTTTTTTAAAAAATACAGCAAGTTCTTTTAGAGGAAGGTTGACCAATTGACTGATAGAATGCTGGTTAATTTTGACATAATCAGCTTCTTTACGCAATCTATTTCCTTTACAATCAGGGCATTTTGTTCTTCCTCTATATCTAGCCAACATCACGCGGTAGTGAATCTTGTACTTTTTTCTTTCCAAGTGATTAAAAAAGGTATTTAACCCTTTAAAGTACTGGTTTCCCGTCCATAGTAAATTGTATTCTTCTTCTGTTAAATCTTTGATTGGACGATGAATAGGGAAGTTAAGAATTTCAGCATTTTGAATGATTTTATTTTTCCATCTTCCCATTTTCGGACCTTTCCAACAGGCAATGGCATCCTGATAAAGAGATAGACTTTTATTAGGAATAACCAAATCCTCATCTATGCCGATTACCTTTCCATATCCTTCGCAAGTAGGACAAGCACCTATTGGGTTATTGAAACTAAACAAATGAACTGTGGGTTCTTCAAACTCCATTCCAGCTTCCTCAAAGGAATCAGAAAATATTTTTTTATAAATCTTTCCATCTTCCTCCGTATAAACAATACAATTGTGTTTCCCCTCATAGAAAGATGTTTCAGCTGAATCACCAATTCTCCCTTTTATTTCCTGACTCTCAGAAGAAATAATATAACGGTCGACTATAATTTCAATTTCTTTTTTGACTTTAGCTTTTTCCTTGATTAAATCTTCAATCCAGACTACTTCATTTTTAACATAAGCACGGCTAAAACCTTGCTGAATTAATAATTGTAACTGGTCTTCAGTTTTTTCTCCTTTTTTGAGAACAACCGGAGCAACAAGATAAACCCTTGTCTTTTCTTTTTGTGAGAGAATATAATCTACAACATCTTCTGCACTATGTTTTTGAATTAAATTTCCAGTTGTAGGATGATATGTTTTTCCTATTCTTGCATACAGCAGTTTAATGTAATCATAGATTTCTGTCATCGTACCCACAGTTGATCTAGAATTGGTACTGTTAACTTTTTGCTCAATGGCAATGGCAGGGGAGATGCCTTTGATGTAATCTACTTCGGGTTTTTCTACCTTACCTAAAAATTGCCTTGCATAGGAAGAAAGGCTTTCAACATAACGTCTTTGTCCTTCAGCGTATAAAGTGCTAAATGCTAAGGAGGACTTCCCAGAGCCGGATAAGCCAGTTATGACTACTAGTTTACCCCTCTGAATAGCTACATCGATATTTTTTAAATTATGAACCCTCGCGCCTTTAATAAGAATGTGAGTTTTAGGGCTAAATTTAGAAAGGGGTGGAGTGGACATTTATAAAATTTTTCAATAAAAGAGCAAATTTATATTTCTTTTTGAGTAGTTTAGCTAATTGTTACATTAGAATAAATTTTAAAAAAAGCAACCAATTTCAGACAACTTTCGTCTAAGTTACAGTAATCAAAAACATTTTACGCCTATAGCATAAACATTTACTTTTTTAATCTGCTTTTATAACAAAGTTAAAACTGTTTATGTTTATGAAAACTCATTTTCTTAGTGACGAGGAATTAATACGTCAATATCTCGAGGGAAAGGATACCGCTTTTGAGCGGCTTTTACAACGATATAGGGATAGGGTGTTTGCATACATTATGTACACCATTAGAGATGAAACTCTTGCCAACGATATCTTTCAAGAAACTTTTATGAAAGTTATTCGCACCCTTAAAAGGGGGAAGTATAACCATCAAGGAAAATTCTTGCCCTGGGTGAATCGGATAGCACATAACTTAATGATTGATCATTTTAGGAGAAATAAAAAATACCCTACAACCAGTGGGAAAGACGATTTTGATATCTTTGATATTATTGCGGATTTAAGTCCTACTGTAGAAGACAAAGCAGTAAAAGAGCAAACAAGACAAGAAATCAAAAAAGTAATCCAGAAACTTCCTCAAGACCAAAAGGAGGTGTTGATGATGCGAATTTATTTTGACATGAGTTTTAAAGAAATCGCAGAACATACGGAAGTGAGTATTAATACAGCTTTAGGTAGAATGCGATATGCTATTATCAACATGAGAAAGCTAATGGAGAAAGAAAAGTATTTGTACGTTAACTAGGTCTAGAGATTTTATCTAACCTTTCAACAATAAGTTGTGCTGTATTTCGTTTTAACATCAAACCACTAAAACGAGTTATATGTACGATTTTACCTTTTCCGATTTTGAAAAACTAGCAAAAAAAGAGGAGGAGTTTTTGCACCTCTTTCATTTACAAGAAGAAGCTGGTAAAGCTGTGTTAAAAAAGCAAACCATAGCCAATGTCTTAGCTTACTCAAAAACGTATGATGTCCAACATTCTAAACATCTAAATTACATAGAGTACCTCAAGAATTAAAGTTTACTTAAACAAGCTTTTTCTTCCAATTACTGAGCATATAGGGCATTCCTTCGGCTCATGTGGTCTTGCTTTGCAGTACTCTCTACCAAATAATATAATTTGAACATGTAATTTATTCCAAGTATGCTGAGGAAAAAGTCGTTTGCAATCTTTTTCTGTTTGTACTACATTTTTACCGTTAGATAACCCCCACCTATAAATTAATCTGTGAATATGTGTATCTACCGGAAAGGCAGGAAGGCCAAATGCTTGAGACATTACTACAGAGGCAGTTTTATGTCCCACACCAGGGAGTGCTTCTAAGTCCTTAAAGTTATTGGGTACTTTTCCGCCATGTTTTTCTGTAAGGATTTTAGATAATTCATGAATGGCTTTTGATTTTCTAGGCGAAAGACCACAAGGGCGAATAATTTGTCGGATTTTTTCTACATCTTGTTTTTTCATATCCCAAGGATTATCTGCTAATTCAAAAAGCTCGGGGGTAACTTGATTAACCCTTTTGTCTGTGCATTGAGCCGACAATAATACAGCTACTAGTAAGGTGTATTCATCCTTATGATCCAAAGGAATTTCTATTTTTGGATATAAATTTTCTAATTTGTTAATAACAAACTCAACCTTTTCTGATTTCTTCATAGTGCAAGCAAAATTAAAGCAATAATATTGTAAAATGTACTTAAAAAATTGTTTGATAAATAAGAATTACTTATTTTGTTAACTTCAATAATGACAAAATTATCGTCAAAAATTATGAGTGAATTAAAGATTGGTAGCAAAGCGCCTGATTTTAAAGGTTTAGATGAAAATGGTAAGGAAATAAACTTATCGGATTATAAAGGGAGCAAATTAGTTTTGTATTTCTATCCCAAAGACAACACCCCCGGTTGTACTAATCAAGCGTGTAATTTAAGAGATAATTATGCTAATTTTCAATCTAAGGGCTATGAGATTGTTGGAGTAAGCGCAGATAGTCAAAAACGACATCAAAATTTTATTGAGAAATACAATTTGCCTTTTACACTCATTGCCGATGAAGACAAGGAAATAATTCGTGCATACCAGGCATGGGGGCCTAAAAAATTTATGGGAAGATCCTATGAAGGAATTCTTAGAAAGACTTTTGTGATTGATGCAGAGGGTAAGATTGAAGATATTATAGAAAAGGTAAAAACTAAAGAACATACAAATCAAATTTTAACAGATTAATTTTAATAAAATGGCTGAAGAAAAAAAAGAAATAGACAAGGAAAAACTAAAGGCACTTCAATTGACTATGGATAAGCTTGAAAAGGCTTATGGTAAAGGTTCTGTTATGCGTTTAGGTGATAAAGCAGTAGAAAATGTGGAAGCAATTCCTACGGGTTCTATAGCTTTAGATATTGCTTTAGGAGTTGGAGGTTTTCCTAGAGGTAGGGTTGTGGAAATATATGGCCCGGAATCATCTGGAAAGACAACTCTTGCAATTCACGCAATTGCAGAAGCGCAAAAGCAAGGAGGGGTAGCTGCTTTTATAGATGCCGAACATGCTTTTGATGAGACTTATGCTAAAAACCTAGGAGTAGATACAGAGAACTTATTGATCTCTCAACCCGATCATGGGGAGCAAGCTTTAGAAATAACAGAAAACCTTATTCGCTCAGGTGCAATTGACTTAATTGTAATTGACTCTGTAGCTGCATTAACACCCAAAGCGGAGATAGAAGGGGAAATGGGAGATTCTAAAATGGGATTGCAAGCCAGATTAATGTCCCAAGCTTTAAGGAAGCTTACTGCAACATTAAGCCGTACGGGATGTACTTGTATTTTTATCAACCAATTAAGAGAGAAAATTGGAGTGATGTTTGGAAACCCGGAAACAACTACAGGAGGGAATGCCCTAAAATTCTATTCTTCTGTTCGTCTTGATATTCGAAGAAGTACACAGATAAAAATTGGTGATGAGGTTGTAGGAAACCATGTAAGAGTTAGAGTAGTTAAGAATAAGGTGGCTCCTCCTTTTAGAACAGCAGAGTTTGATATTATGTATGGTAAGGGAATATCTCGTAGTGGAGAAGTGTTGGATATGGCTGTGGATTATGATGTTGTTAAAAAGAGTGGAAGTTGGTACAGTTATGGTGATACCAGATTGGGGCAGGGAAGAGATGGAGTAAAACAACTTTTAGAAGACAACCCAGAATTAATGGAAGAACTAGAAGGTAAAATTATGGAAAATCTTAAAAGTTAGTTTAAGTTATAGGAAATAAAAGAGATTTATCTTTGTAGTTATAAATCCTTGCTCCAACTTGGATGTATAACTATTTTATATTTTTGATGATGATGAAACAAACAATTGTATATAGTTTAATTCTTTTGATTTTACTAGCTTGTGGAGAGGGTACTTCTAATAAGGAAGGAGATACACATCAAAGTGAGGTGCTTGATTCAACGGAAGATAGCGCAATGCAATCAATAAATGAAAAAATTAGAAAAGATATAAATAATCCTGATTTGTATCTTGAAAGGTCATTAATTTATGAAGCATTAGGAGATAACCAAGCTGCTGTGGATGATATTGATAGGGCCTTGAGAATTGACTCGAATTATTTAAATACCTTAATTGCTCAAGTGAATTTTTTATTAAAAAGAGGAGACTTAAATACTACTTCCAACATCTTAAGTCATGCCCAAAGAAAGCATCCCGAAGCTTCTATTGTCTATGAAAAGCTAAGTGAGTTGTACTTAATAGCAGATAACAATAAAAAAGCACTAGAAAATGCTGACCTAGCCGTTAAATATGATAAATACAATGCAAAGGCATATTACTTAAAAGGATATAGTTTTATCCAACTTGGAGATACTGCCAAAAGTATAAGTAGTTTTCAAACTGCTGCCGAACAGAACCCAGATTATTATGAAGCTTATATACAGTTGGGAATCATTTACGCTTCATTAGATGACCCTTTAGCATTAGAATATTATAACAATGCCTTGGAAGTTAGGCCGGATAATAAAGAAGCCTTGTATGGCATTGGAATGTACCAACAAGAACATGAAATGCTTAATGAAGCTTTGGAAACCTATACTACTTTAACGAAAAAGCATCCGGAGTTTAGAGAAGCTTACTTTAATTTGGGTTTTATTCATATGTTTTATTTAAAGTTATATTCTCAAGCTAAAGTACACTTTACAGAAGCAATAGAGGTTGACCCTAATTACTTTGAAGCGTACTATAATAGAGGGTATTGCCATGAATTATTAGGAGATATTGGGAATGCGGAAAAGGATTTCAATAAGGCATTGACCATTCGTCCTGATTATACCCTAGCTGCTCAAGGATTGACAAGGCTGAAAGAATAATTATGAACTACCTCTCTGTAGAAAGTATTGCGAAAAATTTTGGTGAAAGAGTTTTATTCTCAGAAGTTAGCTTTGGGCTTGATTACGGTCAAAAGATGGCCCTAGTAGCTAAAAATGGAGAAGGGAAAACAACCCTGCTAGAGTTATTAAATGGGAATCTTAATCCCGATGAAGGGAAAGTTACATGGCGTAATGGCCTAACCATTGCTTATTTAGAGCAGTCTCAAGATTTTGACCCAAATCAAAGTATTAAGCAGATACTTTATGAGAGTAGTGGGGAAATGGCAGAGGCAATTGAGGAATATAGAGAAGCTTTAAAAGAAACCGATAATCCTCAAAAAATGCAAGATGCACTTAATGGAATGGATGCTGCTAAAGCTTGGGACTTTGAAACGGAAATCGAAAAGCTTCTGACGGTTTTTGAAATGGAGGACATTGATATTAATCAAAATACTTCTATCCTATCAGGTGGTCAAAAGAAGCGCATAGCTTTAATTAAACTCATTATTGATAAACCTGATGTTTTTATCTTAGATGAACCGACCAACCATTTAGATATTTCTATGATTGAATGGTTAGAAGATTACTTTACCCAGGAAAATATTACTCTATTTATGGTAACGCACGATCGTTACTTTTTAAATCATATTTGCAATCAAATTGTAGAACTTGATGGTGGATCCTTGTATAAATACAATGGTAATTATGAATACTTTTTAGAGAAAAAAGCTGAAAGAGAAGAGACTGAAGCAAGTGAGATTTATAAAGCTAAAAACCTTTACAGAAAAGAAATAGAGTGGATGCGTAAGCAACCTAAGGCAAGAGGGACAAAGGCGAAAGCAAGAATTGATCAGTTTTACGATATAGAACAAAAAGCTAGAAAACGCATTGATGATGATGAAATAAAGCTTTCCATAAAAAGTGCAAGGCTGGGAGGAAAAATATTAGAACTACATCATTTAAGGAAATCTTTTGGAGATTTGAAAATTGTTGATGATTTTTCCTATAATTTCAAGAAAAATGAGCGTATTGGAATTGCTGGAAAAAATGGAGTTGGGAAAACTACTTTTCTAAATTTAATCTTAGGAAAAGAAAAACCTGATGGAGGGAAAATTGTTCATGGAGAGACTGTAAAGTTTGGGTACTATACCCAAAGTGGTATGCAGTTAAAAGAGGATAAAAGGATTATTGAAGTAGTAAAGGAAATAGCTGAGGTAATTCCTCTAGAAAAAGGGAGGAAGTTAACTGCATCCCAATTGTTAGAACGTTTTTTATTTCCACCCAAACAGCAATATACCTATGTTTCTAAACTTAGTGGAGGTGAGAAAAAGAGGTTATATCTGCTCACTATATTAATAAGCAATCCCAATTTTTTAATCTTAGATGAACCTACCAATGACTTAGACATTAAAACCATTGGGATTTTAGAGGATTTTCTTTTAGATTTCCAAGGTTGCTTATTAATTGTTTCTCATGATCGTGCTTTTGTGGATCATCTTGCAGATCATATTTTTCACTTTAAAGGTGATGGAGAAATTTCAGTTTTTCCTGGAAGTTATAGTGAGTTAATTACCAAAACAAAAAAGGAAGAAGAGCAATCCAATCAATTTGTGGCAAAGAAAGAAGTAAAAATTCAAAAGGAGAAACCTAAAAAAGAAAAACTAAACTATAACGAGCGAAAGGAATTCAATAAGCTGGAAAAAGAAATCGAAAAATTGGAGGAGGAAAAGATTAGGTTAACGGAAGAGTTGTCTTCTGCTCAACTGGATGGAGATGCACTAATAGAAAAGTCTGAGAAATTAGGAAAATTGATTGAATTAATCGACGAGAAAACAGATAGGTGGTTAAGCCTATCTGAATGGGCATAGTCTTAGGTTATCGTAATGTCGAAAGGAGCAAAAAGTTGTTTAATAGCATTTAATTCATCGGTTTTACAAGAGATAGAGATTTTGGCACCTAGGGTATGATGTTCTTGAGAGACCTCTAAATTATTTCTATCTATAACCGATAGAATGTCTCCTAAAAGAGCGTAGCTCACTTCAAAGATAAGTGTAGATGTCGGTTCGACTTTTATGATTTTATTCCCTTTTATAGCTTCATCTGCTGCGATTTTGTAAGCAGAAATTAATCCACTTAGCCCAAGTTTAGTCCCACCAAAATAGCGAACTACCGCAATTGATGCATTGGTGATATCATGAGAGCGAATTTGCCCTAAAATTGGAGCACCTGCCGAGTTGTTAGGTTCTCCGTCATCATTCATTAAATAATATTCCTCATCTCCACTTCCCAATAGTAGGGCAGAGCATATATGCCTTGCTTTTGGATGCTCTTCAGCCAAACCCCTCATCAAGATTTTATACTCATCTACATTATGAATGGGATAGGCAAAACCATAAAATTTACTTCCCTTTTCTTTGTATAAAGATTCTGATGTATGAGCTAAGGTTTTATAAGTTGACATAAACTATTTAAATGGTTAAGGGCAAAGTATCTAATATATATTTAAAAATATAAACTTATTTGCGTTTTATTTGAAGCATTCTAAACCTCGATCTTCTTGTTTCTACTTGTCCATGTATTTCATCGCTTACTTGCTTTACTCCCTCAATAGTAAAGAACGCATTAGGATGCAGTTCATCAATACCTTGGATAAGATGTTTTAAACTGTCGCGTTTTATAACCATAAAGACAATATTTACTTTACCTTTCCTACCTTCTGCATCTAAAATGGAATATCTATAATCATTATCTTCTAGAAACAGGATAAGCTCATCTACTGGTTTAGGTGCAAAAAGTCGTAAAACAACTTTTCCATAAGCCAACTTTTCCTCTAACGTAATTCCTATAAATGTTCCCATAGCAAAGCCACTGGCATAAGCTATATAAGACCATACATTGTCTATGTTGTTAAAAATTTGGCCTATAGCTAATAACCATATTAAAGCTTCAAAAAAACCAAGAATAGGAGCAACAATACGATTGCCATTCATAACAAAAATGATTCGAATGGTTGAGATAGACACATCGCCTATTCTAGCAAAAAATATGAGTAGAGGAAGAATAAAATAGTTGAGAACATTTGCAGAAACCCCAAAATGATTATAAAAAAAGTCTTCCATAAAAAGTTTGTTTACAACGTTTTAATTTATGTGAGTAATGGATTGAAAAAATATCAAGAAACCTTCTTCCTATTAACTATTGTAAAAAAAGAAATAAGTTAATAGAGCGAAGTAAACCTAAATTTAATAAGTAAATATAAAATGCAAAATTAAGAATTTATTAAATCTATTGTATGAATTTTAAATATTTTATCTCTTAATTCGTTAATTCAGTTTTAAAACTCAAAAACCAAAAAACAATCCATATTTTAGAAATTAACTGCAGCATGATAAATATTATCTACTGCGGCTGATAAAACCCAAAAATCCAAGGTATCTATGGTGTCTGAGGGTTTATGGTAGTGTGGATTTTTTTTCATTCCACTTCCAATAATCATCACGGCTGGATAATTAAATTTCCAATAGTTCCTATGATCTGAAGGACCGTTGTTTTTATAGTATTTCGAATAAGCAATTCTTCTAGAGTTCATGCTGCCATTTTCTTTTAAGAGATAGGAGACTTTTCGGTTAAAATTGTCATAATCTTTTAACCCTGAAACAAAAAGGAAGTTTTTATCATTTGCTGTTCTCTCTTCTTTATCTCTGTAATATCCAATCATTTCCAAAGCAAACATTCCAATAACTTCTTGCTGAGTTTTATCAATAGATTTTGCATGAATATAACTTCCCATTTTTTTAGTTTTAAAATAGGGAGGTTCTTCTAAACAAAAGGCAACTAAATCTATACCATAATTTAATTCTACTTGGTTTACTTGTAACAAACGTGCTATTTCTAATATAGCAGCAACACCACTAGCATTGTCATCTGCTCCAATGCTATCTTTATAAG
>CAZKFN010000065.1:0-13848 GCA_964552035.1 uncultured Flavobacteriales bacterium
AACTGCTTCTATACCCTTTTCAAAACTTTCTACTTTCTCCAGTGTAGCCAAAGGCGCAAATACCTCTTCTGAATGTACCTTCATGGTAGCATTTGTATTGCTTAATAAAGTTGGAGCATAGATATTTTTACTTTCATCCAATACTTTTCCACCCAGCAATACCTCCGCTCCTGAATTAATTGCTTCTTCAACCCAATCCTTTAAACGCTCAAAAGATTTCTTGTCAATTAAAGGACCTACCCAGCAATCGTCATCTGCTGGATTCCCTACTTTCAATAATTTAATTTCGGAAATTAAAGCCGTTTTAAAAGCTTCGAAAATATTTTGGTGCACCAATATCCTTTGAGTAGAAATACAAACTTGACCAGCATATAAATACGTTCCTCTAGCAACTTTTTTTGCAACCTTTTGAAGGTCTACATCTTCATCAATTAAGGTAGCTGCATTACCTCCTAACTCTAGAACAACTTTCTTTTTACCAGAAATGGATTTTAAATACCAGCCTACCTTATCTGAACCTGTAAAAGTTAGCAATTTAGGTCTAGAATCTTTAACCAATAATTCAGCTACATCTGTTCTACAATGAAGCACATTAACCGTACCTTTAGGATAGTCCAACTGGTCTATTAATTGAGCTAAAAATAAAGCTGTTAGTGGTGCTTGTGGGGGTGGCTTTACAACTATAGAACAACCTACTGCCAACGCCGGTGCTATTTTATGCATCAGTAAATTTAAAGGAAAATTAAAAGGAGTGATTGCCGCTACTACTCCTAATGGGAACCTTTTTGTAAAAGCTGTTCTTCCTTCTGCATTAGAAAAGTCCATGGGAATTACATCTCCCCCAAAACGTTTGGCCTCTTCTATGGCTAGCTTTAAAGTTGCTAAGGAACGGTTTAATTCACTCTTTGCATAACTTCTTGGTTTTCCAGCTTCGGCAATAATTAATTCTTCAAAGTTCGCAGAATTCTCTTTTAATAAACTATACAATTGCTGTAGTTTTATGGCCTTCTTCCCAGCAGACCAGGTTTTAAGAGTTTCAAATGCTCTTTCTGCAGCACTTATAGCTTCATCCATTTGCTCAGCTGTAGCTAAAGGAAGCTGAGCTAATGTGTTCCCATTGTATTTGTTCACTACTTCACTTGAACCTTCTCCAGTTGCTTGCCATTTGCCGTTGATATAATTTCCTATAAATTTCATATCCTATATTTAGTAATACATAAACAATTTCTTTTTATAAAAAGTTCATTAACTCCCCTATTAAAAACTGATTTATTTACTAAATACAAACCCAAAAACAGACTTTGAATCATACATTTTTAATCTTAATGAAATAAAAACTTTATTTTTATGCTAATTATTTTTTACATATTTTTATAAAAATTATAAACAACATAACTATGAGACATTTAAACTTACTTATTTCAACGGCATTTGTTTCTTTAATGCTATTATTTGCTATTTCTTGTAAAAAGGAAAGCAACAATCCAAGCAATACACCTAATAAGCCTTCTACTAATAAGGTTAGCAACTACATTGAAGTTCAGAATTCTAAATTGATTGACTCGCCTTTGCCTTCAAATTCGAGTAATGAAGTTTTAGCTTCTGTTAGTGGAAACTCCAATGTTCTTAGAGGAGGTAGTAATCAATTTAAGATTAGCTCTTTAAATGGTTTTAAGAAAGTATTAATTGGTATCAATGACATAAAAGAGCACCTTGAATTAAGTGCTACTAACTTATTAAAAGATGGTGGCGATACCAGTGATCTTTATGTTCCTATTGCCATAAATTCTAATTTACCTACTAATAATTTTATAATTAAAATAGCAATTGTAGATGAAGATGGGGAATATAGTAATGTTCAATCCATTTCTCTAAATACCATTGAAAAAGCTAATATTGGAAATCTACAAGTTTCCGTTTCTTGGGATCAAGAAAATGATGTGGACTTACATTTAATTTTGCCGGATCAAAGACATATTGGTTATTATGAGACAATGAAAGCCATAGACCCAGATGATGATGATACCATAGAGGATAAGCTATATGAATATCTTTATGAAAATGCTTCTAATTATAATGAAGAATTAGAATTAAGTAAATTGATTATGGATTTCTATAAAAATTCAGAAGAAGGTAAAAAGATATTAGCCTTTTTAGATCTAGATTCCAATCCAATTTGTCTGCTTGACTATTTTAATAATGAAAGTATCATTTTCCCAGGAATTGTTCCCAGTGGAGAATATAAAGTAAACTTGGATTTATTTAGTAATTGTGGAATAGCTGCTAATACTAATTATGTAATAACGGTAAGATATTTAGACCAATTAATTACTACATCTGTTTCTTCAAACCCCTATAGTGGTTATTTAGTCCCAGCTGATGCGAATAATCCAAATGATGATGGTGAAACCATTCTTACATTTAACGTTAACTCTAATGACATAAGTGTAGCAAACCAAAATACTGAAACTGAAGTTAACTATATCTTACATGCTAAATACGGAAATTTAAGTTCTAGTAGCAATAAACCTAACTTTAAAAGTCAATTTGAAGTTATGCGTCATAAAAGAGCTATGATGAAATAAAAAACCAAATTAGAAGTAAATAAAGCCAAAAAGGAAATTAGGTTTCTTTTTGGCTTTTTTATTTAAAGGATTTATACTTTGATTTAATTAATCGAATTGGATTTCAAAAATATTATCATTTATCATAACTTCGCATTCTGTAAGTTTGTCATTTAATAACCATCATATATTAAGAAATAATGAATTTTGATTTAATTGTATTGGGGAGTGGTCCCGGCGGGTATGTAGCTGCCATAAGAGCATCGCAATTGGGCTTAAAAACTGCCATTGTAGAAAGAGAGTCTCTTGGCGGTATATGCTTGAATTGGGGTTGTATTCCTACCAAAGCACTGTTAAAAAGTGCCAACGTTTTTGAATACATCAAAAATGCTAAAGAATACGGTATAGAAGTAAAAGATAGTAAAGTAAACTTTACCGATGTAGTAAAACGTAGTCGTGGTGTTGCTGAAGGTATGAGCAAAGGAGTTCAATTCTTGTTGAAAAAGAACAAAATTGAAGTGATTATGGGAGAAGGAAAAGTTAAAACCGGAAAGAAAATCGAAGTAACCGACAAGGATGGTAAAAAACAGGAAATTTCTGCCCAAAATATTATCATAGCCACTGGTGGAAGATCAAGAGTTTTACCCAACTTACCTCAAGATGGTAAAAAAATCATTGGATATAGAGAAGCATTAGCTTTAAAAGAAATGCCTAAGAAAATGGTAATTGTAGGTTCTGGTGCCATTGGAGTTGAATTCGCTTACTTTTATCATGCTATGGGAGTTGAAGTAACCATAGTAGAATACATGCCCAACATTGTACCTGTAGAAGATGAGGAAGTTTCCAAGCAATTGGCTAGATCTTTTAAGAAAAGCGGTATGAAGATTATGACCGATTCCGAAGTAACAAAAGTGGATACTTCTGGGAAAGGCTGTAAAGTTAGTATTAAGACCAAGAAAGGTGAAGAAACTATTGATTGTGATGTTGTACTTTCTGCCGTTGGAGTTGTAGCCAACATTGAGAACATCGGTCTAGAAGATGTTGGAATTAAAACCGATAAAGGGAAAATCCTTGTCAATGATTTTTACGAAACAAACATCTCTGGGTATTATGCCATTGGGGATTGTGTTCCAGGTCAAGCCCTAGCTCACGTCGCATCAGCTGAAGGAATTATATGTGTAGAGAAAATTGCTGGACAAAATCCTCAAGCTTTGGATTATAACAACATCCCTGGATGTACCTATGCCTCTCCTGAAATAGCTTCTGTAGGATATACCGAAAAGGCTGCTAAAGAAGCAGGATACGAGCTTAAAGTTGGGAAATTCCCTTTCTCAGCTTCTGGAAAAGCATCTGCTGCAGGACATACAGAAGGTTTTGTAAAAGTAATTTACGATGCTAAATATGGTGAATTACTGGGTGCACACATGATTGGTGCCAACGTTACGGAAATGATTGCTGAATTAGTTGCTGCTAGAAAGCTAGAAACTACTGCTCATGAAATTCTGAAGACGGTTCACCCACACCCTACCTTAAGTGAAGCTGTTATGGAAGCTACGGCAGCAGCTTATGGGGAAGTAATTCACTTATAATCAAAAGCTCTGTGAATATTTTATTAACCTATAGCCGTGTGGGATTACCACACGGTTTTTTCATTATTTAAAATGCAAAAATCAACTGTTAGTAATTTCTTTTCACTCGTCAAATTCAGTCATACCTTATTTGCTTTACCCTTTGCAATGATTGGTTATTTCATGGGTATAAAATTTTCAATCCACGAATTTGAATGGAGCTTATTTTTAAAAGTAATATTGTGCATGGTTTTCGCTAGAAGTGCTGCCATGGCTTTTAATAGATATATTGATAGAGATATTGATTTAGCCAATACGCGTACGGCTAAAGTAAGGGAAATACCTAGAGGTGCTATCTCTCCTAGGGCAGCTTTAATTTTTGTCCTTGTCAACGCTCTGCTTTTTGTGTTCACCACCTACTTTATTAATCCCATTTGTTTTTATCTCTCGCCGATTGCCTTATTGGTAATTTTGGGATACAGTTACACCAAGCGTTTTACTGCACTTTGCCATGTTATTTTAGGTTTAGGATTATCCTTTGCCCCCATTGGTGCTTATTTAGCCGTAGTAGGAAAATTTTCAACACTTCCTGTATTGCTTTCTATAGCAGTACTATTTTGGGTAAGTGGATTTGATATGATATATTCACTCCAAGATAAAAATTTTGATAGCAAAATGAAATTGCACTCAATTCCCGTATCTATAGGAGCAAAGGGAAGTTTAATGCTATCTGCTATTTTTCATCTTGTTACCGCCACAATTATTATCTATATCACTTTTGCAGCAAATGGCAATTATTTATTCTGGATAGGTAGCTGTATTTTTATTGCCCTATTAAACTATCAACATTTAATTGTAAAACCTAATGATCTATCTAAAGTTAACGTAGCTTTCTTTACTACGAATGGTTTTGCAAGCCTAATCTTTTCTATCTTTGTAATCAGTAGCTTTTATTTTTAGCTTAAAATGTTTACAACAGAAATCATCCACTTCCTTCAACAAATTGATGGAACTGTATTCCATGCTTTTATGGTTCTAGTTTCAGCTATGGGAATTACTCCATGGATTATTACTGTTGTTATAGGGATAACTTTTGCCATTGATTTTAAAAAGGGCTTAGTTTTAATCAACCTTGTAGCTTGGACTGCCTTTATCACTATTTTTGCTAAAGAACAAGTGAATTACCCTAGGCCTAGCCAAATTGATAGCCAATTAAAGTTTAGCCAATACGAAAAAATAGATCAGGATTATAGTCATTTGTTGCCAACTTCTTTTTTTGAAGTTTTATCAGAGGAATTAATTGAAAAAGTTGCACCCAGCAATATAGACTTAATGGGATTCCCTTCTGGACACACCTCGGCTCAAGTTGCACTTTGGATGGGGCTTGCATTTCTATTTAAAAAACGATGGATAAAAATCACAGGGATTATTGTTGTTCTGCTAACTGGGCTTTCAAGAATGTATTTGGGGAGTCATTTTTTAGGCGACATCATTGGAGGGCTTCTAATTGGGCTAGCTATTTCTCTCATCTTAATCAGCTTAATCCAAAGAACAAAGTATATGAAAAAGCAAACTCACGATACCAAAAGTCTTTTATTTTTATGGCTTCCCTTTTTTCTAATTGCCCTTGCTCCATACACCCCCCATTGGCTTAGCGGAAGTGTCATAGGAATTAACCTAGCTGCCTTACTTGTTATTTTAAAAAGAAATTTCCCCATCTTCCATAGCGTTACTTGGAAAAGAATTGCTGCTGCAGCCATTACTTTAACTTTCTTTTTTATTGCTTTCTATTATAGCTATAATGTTAAATTTAGCAATAACGATTACATCGATATCATCCTGATTGCTTTACTCACCTTTGGAATTATAAAAGGTTCCATTTTTATTAACCGAAAACTGCACTTTATTAATTTTAAGGTTTAATTACACTTTGTAAAATCATTAAAATAAATAATTCCTTTATATTTGTGTGGTGGAAATAAAAAGACGTCTATTTTCTATCCCTTTACTGGTAGTGCTGTTCTTGGCCATTGTCCCAGCGGAAACCTTTCATAAACACCAATTTGAATCGGTGATTTGCCATGAAAGTATCCATCATTTTGAAAACGATCATTTTGAATGTGAACTTTGCGATTTTATACTTCCAGTATTTGACTCCCAGACTTTTCAATTACATTTTAATTTAAGTAACACTTATTATTCTTATTCAAATACAACAGTTCGTTCTATTACCCCTGCTCATTTTTCCCTTCCTTCTTATAGGGCGCCTCCTCTATTTTTTTAATCTCTTCTTCCATTTTATCTAACCTAATTGAGAATTACACAGTTATTCGTACTTCTCAAAAATGGATTTTAACAATTTAGCCTATTTTTCGTTTATTCTAATTTTTTTTAAATGAAACGACTTGGAGTTATTCTTAGTCTCTTATTTACTTTTACCTTACATGCTCAAGATTGCAACTACAGTATTAGCGGAAAAGTTACCGACGAACACGATGGTTCGGACTTATCCTTTTCAACCGTACATATATTAGGAACTACTCAAGGAACTGTAGCAGATGAAAATGGTTTTTATGAGCTTAAAAACCTTTGTGCTGGAAAATATAAAGTAGTTGTAAGTCATATTGGCTGTGAGCCAGATACCGTAAGCGTTGACCTTAAAGGAGATGTTGTTCTTAACCTCTTTCTTGAGCATCATGCTGAAGAGCTAAGGGAGGTATCCATTGAAGCAAAGAGAAACTCAATTACCCTTAGTAGAAATAAAATTGATGCAGAAATGCTTTCCAATAACTCTGCAAAACCTATTGCTCAAATTCTAAGCAAAACCAATGGTGTAAGTTTATTAAACAGTGGAGCTAACGTTTCTAAACCTGTTATCAATGGAATGAAAAATAATCGAATTAAAATCATTCAGCAAGGTATTGAATTACAATCGCAGCAATGGGGAGATGAGCATGCTCCTGAAATGGATCCCTTTGCTGCAAGTGATTATGAAGTAATTAAAGGAGCTGGTGGAATTAAATATGCTTCTGGTGCATTAGGTGGAGTTGTTATAGCAAAACCTAGGGCTCTTCCCTATAAGAATGGTGTAAATGGCTCTCTCCATAGTCTTTATGCTAGCAACAATAAAATGTTTTACCAAGCTGCTACTTTAGAGGGTAAGAACAAACATCTACCCAATTTTGCTTGGCGTTTGCAAGGTTCCTGGAAAAAAGCAGGATATAGTAAGACTCCAGATTATTATCTTAAAAATACAGCTGCAAATGAACTGAATGGTTCTGCGCTAATCGGCTATTCCAATGAGAAATTAAAAGTTCATTTTTTCTACAGCCAATTTAATACCAGAATTGGGATTTTTACAGGTGCACATATTGGAAATTTGAGTGATTTAAGAGCAGCCATAGAACGAAAAGAACCAAGAGAAAATGATCGCTCAACTTTCTCTTATACGATACAAAGACCTTATCAAAGGGTGATTCACGAATTAGCTAAAGTGGATGCCACCTATTACACAGACAACTATGGAAAAATTCAGTTTACTTTGGCTCGACAATTTAACCTAAGAGAGGAATTTGATAAGGATGTTCCCAGAAACACTGCCTTAGCTGAATTGGACATTCCAGAATTTTCTTTAGGCCTAGAAACTTATGCTGCTAAAGTAGATTGGGAAATTGATGCAGGCTGGATTCAGGATGCTGAATGGGGCCTAGAAATTCAAAAACTCAACAATACCGTCAACAGCTTTTTAGATTTTATACCTGATTATCAACAAGAGCAATACTCCTCTTATTTCACTAAAGATTGGCATGGGGAAAAGTTAAATTATTCTGCAGGTTTTAGGTTTGACTACATCACTTATGATGTAGAAAAACGCGTTCAAAGAGCAATGATGACCCATTTTCATAAAAGCTATTCCAACTATAGTGCAACAGTTGGAATTAATAAAAACTGGAAATGGAGACATCAATTATATGTCAATGCAGTTATAGCTCAAAGAGCAGCAGCTATCAATGAGTTATTTTCTGATGGCTTGCATCATGGTGCTGCTAGTTTAGAATATGGCAACAGCAATTTAGGTAAGGAAACTTCCTATGATCTCAATGCAGATTATACTTATACCTATAGAAATATAAAACTCAAATCCTACCTTTATCTAAGATATATTGAAGATTTTATACACTTAGTTCCAAGTGGGTTGGAGCTAACGATTAAAGGTGCTTATCCCGCTTACCAATGGAAAAACACCAATGCCTTAATTCGTGGAATTGACCAAAGTGCAAGTTGGCAACTATTACCTCAAATTGAACTGTATTCTCAAGTGAGTTTACTGTGGGGAGATAACCTTTCTACTAAAAATTATCTTATCAACATGCCCGCTCATCAATGGAGAAATGAAATTAATTATAATCTTAATAAAGGAACTTACAGTTGGGACTTTAGCTTGGGCAACCAATGGGTGGCTCAGCAACATAGATACAATGTGGAAGAGGAAATAGCAAAACCACCTAAAGCTTATAATCTGTTTCTTGCCCATATAAATTTGAAGATGAATTTGCCGAATAAGACTCAATTAAACATTTCAATAGAAGGTGAAAATCTACTTAATACGAACTATAGAAATTACCTCAACCGTTTTAGATATTTTAGCGATGAAGTAGGAAGAAACTTTAGCCTAAGAATCAATTATCAATTTTAACAATCCTCTAAATTTATTCTTTATGAAACTCAGTAATCTATTATTAACCAGCATGATTAGCATCTTATTTTTCTCATGTAAAAGCAATGAAGATGCAAGCCCAAAAAAACCTGTTTATCCTTCTGATCAAGAGTTAATTACTACGGTAAAACTCCATTTTACAGATGAAGAACAACAAACACGTACTTTTACCTTTAGCCAGCCTGATGGTTTTGGTGGACCCCCTCCTAGTATTGACACAATCCGCCTTCAAAAAGATCAGGTCTATGAAGTAGAAGCAGAGTTTTTTGACGAATCTAACCCACAGGATATAGAAGACATCACTAAGGAAATTAAAGAAAAAGACAAGGAACATCTTCTTTGTTTTGAAGTTAATGACCTTGAAGGAATACAAATCAAGAGAACCGATAGCGACGGAACTTATGAACTAGGTTTAAGCTCTTTATGGACTTTAAGTGAACATGCTAATTCTCAAGTTGGAAGTATTATCTTAATCTTAAAACACCAAGTTGGGGTTAAAGATGGAAGTTGTGAAGCAGGAGAAACAGATGTAGAAGTAGAATTTCCTACGAAGATTGAGTAAGATTCGTCTTACTCCTACCCTTCTTTTTTAATTTATACGTGTACGAAGTTCTGTTGAAGCTTCACTTTCTACATTGTATTTATCCACAGCAGTTACATAGTAAAAGTAAAGTTCACCTTTTTTTACTTTGGTATCAGAGTATTTAATTTGGGTATCAGAATAATTCACCGAACCAATTAAGGTGGGTTTTCCCTTATCTCTTACCCTATAAATATTATATTTTTGTATGGAATTACCTAAAGGACTATCCCAAACGAGCAAAACCGATTTTGTTTGTTGATACAAAGCTACTTCAGGAGGTAGAGGTCTGTCAACTATTGCTTCTATTCTAATTGGTGAGCTTGTACTTCCAGTTTCATAATTAGCTCCCATGGCTTTTACCCAATACCAATTTACTTCTCCCGGATATAGAACATCGACGTATTCATTGATTTCAACACTATCGCTCAGATACTCTTCTGATATGGTAGGTAGTTCTTCTGTATTTTTATAAACCTTATACCCTATAACCTCTGCAGATGTTTGTTCCATATCTACCCAAGTGATTGAAACTGTAGTATCGTTCAACCATAATTTTCTTAAACCTGTCGGTGCAGAAAGTTTTGAAGAAGATTTAGATTGCCCACTAACAACAGTAGAAGAAGGACTCAAGTGCGAAGTTTTAGAAACAGCAGCTACTGCATAATAATAGCTTGTATTTTCATCAAATACGGTAGAATCTACAAAGTGAATTAAAGTACTGTTCTTTGGAACCTCAATCGTTTCTCCAATAAACTCAAACCCTTCTTGAGGATGTGTAGAGCGAAATACCCTAAACCCTCTAACTCTAGCCGTATCTCTATACTGCCAACTCAAAGCTACTCCACCTTTAAGAGCTCTAGAAGTTACATCGTAGGGAGCTGGTAAATCTATTTTTCCTGTATATTTACCAGAAACTCTAGGAGTTGGAATAGAAAAATTTGATGCGCCTTCTACAATTAGTTGATAATAGTATAAACGCCCACCTTCTACATCCCTATCGATGAATTCTGTTTGTGAAACAGGTAAGGTAGTTAGTAAAACATATCCGGTATCATATTCAAGGCTTCTTAAAACTAAGATGTTTCTCAACGAGGGATTAGGATTCATTTTTCTCCAACTTAAACGAATTCCTATGCTATCTGAGCGAGTACTTAAATTGTATACTGCCGGCACATTTTGACGACCGCCTACTTCTAATCGAACCGTATCCGAAGAATTACCTTGATTTCCTAAATAATCTATGGAAACTAAATAATAATCATAAGAGATTCCTATTATTCCAGTGGTATCAATTGCAATAAAGATTACAGAATCTCCCGGCTCATTCATATAAATCCCACGTTCTGCATTTACTTTTTTAAAATCTCCCAGGCCAGCAGCTTGTCTTCTATATAGCTCTACCATAGGTGGATTATTAGCAGAACTAACAGCCCATTCCAGGCGAACCGTTTTCCCTACATTCATAACTTTATGAAAAAGCATGGGTTCAAATTCAGCTTGAACAAGTTCGTACATTTTAGATTTTGTTTCTACTTCTTTTTCAGACTCTATAAATACCAGTTTGTACTGATAAGTTTTACCTATAACAGCCGAAGTATCAATAAAAGAATTTCCGATACTCAAATGAAGCAAAGGAAATGGAGTTTGCAATAAATCTTCTTTATTACTTTTATACATCTCCCATAACTCCTCTGCTAAAGCTTCTTTTGTAGAACCGAAATTAGAAAAGATTTTTTCAAAGCTCTTCATCTTTTTATATAAATCTGAAGCAGTATAAACAGGTGTATAAGTTCCAATAGCTTGATAATCCTCCCCCTCAGTTTTCCTAAAAATTTGATAACCCTCATCAACACTCATATTGATTTCTAAATAAACACCCATGGGTGTATCTGTAAAGGTTACATCAGGATTACTCTTTTCTTGTGAAAACCCTATGGAGGTAGCTAAAAAGGCGATAATTAAAAGTGGATATTTCATATTTATTTATTTTTTAATAAGCATTTCAATTCAACTTATTAATAATCAAAATCATTATCGGTAGCACAGGTACTTCCTAACTTTAATTTAAAGTCTATTGCTTTATTACATTCTGCTCCAGCACAGATATCTAATAATGCCATAATTGACTCGCTATAACTTGCAGTAACAATACACCAAGCACTTCCACGCATGGTTACAGAACCACATGCTTTTGCATGAAAAGTAGAGCCTGCAGCATTGTTTACAAAAACTGCTTTAATACCGACATTGGCAGAGGCAGAACCGCTAACACCACATCCCAATACACTTAATCTGGCATAGGCATCGGCAAAAGCCATTGCACCCAATCCAATTTCTGTTTCTTCTGTTCCAAAATTAGCATATAACCTTGCATCCATTCCAGCACTAGCACCAACCTCAAAATCAACTATATAAAAGTTGATTCCTACACTTGTGGGTTTAAGAATATCCTTTTCCCCAGTTAGAAACAATCCATCAATTCTATTGCTCATACTGCTGGGCAGTGTATTTACATAGGAATGTTGGGTTACACGAGTAGCAAGGGAAGGTGAAATCTTATAATTGCCCACCAAAAAACCTACTCCTATAGGAAATACAACAGGGTTAAGCGGAACTGTTGTAGGCATATCAATCCCGGCACCAGAATACAAATACCAACCCTTAGTATCTATTAAAACCTCAATGCCCAATTTAGAGAGCTCTACAGCACCAAAACTGACAAAATCAGAATACATGCTCCCTGTTATTCTTCCTGTATTAAGATCGAGATCAATGTTCATACCTTTAAAAGCATCCGATGATCCAACATCAGAAATAGAGTTGGTTATGTTATCTATTTCTAAGGATTCTTTAATCCCTTCTAGCGTTTCATTGGCAACTAAGATTAATTTATCCTTAGCATTTTCTTTTATCCCCTCAAAGTCAACCATATTTCCTGCCATTTTAAGCAGAGATCCTTCAATATCATTTGCATCAAAGCCTTTTAAAGCTTCAATAGCATCCCCTGCTAAAGGCCATGCGGCCATAAGGCTATCTACTTTTTGTTTTCCGACTTCTATATATTGTTCTGCTGTATTACGTAGGGCATTCATTTCATCTAAAAGCTCTCCTACAGGTCCTGCCAATACCTCATCTAGAACCTCTTTTCTATAATTTAAAGCATCTTCAGCTATACCTTCAGCAAAAGCTCTTATTTCATCAATCTTTTCAGAAACTAGGTCTTGAATATCATCATATATTCCCTGTCCTAATTCTTTAAAACCATTCAACAACTCTTCTGCATCGCCATATAGTTCTTCACCATATTGCATTACACCTTCTACAGCATCGGATATTATTCCAAAATTTTCATCATAAAACTCTTTGCCTTTTTTCTTAAGACTATTTATTTCATCTTCAACTCCTTTATATAAATCTTCTGCAGAAGTTCTAAGTTCATCTGCTTTATCAGCTACAGACCCATATAAATCATCATACAATTCTTTACCGTAAGCCCCTAAATCTTCAATATCATCACGAAGCCCATCAATAACTTCTTGCCCGCTTTGTAACCACTCGCTTTGCTTTTGTTGCAATTCATTATAAATTTCATCGTAATGGTTTTTTAAGCTCCCAAAATGTTCCAACATCTCTTGCTGAGTAGCTATATAAGCGTCTTTACCTTGTGCCTTCAAATTAGAAATTTGATTTTGTACTTGCTGATAAGCCTCTTCTGCTTCTTGACTTAATTTATTAGCTTCTGCCATCAAACCATCTAAAACTTCTTCTCCTTTATTAATAATATCCTCAAAACTTTCGTTAGCATCTAAAACTAACTGTGTGCCATAATCGCGAAAATCATTGGTTATGTTTATCAAGTCTGAAGCTACTTCATTGCCTATTTGCTCGATTTGGTTAAAAGTTGTAGATAATTCATTATAAATATCATCATACAATTCCTCTCCCATATTTTGAAAGACTCCTGCTTGATTTAACACCTCACCATACACCCCTTCAGCATAGCTCTGAAAAGCCCCAATTTTTGAAGTAATCTCCTGGGTTAAATTCTCTAAGTTTTCCTCCGCTATGCGTTGATTTTCTGAAACTTCAGAAGCTAATTTATCATAGACTTCGTGGTATACTTCATCTCCATATCTTAAGAAATCATTTCTTTTATCAATTAAATCATCATACAATTGATCGCTTTGATTTTTTAAATTTTCAAGTTGAGATAGAATTTCTGTATAAGTTTGTTCATAAGCACCCTCTCCATTTGCCCTAAGTTGATTAATATAATCTGAAACCTCATCGTAGGCTTTATTGGCCTCCATTCTAAGTGAACCAACCTGATTCATTAAATTATTAAAAGTTTGTCTTCCTGCTGTATTTAATTCATTAATGTCATTAGCAGCTTCATTATACACCTCATTGCCAAAG
>CAZKFN010000066.1:0-13810 GCA_964552035.1 uncultured Flavobacteriales bacterium
AATGCCAAGGTTAAATACCGAACTCCCACCTAATAAAAGCTTAAGCCAAAAATACAGTAGATTAAGTTCGCAAATGCAGTTGAAAAGTACCATTAAAGATTCTTTTAATTTGAGACACCAAATTGACGCAGAATATCATTACATGATGAATCAACAAAAAGAGCATGAGAATTACTTTAAAATTCAAGGTAATTTGAGTCAATATCAAAATAGCGAACTTTATAGTGTTGATATGTCCTTGGATTATAACAGGTACGATTACGAAAATGAAAGTGCCATTCTTGCTCTACGACCCCAAATAAGTACCATTGGATATAACTTTAGAGTTAATGCAGGGCTAGGAGTTTATATGAATGCCAAAGAAGATAATAAGTTTCATTTTTATCCTTTAATAGAAGTAAAATATAATGCTCTAGGTGATATAATCATTCCCTATGCGGGATTAAAAGGAGAAGTGAAACGCAATAATTATTATACGATTACTTCTGAAAATCCTTTTGTTGCTCGAGATGTTAGATTTTATAATACGGATGAAAGGTATAATTTGTATGCAGGAGTTAGAGGAACTTTAAGCAAAAGTGTTTCTTTTAACTTAAGTGGTTCTAAGTCTAAAACAGAAAATGATTATTTATACGTTAGAAGACCAGTAGATAACTATATCTTAGGTCAAGAGTTTTACCTTGATTTTGATGAAATAGAAACCCTTAAATTAAAGGGAGAGTTGGTTTATCGTTTAGGGGAGAAAATAAAGGTTTATGCTTTGGGGGAATATTTTAAATACGAAACCAATAAAGCGGAAAAAGCATGGCATAGACCCGAAGTTAAAATTAGCACCAGTGGTTCTTACAATTTAAATGATAAAATAATAGCAAAGGTTGATTTTTTCTATTGGGGAAGTCAATACGCTAAAGGAGTAGGAGCGATTACTACCAACTCATCAGGAGATATTTTAGATCGTGCCTATAGGGTAGATAAATTAGCACCAATTTTTGATGCCAACTTCGGTGTAGAATATCGATATACCAAAAGACTATCGGCTTTTATTCAGTTTAATAATATTGCTGGGGTTAAATATGAAAAATATCAAGACTATCCCTTACAAGGATTTCATGTTTGGGGAGGTTTAACCTTTGGGTTTTAAAGTATTATATATGAACTAAAGGTCATTTCAATTGTTAATTACATGTTGATAACAAGCCGCTATTAGAAGTCCGAAAAATGGTTTCTAACAGGGGTATATGTTATCTTTGTTTGAGGAGAATAAATTAGATATAAAAAATGAGTGAAAAGCTAGGAGAAAACGTAGATAAGAAAAAATACTCAGCATCCAATATCCAAGTACTAGAAGGATTAGAAGCTGTTCGTAAAAGACCAGCAATGTATATTGGTGATGTAGGAACAAGAGGATTGCATCACTTAGTGTATGAAGTTATAGATAACTCTATTGATGAGGCACTTGCAGGGCATTGTGATACGATTGAAGTCTATATTAATGAAGACAATTCCATAACCGTTAGAGATAATGGTAGAGGAATTCCTGTCGATTGGCATGAGAAAGAGAATAAGTCTGCTTTAGAAGTAGTAATGACTGTTCTTCATGCTGGTGGAAAATTCGATAAGGATACTTATAAAGTATCTGGAGGATTACATGGGGTAGGAGTGAGCTGTGTTAATGCTTTGTCTGAAGATTTAAGAGTTGAGGTTCACCGTCAAGGAAAAGCATATGAACAATCCTATAAAATTGGCGTACCACAAGAAGATGTAAAAGAGCTTGGTACAACAGATGATAGAGGAACCATTGTTACTTTTAAGCCGGATGCCAGCATTTTTGATACAACAATTTATAATTATGATATTTTATCATCAAGAATAAGAGAGCTCGCATACTTAAATAAAGGAATTCGATTAACGATAACAGATAAACGAAACAAAGACGAAGAGGGTAACTTTATCAGCGATTCTTTCTTTTCTGAAGAAGGTCTTCGCGAGTTTATCGACTATTTGGATGGCTCTAGAGAGCGTTTAATTCCCGATGTGATATATATGGATGGTGAAAAAGCAGGCACTCCTGTGGAAATAGCCATGACCTATAACAACTCTTATACTGAGAATATTCATTCTTATGTAAACAATATTAACACCCACGAAGGAGGAACACACCTTTCAGGTTTTAGAAGAGGACTAACACGAACACTTAAGAAGTATGCCGAAGATAGTGGAATGCTGACGAAGCTAAAATTTGAAATCAGTGGGGACGACTTTAGAGAAGGTTTAACATGTGTTATTTCTGTTAAAGTAGCAGAACCCCAGTTTGAAGGGCAAACTAAAACAAAGCTCGGAAACAAAGATGTCATGGGAGCAGTAGATCAAGCAGTAAGTGAGATGCTGAGAAACTATTTGGAAGAACATCCCAAAGAAGCAAGAATTATTGTTCAAAAGGTGATTATTGCCGCTCAAGCTAGACACGCAGCACGTAAAGCTAGGGAAATGGTTCAAAGAAAGAACGTTTTAAGCGGTTCTGGATTACCTGGTAAATTGTCTGATTGCTCTATAAAAGATGCTTCAAAATGTGAAATCTATTTGGTGGAGGGTGATTCTGCTGGGGGTACAGCTAAGCAAGGGCGTGATCGTACGTTTCAAGCAATTATGCCTTTGAGAGGAAAGATTTTGAACGTGGAAAAGGCCATGCAACATAAAATATTTGAAAATGAGGAAATTAAAAATATTTATACAGCCCTTGGGGTAAGGTTAGGTACAGAAGAAGATGAAAGAGCTTTAGATACTTCAAATTTGAGATACCATAAAGTTATCATCATGTGTGATGCGGATGTAGACGGTAGCCATATTGAAACCTTAATTCTAACCTTCTTCTTTAGGCATATGAAAGAACTTGTAGAAGGAGGACATATTTATATTGCTACACCTCCATTATATTTAGTTAAAAGAGGCTCTAATTTTCGATACGCATGGTCAGAAGAAGAAAGGAATAAAGCAGTTGAAGAACTTAAGGGAAATGCTAAAGAATCAAGCGTAAGTATTCAACGATATAAAGGACTTGGGGAAATGAATGCTGAACAGCTTTGGGAAACTACTATGGATCCTAAAACTAGAATTCTTAGACGAGTAACCGTCGACAGTGCCGCTGAAGCCGATCGTGTTTTCTCTATGCTCATGGGAGATGAAGTTCCGCCGAGAAGAGAATTTATCGAAAGAAATGCACGATACGCTAATGTGGATGCTTAGCTTACTTTTTAAAATTAAATCAAAGCACAACTCAAACAGTTGTGCTTTTTTTATTTAAGCTATTTAAAACAACTTTGCTTCTATCCTCTTTTTTTACATTTTAAAATAATTTCCTCTTTTCTTAAAAATAATTGAATATATTAATCAAAGTGTTTGTCATGCGCTTGCACAAATAGTTGATAATTAGGTGGGTATTTCGCAATTTTAAAAAGATAAATAAGAAGCAGTCCTTTGCTTTAAGCACTTACAAACGATTACATCCGACGTTAAAACGCAATTAATTGTTTCTAGACCGACTAAGATTTTTCATCCTACCAAACTTTGTGTCGTCGAAAGGGATTAACACTTTTTCGAAAACAGTTTAAAAACATTTATTAATTAAATTTTATTGTCATGAGCACATTAAGTAACAAAGTACAGTTAATCGGATACCTAGGATTAGATCCGGAAGTTAAAACAACTGAAAATGAAAAATTATTAGTTTATCTTTCTATTGCAACAACCGATCGTTATCGAGATCGCAATGGAGAAAGACAAGAAAACACCCAATGGCATAGAGTTGTTGCTTGGGGTAAAACTGCTGAAATTGCAGAAAAGTATCTCAAAAAAGGAAGTCGTGTTGGCCTTGTTGGACGATTAAATAATCGCAGTTATGAAGACAAAGATGGGATCAAAAAGTACATAACCGAAGTAGTAGCTTCAGAGCTGTTAATGCTGGATGGTAAGCCCCAATAGGGGAGGATAAAAATATAAAAGCGAGTGTTAAAAAACTCGCTTTTATATTTTAAACACAATAAATAATTGTGGAAATATAGCCTTTTAGGCTAAGAACTGAAATAGACATACATATTATAGAATAACTTTTTTAACTTTAGAGCATGAATTATCATCAACGATTGAGTATAAAATTTTGGGCAGAAGAAGATAGACCAAGAGAAAAATTCATAACAAAAGGCAAAGGAAGCCTTTCTGATGCTGAGCTAATTGCCATATTGCTCGGTTCAGGAAATAGACAAGAAACTGCGGTTGAACTTGCGAAAAATATATTAAATGCAGTCAACAATAATTTGAATGAATTAGGTAGGATGGATTTGAGTCATCTTAAGAAATTTAATGGAGTAGGCGATGCTAAAGCCATTTCTATTGCAGCAGCAATGGAGTTGGGGAGAAGAAGGAAATCTGAAACTAGTAAAAGAGAACAGATTACATCTAGTAAAATGGCTTATGATGTTATTGCTGATGTTTTAAGTGATTTACCACATGAAGAATTCTGGGTGTTGTTGCTCAATAGAGCCAATATGGTAATCGGTCGTTTGAATATTAGCAAAGGTGGTGTAAGCGGAACAGTAGCAGATGTAAAATTGGTTTTTAAACCAGCTATTGAATATGCTGCTTCTGGAATTATTGTAGCTCATAATCATCCATCAGGAAATTTGAAAGCAAGTGAAGCAGATAGAAGGTTAACAGCTAAATTGGTTAAAGCTGGAAATTATTTAGATATAAATGTATTGGATCATATTATAGTTGGGCATGGTGCCTATCTGAGTATGGCCGATGAAGGATTAATGTAAGATGTTATTAATTTATGTAGAAAAAATAAATCCAAGGATACGTTATTCTTTTAAAATGATTTTCAAAAACATTTTAAAGTTAAAGGAATATAGGTTAACAACTAGTTCTGTAGATTTTATAAACTACGATGGCCCTAAGTTTTCTTATGGAGAAAAACCTCTGTTAGAAGAGCTGTTTTTTAAAGCAAATGGGCTGTTAACTCAGAGAGGTATCCACGAACAAAAAATTGCAATAATTGAATATAAAGAGATACCTGCTTTTTTTGAAGTAAATTCTTCCACATATCCTTTTGATGTTTTTTCTGCGGTATTTTATATGTTGAGCAGGTATGAAGAGTATTTACCATACTTGAGAGATAAGCACGATAGGTTTCCTTTGCATCAGAGCTTAGCCTTCCAACATCAATTTCATCAAACGGCAATTGTCGATCGTTGGTGTCTTCAATTAAAAGAATTTTTAATCGAGCAATTCCCCGAATTGAAATTTGAAGAAAGAAAATACTCTTTTATACCTACTTATGATATAGATAATGCCTATGCATATAGCCATAAAGGGGTTTTAAGAACGGCAGCTACTTTAATAAAGAAATTATTTAACTTGCAATTTAATAAAATAAAAATCCAGTTTTTGGTGCTACTTGGCAAACGTAAGGATCCATATGACACCTATAATTACCAGATGAACATCCAAAAGAAATATCACTTAAATCCCATTTACTTTTTCTTATTAGGAGATTATGATAATAACGATAAAAACCTTTCGCATGAAAATCGGCATTTTCAATCTTTGATTAAATTAATATCTGATTATGCAAAGGTTGGAATACATCCATCCTATAATTCTTGTAACGATGCGAAAGTCGTTAAAAAAGAAATAAAACGACTAGAACGCATTGTAAAGAGGGATGTGCAAATGAGCCGACAGCATTTTTTAAAACTCGAATTCCCAACGACATATAGAAGCCTAATTGAAGCCGATGTTGCCGAAGATTATAGTTTAGGCTATGCTGAAGATATTGGTTTTCGTGCAGGAACTTGCACACCCATTAACTTTTATGATTTAGATGAAGAACTTGAAAGGAATTTACTAATCCTGCCTTTTCAAATTATGGAATCCACGTTGATGTATTATAAAAAGCTTAAATCTTATGAGGTCTTGGATTATGTTAAACCTATTATAGATGAAGTGAAAGCCGTAAATGGAACCCTAATTAGTTTATGGCATAATGAAAGTTTATCCGATGAAGAAGAATGGAGCGGTTGGGGAGAGGTGTATGAAAACTTTATTAAATATTCGGTAGAATAAATTCAATAACACAAAGAATTAACTTTGATTAAATAGTTGTAAAATCTCGAAGAGTTATGCAACAAAATTGTAAGTTTGTACGTCTTTAAAGACTTAGCTAAAATTAATACCATTTACATTATGAGATTATTCGCCCTTGTTTCTCTCCTTTTCTGCTTTACCCTTGGATTTGCACAAGATGTACAATTGGAAGATGTAGGTTTTCCAACAAATTGTTCCGCTTCTCCAGATCCTATTGTTATTGAACAAAGTGACCATACAAAATTAACTATTGTTGGAAAAGGGAATATGATTAACCATAGAACTGAAAGCATAGATGGATATACTATCATCCTTAATAATCAAGGAGTTTATGAATATGCTAAATTAGAAAATGGCGTTTTAAAAGCAAGCGGAATTAAAGCCAATGATCCAGCAGAAAGAAATACTTTTGAAACATCTTATTTGTCTGGAATTAGTCCTTCTCTTACAGAAGCACCTAATCCTTTAAAGTCTTCTATCTTAGACCAAGTGAGAAAACAAATCCTAAACAAGACATATCCTACTACAGGAACTATAAATGTTTTAGCCCTTCTTATTGATTTTAGAAATTTAAAAGCCAGATATACTAAAACAGATTTTGACAGTTTATTAAATGGGCTAAACTACAATAATGGTAGAGGAAGCTTTAAAACCTATTATACCAATGCATCAAAAGGACAATTAACCATTAATGTAGATTTAGTAGGTTGGATAACAATAGATAGTAATTATATCCATTTTGCAAACGATAGTGGATCAGCAAGAGCTGCTAATTTAGTTCGAATGGCTGTGGATACAGCAGAAATGTTAGGAGTTAACTTTTCTAAATACGACAATGATAACGATGGAAATGTAGATGGTATTATGGCAATTCACTCAGGCCCAGGTGCAGAAGTTGGAAGTAGAACGCAATACATTTGGTCGCACCGTTGGGTTTTAAGAGGGGGAACATTGGGTAGAGTAAGATATGATGGAGTATGGATTGATGATTATATGATTAACCCTGAAATCTATTCGGGTACTGCCATTTCTGGTATTGGGGTAATGTGCCATGAGTTTGGACATAATCTAGGCTTACCGGATTTATACGATACCGACGACTCCAATGGAAAATCTCAAGGAATTGGTGAGTGGGGTATTATGGGAAGTGGAAGCTGGTTAGGAGGCGGACAGCAACCTGGTGGGTTCTGTGCTTGGTCTAGAGTAGAAAATGGTTGGGATACTCCAATGCTTTTAACAGTTGATTCTGATTTTGGAAATTATTCTTTAAAAGCTGCAAGTAATAACAAGGATGAAGTTTTTAGAATTAATACCCCTGTAAGTTCAGAGTATTTTTTATTGGAAAATCGTCAGAAAGTTGGAGTTGATGCCGCTTTACCTGGAACAGGAATGGCCATTTGGCATATCAATACCTTAAAAACAAACGCTCCAGGGAATCAAGTCAATGGAGATGTGAATCTTAAAGGAGTCGACCTTGAAGAAGCTGATGGATTAGATGACTTAGATAAGGCTAGAAATAGAGGAGATAACGGTGATTTGTATCCCGGGCTGACCAATAATAGAACTTTTAACGATAATACCTATCCACATTCTAATACTTATAATTCTAATCCAACAGGAATTAAGATTAAAAACATAACTCAAAATGGACAAGTAATTACTTTTGATTTTGGAGAATGTAAGCCTGATACCTTAACTGCTGATAGTGGTCTTTTTTCTGACTACAGTGGAATAGGAAAATATCAAAACAATCAATCTTGCTCTTGGTTAATTCAACCAACTAAAGAAGCGAAATCCATTACACTTAGCTTTTTAGCTTTTAAAACTGAAAGCAATAATGATGTGGTAACAATCTATGATGGAAAGGATGATACTGCTCCAATATTAGCAAGATACAGTGGACAAAACATTCCAGCAAATGTCACTTCTACAACAGGAGAAATGTACATAGAATTTAAAACGAATGGATCCGTTATTGATTCTGGATGGACTGCCAAGTATGTGACAAATCAACTTGTGGATTCACTAACTATCTCGCAAGACACCATATATTTAACAGATTCTGTAAATAGTACTGCTTTGTTTTCAATCCTCTCCAATTCATCTTGGGATATCCAATATGCGTCTTCTTCATGGCTTACTATAAATCCCATGAATGGAAAAAGAAATACTCAAGTAGAAGCTAAAGCTATACAAAACAATACTAAAACAATCAGAGGAGTTATGGTTTATGCTAAAACGGTTAATAGAGGCGTTACAGATAGTGTAATGGTAATTCAAGATGGTATAAAACTAAATCTAGAAGCTACACCGGATAGCATTGTAATTGGTGGTGAAAAAGATGACTTTGCGCTTCTTAATATTACTTCTAATGTTCCTCAATGGAATATTACTACAGATGTAAACTGGCTATCTATAACACCAAATAGTGGAAGCTTGGATGATATTGTGATTCTAACTGTAACTGAAGATAATATTACAAAGGGTACAAGATTAGCTACCGTGAGAGTAAGCGCAGATATTGTTGGAGAAAGAATTGTAAAAGTTTATCAAAAACCTTTAAATACAGTTGGACTTGCTGGGAATGAACTTGAAAGTAATTTTTCAATTTATCCCAACCCAACTACATCGAAAGTAACTATAAAATTAGCTCCTGATATTAATTCTTCAAAAGTTGAGATTACTTTATTTAATGTTGTTGGTGCAGAATTGCCGGTAATTTTTAATAACTTATCTTCTCAAATGACAACTCTAGATTTAAGTGGATTTCCTGCGGGAATTTATTTCTTAGTTATAGATTATGAAGGGAAAAGAATGAGTAAGAAAATTTCACTCATTGAGGAATAGATAAGTTAAGATAAAATCGATAGTCTTTTTTGAGCTAAATAAAATTTCGTAAAAGATTAGTTTTTTTTAAGGTTTTAATAGTAACTTGGGGTAATATTTTATTCATAGTGAAGATAAGCTCCCTACTTCTAAGTTTTTATATACTTTCTAGTACTGTTGCCTTTGGGCAATATCAGCTAAATACTGTACCTCCATTTATTGGTAATAACTGACAGTCTGGAATTACATTTAATATCACAGCACATGAAAGAATTCAACTAGATACTCTCTTTGTATCATGGGGAGGCATAGGTACCGCATCGCTGTGGTATGATACTGATTCCATTAACGGTCCACCAACAATTACTTCTGCCAATGGTTGGATACAGCATAGCACTGCCAGCATCACCCCAGTATTAAATGTGGGAAGTGGAAATATTGCACCTTATCCTGTCCATCTTGGAATAATCATCCCTGCAGGTGAAACTTATGGCTTTTTTGTCGGTGGAGTTTCTTTAAGGTATGAAACTTATGCTTCAGGATCTAGTAGATTTTCTGATTCTAGGATTAGTATAGAAACCGGGAATAATGTAGGTTATGGTGGTCCTTCCCCAACTCCAAGAAATCATGTTCGCCAATTAAACGGTGGGATAAAGTATACTACTTTAAATAAGCTCAACGATGCTGCCGTAATTTCTATAGATGCACCTAATGTCTTTTGTGCCGGAAATCATGACGTAGAGGTTACCATTGGAAATCAAGGAGCAAACCTATTGGATTCCGTTGAAGTGCATTGGGAAATTAACGGAAATCCACAAACTCCAGTTACCTATAAACAACGTCTAGAAACAATCGGTAGGAATGGCCCCAATACAGCAAGAATTAGATTGGGTAATTATAATTTTACTACTCAAACAAACTTAAAAGTATATACCGCTATGCCCAATGGAGTGAGATATGGTTACACTACTAACGATACCTTATCAAAAGTGTTGGCTCCAACTTTATTTCAAGTCTTTTTGATGGAAAGTTTTGCCTGTTATGATGGAGAAGCAAGATTAGAATTATTACCTAAAACCGGTTATGACTCAACCAACATCACTTGGCAAAAAAGTATAGATGCTCAGCAATGGGTCAATATTCCCAATTCATCTACCATAAGTTATGTCGATAAAAATATAAGAACTCAAACCTGGTATCGCGTAAATATTGGTGGTGCTCAAGGTTGTTATTCCGATACAATTAGCATTCGCCCCTTAAACCTAGAGGTACTTTCTGTCTATCACGCTAATCGTTGTAATCCAGGAGAAGTGAAGTTGTCTGCTTTAGCAGCTCCTGGTATGGAATTGCTATGGTACGAGAAATTTTCAGACATTCACCCCATTGCAAGTGGCAATCCATTTATAAGTCCTTCTATAAATGCAACAGACACTTTTTATGTAGCAGCCCTTTCTGCCAATGGAAGAGGAGAAGATTCCATATTTGTTCCCCCAGCAACACCTGCTACGACAGGGATTTATGAACATATGTTTACAGTTTATGCCAAGACTGAATTAACTATCAACAGTATTAATATTAATTGCAATAACCCAATTGGAGATACCACTGCTTGGGATATTTATTATCGATCGGATGACTATACAAAAGACCCTACCGGAAATACTTCGCCACTGAATTGGAGACTAATATCATCTACTGCCAATGTTTTGTCTAATGGCCCCTCTGGCTATACAGAAATAGCCAATAATTTATCCATAACCATCCCGGCAGGCGATACCGTTTCTTTTTATATCTCTCCTGAAAGCGGAAGCACACATAGATACAGCACTGTATCTCGAGGAGTAACTACTGTTTCTAATTCTGATGTGTCGTTCATATCGGGTAATAGAGGGAGCTTTTTTAGTTGCACTACCGATGGCGGCATTCCACATTTAAATGTAAAATACAGCAAGGGTTGTATAAGCCCAAAGCTACCTGTAGTAGCAGCAATCTATAACAACTCCCCACCAACAATTAATTTGGGAAGGGATACTACAATTTGTAAGGGAAGTAGTCTTACCCTTGATGCAGGTAATATAGGTAGCGATTTTGTATGGAATACAGGAGACACCACCCAACGTATTCAAGTAGATACATCTGGAACATACATTGTAGCAGTTTCGAGATGTAATCTATCCTCTTATAGCAGTATAAATATCAAAGTTCAATCTGATGCATCAGTAGATAGCGTCAAGGTTTATCCCCTTGGAGAGGCCTATGCCTTTGTTCCTTATGGAATGAAAGATGTGGATCATCTTTATTGGGATTTTGGAGATGGGAATTTTTCAAATAATTTTTTTCCAACACATCAATATAGCTAAAATGGAAGTTATAGGGTAAGCCTAATTGCCAGCAATACTTGTGGGAAAGCTGATACGTTAAGTTATAAACTGCATCATACACTTGTAGGAGTACGTAAAAATAATATAGATGATTCTAGAGTGAAATTATACCCAAATCCTTCTAAAGATGTTTTAAATATTAAATACAACGGAAATTCAGAGATTGAGTCCATTAGAATATTCAACTTGTTAGGTCAAAATGTTTACGAATCAACTTTTAATAACCCAAGATTAAACCTTATAGATGTGAGTAACTTTTCATCAGGGGTATATTCTATCCTTATACGTTATAGTAATAAGGAAATAGAGCTTATAAAATTTGAAGTCTCTAAATAAAAAAATTAAGTAAAAATATTTCTATAAACAAATAGGTAAAATGAAAAATATTATTTTTTTAATTCTGGTTTTAGCTTGTTTTATGGCTTTTGGACAACAGGAAATACCCCCTCCCTCCAATTGCTTGGTTTCTCCAGACTCTATAGTTATTGTCCAAGATGATCATACAAAGTTAACTGTAATTGGAAAAGGAACAATGATTAATTATCGTACAGAAACAATCGATGGGTATACAGTTCTTAAAAATGAAAAGGGGATTTATGAATATGCGAAATTAATTAATGGGAATATAGAGCCAAGTGGTATAAAAGCATACAATCCTTCAGAGCGAAGTGCAATTGAAATAGCTTACTTATCAAAAATTCAACCTTAGATTCAAGCTCCAGCGAATCCATTAAAATCTTCTATTTTAGATCAAGTTAGGAAGGAAATGCTAAATAAAACTTATCCAACAACAGGGAATATTAATGTACTTGTCTTATTGATTGATTTTCCAGATTTAAAACACCAATATTCTTTAGCAGACTTTGATAGCTTGTTAAATGGTTTAAATTACAACAATGGAAAAGGTAGTTTTAAAGCCTATTACACGGATGCTTCAAAAGGTCAATTATCCATTACTGTAGATTTGGTTGGATGGATTACTGCACCTAATGGATATATCCATTATGGAAGGGATAGTGGCACTGTTCGAGCAGCAGATTTGGTTCGTTTAGCTGTTGATTCTGCGAAATTAAGAGGAGTAAATTTCTCAAGATACGATAATGATAATGATGGAAACGTTGATGGGATTATGGCTATACATTCGGGGCCGGGGGCAGAAGTGGGAAGTCAAACTCAGTATATTTGGTCGCATCGTTGGGTTTTGGATGGAGGAACTTTAGGTAAAGTAAATTACGATGGAGTATGGATAAACGATTATATGTGTAATCCAGAAATATATTGGAATAATGCCATCACGGGAATAGGAGTTATTTGCCATGAATTTGGGCATAACTTGGGTTTGCCGGATTTATATGATACGGATGATTCTAATGGTAGCTCTGAAGGAATTGGGAATTGGAGTGTAATGGCGGGTGGAAGCTGGCTTGGTTCCGGTGAGCAACCTGGAGGGTTTGATGCATGGAGTCGTATTGAATTGGTTTGGGAGCAAGCTAAATTAATAGATGTCAATGCCAACTCTGGAATATATTCATTAGAGGCTGCTACCACTACTAGAGATGAGATATTTAGAATAAATACGCAGGAGCCCTCAGAGTACTTTTTATTAGAAAATAGACAAAAAATAGGAATTGATGCTATGCTTCCAGGAACAGGAATGGCCATTTGGCACATCAATACCTTTAAAACTCAAGGACCAAGAAATAGGGTAAATGCAGATCATAATTTGAAAGGAGTAGATTTGGAAGAAGCTGATGGTTTAGACGATTTAGATCATAAAAGAAATAGAGGAGATAATGGTGACTTGTTTCCAGGGCCGACCAATAATAGAACTTTTAACGACACTACCTATCCTCATTCAAAGCTCTATAATTCTTCTAATACGGGAATAGATATAAGAAATATTACAGAACATAACCAAAAGATTACCTTTGGGTTTGGAGCTCCAGAAAAATGTGGCTTAGAAGTCCTTAGCGCTTCAAGTGGAACTTTTTCGGATCGTAGTGGAAGCTATGGAAATTATCATAACAATATGAAGTGCAGTTGGCTAATAGAGCCTGTCCCTTCAGTTGGTGGAATTACTCTTAGTTTTTCATCGTTTAAAACAGAAGCTAACAATGATGTTCTTATCGTTTATGATGGAAAAGATTCTACTGCAAATATCTTAGGAACTTTTAGTGGGCAAAATATTCCCGCAAATATTAGCTCGAATAAAGGAGAAATGTATGTGGAATTTATTACCGATAACTCTATAGTTGATTCCGGTTGGACGGCACACTACACCACGATTACAGGGATAGATTCATTAGTAATTGAATAAGATACTATCTATCTAGATTCAGCGATAACTTCAATGGCAAGCTTTAAGCTGCAAACCAACTTAGATTGGGTGGTAAAGAATAATATAAATTGGTTAATGGTTAGCCCTCAAAAGGGGAGAATGGGCGCACAGATTACAGTGATAG
>CAZKFN010000067.1:0-1620 GCA_964552035.1 uncultured Flavobacteriales bacterium
ACCTAGCCTCAACGGGTTCAATACCTTCTAAGTATGCGCGAATTGCTTCGCTACGTGCCATTTTTTTATTCCCTTCTTCATACATTTGAAGGGTTTTTTGCAATCCACTAACAGCAATAGGCAAGCTATTTCCAGCATTTATACCTGTAGGTTCAATTATGCGTAAAGCTTTTAATTTTAACTTTTCATCCCCTTCTGAAATTTGGCTAATGGTATCTAACAATTCTTTATCCGTTAAACCTGCTACATTAGCTAAACCGACTTTAGGCATCACTTCATTAAACAATTGCTTTAATCTTAAAGTGTCGATATAATCTTCTTGTTCACGCAAGGATTTTACGTAAAAAGCCAAATCCCACAATTCAACTTCATTTAAATTAGAATAAGCTTGCATTGCTGTTCCTTTAACACCAAACTTAATGCTATTATAAGCCATATAAGCAGAAAAATTGTCCATTAATTCAGCTTCGTGAAAATCGCTGGGTTCAGGATCTAATCCAATACCTGCTGGTCCATCTCCTTCTCCATTATTACCATGACAAGAAGCGCAGCTAATGGCATATAACTTTTTACCATTGGTAATGGAAGGCCAAACTTTAGGTACTGTTTCAATGCCCGTTATTAAAATAATTTGATTGTTAATGCTATTTGCCAGTTGACTAATTTCATCTTCGTGTACTTTGTCCTCAATTTTTTGAATTAGCAAGCTCATTTTAGCAAGTATGTCTCCCTTTTCTTCTTCTGATAGAAAGGTGGCATCTTCCGTAAACTTATAGGCTTCAGTTGAAAACTCCAACTGCTCATCGTACTCCATTTGATCGATGATTTCCCCTTCTTGAACCGCTCCGGAGTAATCCATTCCTACATAACTTAAAAGATGAACCACCGTTTCTGCAATTACCTTATCTTCTTGAGCAAAGATTTTAAAGGCAAAACTTAGGCTTAAAATCAATAGGATGAACATCCCTTTAAAACGTATATTTTTCATTATCCTTATTTAGACTAAATAAAGACAAGATTAAACTTTACTATTCTTATAAGCAAATAAATTCACTTAAAAAAGGCTTGGAAATCGCTCTTAGCCTGACTTTGAAGTAAAGTAAAAAATTATAAATAATTAAATTGAAATCTATTACACTCTATTTCTTCTCCAATTTGATTTGGCATTTGTTTTAGGAGCTATAATTTGATGTTGATTTCGTTCAGAAAGAGATTGTGCAACGAGTAAAGCCGCAATTTCGGCTTCTTCATCTTCTTGAGTTTGTAGATATTCTGCTTTAAAATGATGTTTAACAAAGTTCGTATCGAAGTTGCCAGAAATAAAATCTGGATGTTGCAGTGTAAACTTACAAAAACCAAGTGTAGTTTTCACACCAGAGATTTGATATTCATCAATAGCTCTAAGCATTTTTTGTCGAGCTTCTTCCCTATTTTTCCCATAGGTAATCAATTTAGCTATCATGGGGTCGTAATAAATGGGGATGTCCATTCCCTCCTCAAAACCATCGTCAACACGTACGCCAGAACCTTGAGGTCGTTTATAGGTTTTAAGGTTGCCAATATCCGGCAAAAACTCATTGCTAGGATCTTCTGCATAGACTCTCACCTCAAAGGCGTGTC
>CAZKFN010000067.1:1630-13744 GCA_964552035.1 uncultured Flavobacteriales bacterium
TTCCAAGTTTTCTTGGGTAAAGGAAAGTTTTTTCCCGCTAGACACATTAATTTGCTCTTCGACTAAATCAATTCCCGTAATTTGCTCCGTTACTGGGTGTTCCACCTGAAGTCGAGTATTCATCTCCAAGAAATAAAAATTTAGATTTTCGTCCAAGAGGAATTCTACTGTTCCAGCTCCTACATAATTACAAGATTTAGCCACTTTTATAGCTGCTTCTCCCATTTGTTTTCGCAAGTCAGGAGTCAGCACTGAAGAAGGAGCCTCTTCAATTACCTTTTGGTGCCTTCTTTGAATGGAGCATTCCCTTTCAAAAAGATGTACTACATTTCCATGCGTATCGGCCATAATTTGTATCTCAATATGGCGAGGGGAATTAACAAATTTTTCAATAAAGACAGATCCATCGCCAAAAGCAGATACTGCTTCAGAAACAGCTCTTTCCATTTGTGTTTTGAAATCTTCTACTTTTTCTACAATCCTCATTCCTTTTCCACCACCGCCAGCAGAAGCTTTTACCAAAATAGGAAATCCAATTTCTTGAGCTATTTTTTCGGCTTCGTCCACATCTGTAACCGCCTCATCTGTCCCGGGGACAAGAGGAATATCGTAAGCTTTTACAGCTGCTTTAGCTGCCAATTTACTTCCCATAATTTCCATAGCTTCAGGAGAAGGTCCTATTAAAGTCAGACCGGCTGCTTTAACTCTTCGAGCAAAATCTGCATTTTCAGACAAGAAACCATAACCCGGATGAATTCCGTCTACTCCTAAAGATTTAGCTACTTCAATAATGACGTCTCCTTTTAAATAAGACTCTGCAGAAGGAGCAGGTCCAATATTTACAGCTTCATCGGCAAAGCGAACAAAAAGTGCATCTCTATCGGCATCGGAATACACGGCTACACTTTTTAAGCCCATTTCCCGAATAGTTCTCATGATGCGTAAAGCAATCTCTCCTCTGTTGGCAACAAGTATTTTTTGCATGGTTTAATTTTTCGCTAAGTTAAGTATGCTTGTAATAATATGAAAAGAAAAAAGGGCAATGCTTTTCAACAATACCCTATTTACAAATAGCTTCAATCGTTTTAAGAAGCTTGATTTACCTTATCTAAACTGTCTTTTATCTCAAACTCTCGAATTAATTCCTCAGGAGTTTTTCCTAGATTTTTTATAGAAAATTTAGCATCAGCAGCCATTTCATGATTGGGAAATTCTTCTAAGAACTGCTCATAAATAGCTTTTGCTTGATCGTATTCTCCAATTTGATTTTCTAAAATGTAAGCTTTCATAAATAAAGAAAAAGGATGCTTATCATAGCGGTCATATTCTGCATATACCCTTTCGAAATATTTAATAGCTTCAATAGAATGTCCGAGTCCCATAGCAATTTCTCCTGCTTTAAATAAATAATCAGGAGATTCTTCATAATGTGGAAAGCGTTTAGAATAAGTGGCATAAGCTTCCATTAAACGAGCTGCAGTTTGCTTGTTCATTTGAAGTGTATCTGCATTTAAAGCTGCTTCACGATTCGCTATTTCTTCTTTTAATTGATCCTGATCCATGACCTTAATAGATAAGGCCTTTTTATCATCATTTTTGTCATTGGCTGGACTCCCACAAGCCATTATAAGAGCAATTAATGCTAAGCTACTTAATCTTAATATCTTTTTCATTTTTATTATTTTGGAAATTTCATTCTATAGTGAATATCTACCTTACCTTTAGCAATATTATTAAGTTTTCCTTTAATTAATCTCCTTTTTAATGGATTAATTAAATCAGTAAATAATATTCCATCAATATGATCGTATTCATGTTGTATAACTCTTGCAGCCATCCCTTCGTAAGTTTCTTCCAACAAATTAAAATTTTCATCGTAATATTCTATGGTTACTTTTGGCAACCTGCTCACATCTTCTCGAATACCAGGAATACTAAGGCATCCTTCATTAAAAAACCAAGGCTTACCTTTCTCTTCAACGACAATGGGGTTGATAAAAACCTTTTTAAATCCTTTTAATTCAGGTTCTTCTTTTTCAAATGGAGAAGCATCTATAATAAATAAACGAATGGATTGACCAATTTGCGGTGCAGCTAAACCTACTCCTTCTGCATTATACATGGTTTCAAACATATTGTCTATCAACTCCTTGAGCTTAGGATAATTTTGATCTATTTCCTCAGCTTCTTTTTTTAAGATTGGGTCTCCGTATGCTACTATAGGTAAAATCATGGATACAAAATTAAACAAAGTAGTCCTGTAAATTCAAAAATAACTTATTCCAAATTTGAACTAAAAAATTCAAGTACTTTTCGTTAATTTTGTAAACCAAATAAAGCAAATAAAGCAGTAGATTTATGAGTAAAGATGTAGCAACAGCAAGCCCAAAAGAAGAGGCAATTAGCAAAGAGAATTTTAAAAAAATTGTTCTTGAAGATTATAAATTAGCCAATGTTAGCCGTGAAGCATCCTTATTAGGAAGAAGAGAGGTTTTAACAGGTAAGGCCAAATTTGGAATTTTTGGAGACGGTAAAGAGATTCCACAATTAGCTATGGCTAAGTTCTTTGAGGATGGCGATTTTAGATCGGGTTATTATAGAGATCAAACATTTATGATGGCTATTGGTCAAACGGATGTACAAAAGTTTTTTGCTCAACTTTATGCTCATCCCAGCATAAAAGATGAGCCTGCATCTGGTGGTCGTTCAATGAACGGACATTTTGCTACTCGAAGTTTAGATGAAAATGGACATTGGCTTTCACTTAAAAATCAAAAAAATTCATCTGCCGACATTTCACCAACTGGTGGTCAAATGCCCCGACTTCTAGGTTTGGCACAAGCTTCAAAAATCTACCGACACAACGATAAAATTGCCGAAGATAATTTATTTAGTAGAAAAGGAAACGAGGTTGCCTTTGGTACCATTGGCGATGCTTCAACTTCTGAGGGAATGTTTTGGGAGACCATCAACGCTGCTGGAGTTCTTCAAGTGCCCATGGTAATGTCCGTTTGGGATGATGGTCATGGAATTTCTGTTCCCAAAAAATATCAAACTACTAAATCTAGTATCTCTGAAGTTCTCAAAGGTTTTCAAAGAGATGAGGGAAAAAATAACGGCTTTGAAATCTTTAAAGTTAAAGGTTGGGATTACGCTGGACTAATCTCTACCTATGAAAAAGCTGTCACTTTAGCCAGAGAAGAACACATTCCTGTTTTAATTCACGTAGAAGAGGTTACTCAACCTCAAGGTCATTCCACATCCGGTTCACACGAACGTTATAAATCCAAAGAAAGATTGCAGTGGGAAATAGATTTTGATTGCATCAAAAAGATGGGTGAATGGATTGTAGAAAAAGGAATAGCTACTCAAGAAGAAATAGAGAATTTGCAAAAAATAGCGAAAACTGAGGTTAGATCTGCACAAAAAGCTGCATGGGAAGCTTTTAGTGGAGAAATAAAAGCAGAACAAAAAGAAGCTCTTGATTTGTTAAAAGTTCTAAGTAACAACTCTTCAGAAGCTAACTTTCTTAGCCCTATAATTAATGAATTAGAAAGCAATACTACCCCAGACAGAAAAGATGTTTTTAATACGGTAAGAAAAGCCATTCGTATTTGTAGAAAGGAAAATACTGCTGCTAAAACGGATTTGATCAATTGGTATCAAAATCTTAAAGAAATTACACAAAAGAAGTATTCTGATAATTTATACAGTAGTTCGGATTTAAGTCCTTTAAATATAGAAGAAGTTCCGGTAGAATATGCTTCTGATGTGCAAGAGGTAGATGGAAGGATTGTCATCCGAGAGAACTTTGATAAAATCTTAGAAAAGTACCCTGAGGTACTCATTTTTGGAGAAGATTCTGGAAAGATTGGGGACGTTAACCAGGGCTTAGAAGGATTACAAGAAAAATATGGAGAACTACGAGTAAGTGATACTGGAATTCGAGAAGCAACCATAGCAGGTCAAGGAATTGGACTAGCAATGCGCGGTTTGAGACCTATTGCCGAAATTCAATATTTAGATTATTTATTGTATTGCTTGCAATTGATGAGCGATGATTTAGCCACAGTTCAATACCGCTCAGCTGGAGGTCAAAAGGCCCCTTTAATCATAAGAACTAGAGGCCATCGCTTAGAAGGAATTTGGCATTCAGGTTCACCTATGGCTGGGATTTTAAACGTTATTAAAGGAATACATTTATGTGTCCCAAGAGACTTAACCACTGCAGCAGGTTTCTACAACACCTTACTTGCTGGCGATGACCCTGCATTGATTATCGAACCTTTAAATGCCTATAGAAGTAAAGAAAAGTTACCTCTTAATATAGGGGAATTTAAAATCCCTCTGGGTATTCCGGAAATTCTTAGAGAAGGTAGTGACATTACCATTGTTACTTATGCTTCTACTTGTAATCTGGCTATTGAAGCTTGCAAGGAGTTAGCAGAATTGGATATTCATGCTGAATTGATCGATGTTCGTACCTTAATGCCTTTTGATACTAAAGGTATGATTGTGGAATCTCTAAAGAAAACCAATAAAATTTTATTCTTAGATGAAGATGTCAAAGGTGGAGCTACTGCTTATATGATGCAGAATGTATTAGAAGATCAAGGGGGATATTACCACTTAGATGTAAAACCTAAAACTTTAACCGCTAAAGACCACCGACCAGCATATGGTACGGATGGGGACTATTTTTCAAAACCAAGTATAGACGACATGGTGGAAGCAGTTTACGAAATCATGAGGGATGTCAATCCGAAAAAGTATCCCAGCATTTATGGTTAATTGATTATCGAGGTATGGATTATTTTAAGCTCTACTCCTATTTTGAGTCTTTAAATTTATAAGAGTTAAAATCTTATTCCTTTACTTATTCATAAGGATTCTAAATAAAAAATCAATGCTTATTTTTGAGTTTTCAAAAAATATAAATTATTTCCCCCCTTATGCAATACCAATTATTTGATCCTTTTAAGGATCTCCAATTTGGAGATAACATTTGTTTTTTAACTGGTGAAATTTTAAATGAAGGTGAACAACACTTTATCAATGCTTTTCCACTTTGGCTTATGGAACGTTATGAAATCACCAACAAATGGATTAAGATGTTGGACAGCACAAATAAAAAGTATGTTGACATTGTCTTGCCGGCTTCAAAAGAAGTAGCAGATGCTATTGCAGATTTTGATAAACACACTCAAAAGGCTTTTGAAAAAGGATATGAAGGGATTAAAGAATTAACTGACCTTACCTTATTTCAATGGATGGCACGTATTTTTTATGGAGTATTATATCAGGAAATCCTTTCCGAAGTGAAAGCCCACGAAAAAAAGGGCTCAAAATTGGAGTTCTCCAGTCAAATGCATCATAAGTTTAGAAATTTGCTTTTTATGATGCAATCTTTCCTTCGTCCTATAGAGTTTAAAAACTTTAAACCCTGGTCTCTACTTCGATATCCCGTTAGAGTTTCAAAAGATGTACTCAATTATAAGGATGAAACTAGAAATTTCAATTTCTCCATTAACATGAACGGATTTGGGATAATATGTTGTTTACAAGACAATGGAGAAATCGCTGAATTTTTTAAGGATACTTTAAATAAGATAGAAAAAGATACCGTATTACATCCTGCTCAATTTGAGGAAATTTACGGCAAATTTTTATATGCTAATTACCTTTCTCTTCCTCGAGATCCTTATCTTATCAAAGAAGAAGGTGAAACAATTATTTTTGAATTACCCGAAAATCGCGAAAAACCAAAGTACAAACCTTGGGATGAAAAAATATACGGACAGGTATTAACTAATATTTGGAAACCTTGGGGAATAGAAATGAAAGACGTTTATAATCCTCCTAATTCTACCCTCAGTTATTTAATTGATGAACGTACTGATTCGTTTATCAATTTTAATGATGTAGATTTAAAATATTGATAACAAAACTGCCTCAAAAATAGCTGAATAAAACATTACCATTCCTCTCCTACTGGAGAACGCATAGAAATCGCCAATCGATTCCAGCTGTTGATAGAAATAATTGTATAGGTTAAATCCACCAATTCTTTTTCAGTAAAATACTTTTTCACTTTACTATACAACTCGTCCTCTACTTGATTTTCCGGAAGATTGGTTAAAGCTTCAGCCCAAGCTAATGCTGCTCGTTCCCGATCGGAGTAAAAAGGTGCTTCTCTCCAAACTGGAAGTAAATTAATACGCTGGACATCTATTCCATATCCCTCTGCCTCTTTAGTGTGTCCATCTAGACAATAAGCGCAGCCATTAATTTGCGAAACTCTTGCTCTTATTAACGTTAACAAGCTTTTTTCTATTCCACTTTTATCTAAGTACTCTTCTAATTCATAGAACATTCTAGTAGGTATAGGTGCAACCGATGGGTAATCAATTCGTTGATTTGCCGTATATCCACAAGCTACAATAGCATCTGGGGAAGAGAGGCTTTTCCCTTCTGCTAAGGCATCGTTTAATTCTTTAATATAGTTTTCAGCACCTCCAGGACGGTACCCAGATTGAACTTTTACTTTTCCTGTAGCATCCATTAAAAAAACAGTAGGAAATCCAACTACTCCATATTTATCAGCTAATTGTTGATTTTGTACGTTCCACTTATCGTCTAAGGAACCACGCTTGGGAAAATCAGCCACAAAAAGCACATAATTCTCTTGAGCATAATTTTTAAATTCTGGAGTAGCCAGCACTTCTTCTTGTAATTTTTTGCACCAATAACACCATTCACTACCAGTAAAGAAAGCAAAAATAGGTTTATTTAAAGAAGCCGCTTCTTTTTTAGATTGCTCAAAATCAGTTATAAATCCGTTTGTTTTTGTTTGTGCTGATGTTTCCATAAAGCTAAATAGAAATAAACCCAACAAGAGTGAATATAATATATTTTTCATTTTTACATTTTTAAAATAAGGAAGATAGAATAAGCCTTCATGACCTATTCCTATAGGATTAAATAAACAGTTTAGTTAAAAAATAGTTTCCCAGATAGTGATTTTTTTAATACATTTTTCTTGATTGAATAGAAGGAGATTTATAAATTATAACCTAAATAATTTTTATTTCTCTTTTACTTCTTGATGGATCCTTTCCTGCTTATAACCTCACAATCAAAATGACGAGAGGATGGAGTCATGAAGTTCAATCCTTTAAAGATTTTATAATTAAATCAAGCTGCAGCATAATTTGTTTTTTAATTAAAATGGGATTCCCCTTAAAACAATGTTTTATTAAATACAAGATTGTAACTTTTTATTAAGATCAGAAGAATTAGGAATCAGACTTAGAAAGTTTTGTAAAAATCAAGGTCTTTATTAACAAATTTATTTATGTTTTATTGGACAAAAAGAAGAATAAAACTTAACTTTAAGTTCTTTATTCCTGAATCCAAATGGCTTTTTTAAAACTACATATCGGCAGCATTTTAGATGTTTTTTCAGCAGACACACATAGCCAATTACCCCTGCCTTATGTGGAAGATGGTATTTCTGCAGGCTTCCCTTCTCCTGCTTTAGACTTTATAGATTTATCTATTGACCTTAATCGACATTTAATTAAAAACCCCTCGGCTACTTTCTATGGCCGCGTAAAAGGAGATTCTTTAAAAAATGCTGGAATCAATAATGGAGATCTATTAATCATCGATAAAAGTTTGGAACCCATAGATGGGAAAATTGCCGTTTGTTATATCGATGGAGAATTTACTGCTAAACGCATTAAAATCAACCAAAGGGAAGTTTGGTTAATCCCAGAGAATGAGAATTATAAAGCCATAAAGGTTACTGAAGAAAATGACTTTCTAATTTGGGGTATTGTTACTTATGTGATAAAGGACGTATAAATGTTTGCTTTAATCGACTGCAATAATTTTTACGCTTCTTGTGAGCGAGTTTTCCGACCGGATTTAAATGATAAACCGGTAGTAGTGTTATCTAATAACGATGGCTGTGTAATTGCCCGAAGTCAAGAAGCAAAAGCTTTGGGAATTCCTATGAGAGCACCAGCTTTTCAATATGAAAAACTATTTCAAAAAGAAGGTGTAGAGGTGTTTTCTGCCAACTTTCCCCTTTACGGCGATATGAGTCATAGGGTAATGAGTCTTCTCTCTAATTATTCTCCAGAAGTAGAAATTTATAGCATAGATGAAGCTTTTTTAAAATTTCAAGGTTTTGAACATTTCGACCTACAAAAACATGGGGAAAAACTACACAAAGAAGTAGTTAAAAGTACCGGAATTCCTATTAGTGTGGGTTTTGCTCCAACCAAAGCGCTCGCTAAGGTAGCTAATAGAATTGCTAAGAAATTCCCTCAACAGACTAAGGGTGTTTATCTTATGAGCGATGATGAAAAACGAATCAAGGCTTTAAAGTGGCTTAAGGTAGAAGATGTTTGGGGCATTGGCAGACAACACAGTCAGCGTTTAAAAGCTATAGGTGTCAATACAGCTTATGATTTTACTCAATTGGAAGATGCTTGGGTCAAAAAACGAATGTCTATAATTGGTTTGCGTTTAAAATGGGATTTACAAGGCATCTCAACCCTGGACTTAGAAGAGGTTCGATTAAAAAAAAGTATTGCTACTACCCGAACTTTTGAAAGGAATTATACTGAGCTTGAGCAATTGACTGAACGTATCAGCACTTTTGCCGTATCTTGTGCTGAAAAATTGCGTAAGCAAAACTCTTTTTGTAATACTATAATGGTTTTTATACGCTCGAACAAAAATCGTAAGGATTTACCTCAATACCATAGAAATATCGTGGTACAACTCCCTTTTGCAACCAACTCTAGTATTGAGCTATCTAAATTTGCCACTCAAGCTTTAAAACAAATTTTCAAGAAAGGTTATGCTTATAAAAAAGCAGGCGTTGTGGTTTTGAATTTTTCTAAAGCTGGCAACTTACAGCAGACCCTCTTTGAAAACATAAATGAAAAGCATATTCCACTCATGCAAGCTATAGATAAAATCAACACTCATTTTGGGCAGCAAAAAGTCCGTTTGGCTTCCCAAGATATGAAAAGAGTCTGGAAGATGAAACAAGAAAAATTATCTCCAAGATATACTACTAGATTGGAAGATATTATTGTTGTTAAAGTATAAGCAAAGTGGTGAGAATATTCCATTTATAAACTCATCTTATAAATATTTTTAACGGGTGAATGTAAATTCATTAATTTTGTCGTTAAATATTTAAAAACCAAAACCATGAAAAAACAACACTTATTTAGAACATCTTTAATGTTAGTAATTGTACTATCAACAGCTTTAATTTCTTGTAAAAAAGATAAAGATGATACTCCTGCTCCTTCTAGAAACACTCAACTTTCAGAAAAGATTTTAAATGAAATCCCAGCTGATATTATAAAGGAAGCAAATAAATTAGGTTTAAAAATTAATGGAGGAGTAAATGCACCCAACATAGAAGGGGAATACTTTGCAAGTCCAGTGCTATTAAAAAATAGCAATATAGAAGAGGACCAGGATAATATAGGAGAAATAACGAACGACGGAGTTTTTAAATTTTCTGAACAAAACAGCAGCAATCAAACGATTTTAACCTATATCAAAGAACTTAATGTTTCCGATGACATAGGTATGGGCTCATTGATTTCAGGCGAAGGCGATTTATTCACGGTTTTCGTAGTATTGGAAAATATGTATGACTCTGAAGTTGCTTATTTTTTAATCTCCGGTGAAGTTGCAGAAGATGGAATTAAAGACTTTGAATTTATGCTGGCTCGCGATAGTGGCGAAGCAAGGGTATTTAAAGATAAAGATGGATTGGCTGAAAGAAGATAATCTTTTATCTATAAAAAATGTATTATAAAGAATGCCGAAGTAAAAATTCGGCATTTTTTTTATACCTTTTCTCAATCTTTCCAAGTTCTTCCTCTTTTCCTCGGATTTAAAAAGTCATCTTATTAACTTTATATTTTTAAAATTTAAAACAATGTCCATAGCAAATTATACTCATTCCGTAAAGGATAGATTTCTAAAATACGTACAAGTTTATACCACTTCTGATCCAAATTCTACAACCTTCCCTTCGACGGAAAGACAAAAGGATTTAGCAAAAATCCTAGTTGAGGAATTAAAGGAATTGGGAATTAAAGATGCCTATATGGATGAATGGACTTATGTTTTTGGTACTGTAAAAGGAAATACCAGTAGAAAAGTCCCTACGATTTGTTTTTGCGCACACATGGATACTGCCCCTGATGTTTCTGGCGAAAATGTGAAACCCATTCTCCATAAGAATTATGACGGGCACCCCATTAGGCTACCTGACGATACTTCTCAAATCATCACAACAGAACAACACCCTTATCTAAAAGAAAAAATTGGAGACGATATTATTACAGCAAGTGGACTAACACTTCTAGGTGCAGATGATAAAGCCGGTGTGGCAATTATAATGGATTTTGTAGCTTATCTTAAAAGCAATCCTGGAATTAAACATGGAGATATTCGCATTTTATTTACTCCAGATGAAGAAGTAGGAAGAGGCGTTGAAAAGCTAGATATGAAAAAGCTGAATGCCGATTATGGATACACTTTAGATGGGGGAATCTTAGGGTCTATAGAAGATGAAAGCTTTTCAGCAGATGCAGTAAAAATAACTGTACATGGAATAAGTGCTCACCCTGGTTATGCCAAAGGGATTTTAGTGAACGCCCTTAAGATTGTTGGCGAGATTTTAGCAGCTTTACCAAAAGGTAGTTGGTCGCCAGAGACAACAGAAAATAGAGAGGGTTTTGTTCATCCTACTTCTATTGAGGGAATACAAGAGAAAGCTAGTATTGGTTTTATTGTTCGAGATCATATCACAGCAAAATTAAAAGAACATGAAGACCGCTTAAAGGGTATTGCCGAAAAGGTTGTCGCACTTCATCCAGGTGCAAAAATGGACTTTGAAATATCCGAACAATACCGAAACATGAAAGAAGTTATAAAAACAGTTCCTTTCGTAACAGATTATGCCGTTGAGGCGATGAAAAAGGCCGGTATTGAACCAAAACCTAAAATTATACGTGGTGGAACGGACGGTTCCAGACTTTCATTTATGGGTCTTCCCTGCCCTAATCTTTTTACAGGTGAAATGGCCATACATTCCCGCCATGAATATGTGAGTGTTCAAGATATGGAAAAGGCTGTAGCTACTTTGGATAAACTTGTTCAAATTTGGGAACAACATTAAATATTTATTTTCTTAAATCTCAAAGGTATAATTGGTCAAGAATATTTATTTGATAAGTGGGCTTGGAGCAGATGAGAGAGCATTCATAAGGCTTGACTTAAAAGACTATGCGGTTCATTACATCCAATGGATTAGACCCGAGAAAAAAGAAAGTATAAAAAGCTATGCTCATAGATTGAAAAAACAAATCACCACCCCAAATCCCATTCTTATTGGACTTTCTTTTGGTGGCATTATAGCTCTTGAAATTGAGCAATTAATGGAAGTAGAGAAAATTATTCTCCTCTCTTCGGTAAAAACTAAAAAGGAGATTCCCTTATATTTTCGCATAGCCGGCTGCTTGAGATTGGATAAATTATTACCCCAAAAGAAATTAAAAAGATCTAGATTTTTAGCCCATTGGTTTATAGGGACTAAATCAATAAAAGAAAAGTCTATGCTAAACGAAGTACTCAAAGATGCCGACCCTGTATTTATGAAATGGCAGTGGGTCAAATCACTCGTTGGAAAAACCCTAAATCCAATACTCCAATATTTCACATTCATGGAAGTAAGGATAAAATCCTTCCGCTGAGATTTATTAAATGTAATGCGATTATAAAAGACGGAAACCACCTCATGGTATTAAATAAAGCCCATGAAATCAGTAAAATCCTCAAAGAGCAAATCACTTGATTGATTAATAAACAATCAAACGCTCTTCACTCATATCTAACATACTATATTGTACTCCTTCTTTTCCTATTCCAGAATCCTTAACTCCCCCATAAGGCATGTGGTCAACTCTAAAAGCTGGTACGTCATTAAAAATAATACCTCCTGCAATAATTTGATTAGATGCCAACCTAAAATGGTAAAAATTATTGGTAAACACTCCAGATTGTAAACCA
>CAZKFN010000068.1:0-13465 GCA_964552035.1 uncultured Flavobacteriales bacterium
TTGACAGACTAGTAATTGCGAATATAACAGGTGCATAAACGGATAATCAGATAAAATATTTACTATTTAATTAATCACACAATAATTTTAGTTTATTTAACTTTGCATGCGAATTATTTTTTTATGAGAATAAGAGTTTATAGCTTACTGCTGTGTTTTGTTTTTTGTACGGTTTCATTATCGGCTCAACAAACTGATGAGCATGGGAGAAATCTTGATAAATTAACTTTAAAAAAAAGGGGATTAAATAAAGAACGTTACAGCCATTTTTTTATAGGTTATGGTTTTTTGTTGGGAAAGGCGGAGAGTGATAGCGCCCAAACAATAATTCCTAAATCCTCCTCTTTCCAATTAGGGTATTTACACAAAAGAAAAGTAAACAATTGGTATGAGTTAGGTTTTGATTTGATGTACCATTATCGTTCTTTTCATATTCAACAAGATAGCATGAAGAAGGTTCCTAATAATCAATTGGTAAAAAAAGAGAAATTGGTTTTTAACAGCATACAACTCATGCCTTTTCAGCGAATAAAGTTTAAAAATAAATATCATTCTGCGGGTATATTTCTAGACATGGGTGCTTTTGCCGGTTGGAATTATCGCATCAAACATCAAACCCAGGAAATCAATAATACCCCACATACGGGTAAGACAAAAACTGTGAATCTTAGGTTAAACTATACAGAAGATTTTACCTATGGTGTTATGGCAAGGCTAGGCATTAATCGCTTTGTATTCTATGGTAGGTATTACTTTTCAGACTTATTTAAAGACCAAAGTAATTTACCAGAGCTAACAAGGTATGAAGTGGGATTGAGAATAGGAGTACACCAGTAAGAATCACCTCATTCCTGGTAACATTCCCTTAGCAATATTTTGCATTTCACTTTCATAAACTTTTTCAGCTTTTTCCATTGCACGTTGAATGGCAGAAAGTGTTAAGTCTTCAATTTGCTCTTTATCTCCAGCTTGAATGATTTCATCGTTAATGGCAATAGAAATAACCTTTTTATTGCCGTTGACAATTACCTTAACTCCTTGTACTTCTGCCTCGACGCTAATCGTGTCTAATCGTTTTTTTACTTCTTCTGATTTTTGTTGCATTTCTTGCAACTTGCCCATCATATCTCCAAACATAGTTGTTCTTTTTTATGCAAAAATAAGAAAGTAAGCAAAGAGTGTGAGGATAAAATATAAACTATAGGTTAAAGTGCCTTTGATTTTTATAGAAATGTTATCTTTGACCAAGTACTAAAAATAAGAACAAATGAAATTAATGCAAGGAAAAGTTGCCTTAGTAACTGGAGGGACTAGAGGTATAGGAAAAGGAATTGTAATTAAGTTGGCTGAGCAGGGTGCCGATATTGCTTTTACCTATCATTCTTCTGTAGAAAAGGCAAAGTTAGTTGAAGATGAATTAACTGCCTTGGGGGTAAAAGCTAAAGGCTATCAATCTGATGCTTCTAACTATGCAGCTTCTGAAAAGCTCATTGCCGATGTGGTAAATGATTTTGAGCGAATTGATGCAGTGGTAAATAATGCTGGAATTACTAGAGATGGATTGTTGATGCGTATGAGTGAAGAGAATTGGGATTTAGTGATGCAAACGAATTTAAAATCGGTGTATAACATTACCAAAGCTGTCCAAAGAACACTTTTAAAACAGCGTTCCGGCTCGATTATTAACATGAGTTCTATAGTCGGTGTGCGTGGTAATGGTGGGCAGGCAAATTATGCTGCTTCAAAAGCGGGGGTGATTGGATTTACAAAGTCTATTGCTCAGGAATTAGGAAGCAGAAATATTAGATGCAATGCCATTGCTCCTGGATTTATTGCAACAGAAATGACCGATGAATTAAGTGAGGAGGTAATCAAGGATTACTTAAAAAATATCCCTTTAAATAGAGTAGGGACTCCAGAAGATGTAGCTAATGCTGTACTTTATTTAGCTTCGGATTTATCTACTTATGTTTCTGGTCAAACCCTGAGTGTTTGTGGTGCTTTGTTAACCTAAATTTTTTCTTTAAACTTAACTTATTTTGAATTTGGTTAGCCATTATCCTTTATGGATGTATTTACTTTGCTTTGTATTAGGAGCATTGTATGCCTATATTCTTTATAAAAAAGACAAACGGCTAACTGAATTCACTAAGTCGATTATTAGGGTTTTAGTTGTCTTAAGAATCTTAAGCGTAGCTTTTATTGCTGCTCTTCTTTTGGCTCCTCTGGTAAAATATTTGAGCAAAAACATTGAGCCACCTATTTTGATTTTGGCACAAGATTATTCGTCTTCCATGACAATGATTGCTGATTCTTCCTTTTATTTGAATGATTTTGAAGAGAATTTATCGGACTTTAAAAAGGAAATGAATCAAACGTTTAAGGTAGATCATTTTTACTTTGCTGGAGATTTTAAATCAGCTGATTCTTCTATTGTTTACAATGGGAAAATGACGGATTACCAACAGCTTTTTCAGCAAATAGAAAATCGATACATTAATAGAAATGTCGGTGCGGTAGTTTTGATAAGTGATGGAATTTACAATAGGGGTTCTAACCCTTTATATTTAAACAATACTAATAAATTCCCCCTATACAGCATTGCTATGGGAGACACCACTGTTAGACGTGATGTTAAAATCGATAGGTTAAGGCATAATGAAATTGCCTATTTGGATAATAAATTCCCCTTAGAAGTATCGCTTAGCTTTGATCAAGCAAAGGGGGAGGAAACACAGCTTCAGCTTTATAAAAATGATAATTTGATATATGAAAAAGCTTATACCATTCATGAAAATAATGAACATCATATTGCATCCATTCAATTAAAAGCAGAGGAAGTTGGGTTACAAAAATATGAAGTCGTGCTTACGCCCATAAAAGAAGAGTTAAATGTACTCAACAATAAAAAGGTGTTTTACATTGATGTTTTGGATTCCCGGCAAAAGGTATTGCTTCTATACGATGCACCTCACCCAGATATTGGGGCTATTCATGAGGTTTTAAATTCCAGTAAAAGCTATGAAGTAAAGTTGCAAAAAGCCAGGGAATTTGAAGGAGATTTTAATAATTTCAATTTGGTCATCCTTTATCAGTTGCCTTCAAACAACTTTTCAGCCAATTCGATTCTAAATCAACTCTCAGAAAGTAAGGTGGCCGTTTGGTATATTTTAGGCTTACAATCAAATTATGCAGTATTACATAATTTAGATTTACCATTTAAAGTGGAGGTCAATCCACAGGATTTTAGTGATGTTTATCCGCTCTATAATTCTGCTTTTCCCTTGTTTACACTTTCTGATAATGCATTAAATGTTTTAAAAAACTTGCCGCCTTTACGTTCACCTTTTGGAAAATATAAAATGCAAGGTTCGTCCCAACTCTTATTGTGGCAAAAGCTGGGTAATGTAGAAACAGAATATCCCTTATTTTTATTTAGTGAATTCAAGGATAAAAAGAATGCCGTATTTATTGGAGAAGGAATTTGGCGATGGAGGCTGGCCAATTTTGCCAACAATGAAAATCATGAAGGCATAGATGAATTGATTACCAAGACGGTACAATACTTGTCTTTAAAAGCTGATCGAAGCTATTTTAGAATTGCACATGAGCGTCAATTTTTAGAAAATGAGGCTATAATTTTTGATGCACAATTGTATAATGAAAGTTATGAATTGGTCAATGAGGTAGAGGTGAAGTTGGATATTCAAGATTTAGATGGGAAACTCTATAATTATGCCTTTAACAAATTAGGAGATGCCTATCATTTAGAAATTTCTTCTTTACCAATTGGGAGTTATACCTATGTTGCACGCACCACCTTTGGAGCTAATAAGTATGAGAAGAAAGGGGAGTTTACTGTTGAGGAGCTTCAATTAGAAGCTGCGGATTTGGTAGCGAATCACAATTTGTTGTATCAGCTTTCTGTAAACAGTGATGCCGAGGTTTTTTATCCTAGAGAACTGGATAAATTAGCCAATGCATTGAATCAAAGAGAAGATATTTCTTCGATTTCATACCATGAAGAAGAAGTACAAGAAGTCATCAATCTCCCTTGGATATTTTATATACTCCTCTTTTTACTGAGCTTAGAATGGTTTATCAGAAAAAGGAATGGAGCTTATTAAAAATCCTTCCTTTTTGAAACTCTATTGATAAAGTAGGTGGGAACAATTACCCAAACCGATAAGATTAGCAAGGACAGGATTAAACCCAAGTTGGTTCCAAAAAACTGTCTAAATACTGCACCGGTATATCCCATTAAAGCAGAAATATCTAGCTTCAATAAAATCAATGTTCTAGATAAATCAATAGGATTAAACATACTTGCTACCAAAGCAAATTTATCTAGTGGATATTCATTAAAATAGAGTAGTGCCATTAAAAAGAGTCCATCATAAGCAACAGCTAGAAATAACCACAACAAAATAGCATAGCTAAAACCTTTTATTTTATTCTCATTGTTTAGAGCAATTAAGAAAGCTAGAGCTGTAAAAATAAAAGTTAAAAAACTTCCTGTTCCTATGAGTAATGAAAAATCCCATATTGCACTACTGTTAAATATGCCATAAAAAATAAATGGGATTCCTAGTCCTATAATTAGGCTGAGAGAAAGAGAGGTTGCCACCCCTATGTATTGGCCTAAAAAAATAGTACTTCTTTTAATGGGTTGTGCTAAAAGCAATTCAGTAAATTCCTCAGAATCGTAATAATACATCACGCCAAAAATGGTTCCAATTAAGGGGACTAAAATGATAATGACGTTCATTAGTGTAATCACTGCTTTAGATAAATCATTATTCATAAATAACAGTACCACGCCCATTAGCAAATAGAATAATAAGTAAACATAGCTCCAACGGCTACGCATCAAATCGTAAAAGCTGTATTTTAATATTTTAAGCATAGGTAGTTTCTAATATGGAGGCAATTGCCTGTTCAAAATCGGGTTGATGAGTTTGTTGTTTCAATTTTTCAATCTTCTTTTTAAAATAAATTTTTCCTTCTAGCAAGAATACAATTTCGTCCGATACATCTTCAACAAAACTTAAGATGTGTGAAGTAACTAAAATGGTTTTACCCTTTTCTTTTTCTATCTCTATGTATTTTTTTAATCGTAGAAGTGATATAGGATCAAGCCCATTGGTAGGTTCATCAAGAATCACTATAGGGCTATCAAACATAAAAGTTATGGTCAAGTTTGATTTTTGTATGGTTCCTCCAGAGAGGTTACTCATCTTTTTATTGAGAAAGGGCTGTAAGTTAAAAAGTTCAATTAATTCTCTGTCTTTATCTGTTTTTATTCCTCTTAAGTCCTTAATCATATTGATAATTTCTTGCAAGTTGAGGTTGTTGGGAAAATTAGCTATTTGAGGTAAGTAATCTATACCCTTTCTATAACGAACATTACCTTTAATATTTTCACCATTAACCAAAATTTCTCCTTTATCTGGGAGGACCATTCCAAGAATACATTTAATTAAAGTTGTTTTTCCAGAACCATTAGGACCAAGGATAGCAAATAATCCTCCTTTATTAATGGATAAGTCCAATCCTTTTAACACCTCATTTTTACCAAATTTCTTTTGTAAATTATTAATTTCTATCATGTGTAATTTTTTTCATTCTAGGGTTTTTATCCATCAAATTATCTGGAGTAAAAATAGGAGATACTCTTTCAGAAAAATCCAATAAATCAATAAATAAGCTGCGAAGTAAAATAATGGCTTCAGGTGTTCCGCTAACCACATAAGAGAATAATTTAACCGGTCTGTAAGGAACATCTCCAATACCATCCTTATCTAGATCGTAGCCGGAATATTCACTCCAATAATTTCTATCAAATTCATTGTCGCTAAGTCTGCCGTTGTACGATAAGTCAAAAGAGTTGTATAAGAAGTTGTTGTTGGTGAAAATATTTTCATAACAAGCTCCTTTAACATTTATAGCCCAGCCATTGCTTTCAAAATCATTATTTTTAAAATAAATTCTACTGTTTCCTTCAGCTGTAATTCCAACGGTATTTTTATAGAACGTATTATTTATAATTTCAGAATCTCTTAGTTCTTTTAATAATAAACCATAAGAGGCAGTTCCCCAATTTTCTCTAAAAGTATTGTCGTATAAATCAATATAATCAGAAAACATAACGGCAACTCCCGCCCCGTTATTTTCAAAAATATTATTGACGACTGTATCGTTCTTGCTCATCATAAAATGCAATCCGTAACGCACATTACCTTTGCTAAAATTTCCTTCAATCATTAAGTTGTCAGAAAATTCAAGATAAATTCCATCTCTAAGACCTCTAACATCATTGTCTAGAATTTCAACGTGTTTGCTGTGCCAAAGATGTATAGCATTTCCTGCACTAAACTCACTGGTAGCATGACCTAAGATTTTGTTGTTGATGATTTTTCCATTTCTAGATTTTTGTATATACAATCCGAAAAAGGGGTCTTCAATAATTAAGTTTTGGATTAAGAAATTATTGGAATTTGCGAGTCGAACTGCTGCATAATCTTTGGAGTAGCTAACTTCTACATTGATAATCTTTAAGCCATCAAAAGTTATATCATCTGCATTTACAGTAAATATTTCACCTTGGTTTTTTCCATCCACTACGGGGTAGCCTTCACCAATAATGGCAATAGATTTATCCACTTTAAGATTGCTTTCCTCATAAATTCCAGATTTAATAAAAACCGTATCACCGTGATTTGCTTTTTCTATCCCTTCTTTTATAGTTTTGATAGGGCAGGTGTTGCAAACGGTAATTGTGTTTTGAGCCATAAGAAACAGTGGAAAGCTCAGTAAAAAACTACTTAATAGCAACTTATAAAAACTAAGTAGAAGAGTTTTTAACATAGGATTGAGTTTCAATTGATGCTTTTATTTCTTAAGGCGTTCGTTGATTCCTGTCCAATCATAAATATCTCCTGGATTATCTTGTTCCACTTTTAGGGCATCTTGTTGATTTTTAAAACCTGCCAAATGTTCGCTCATTGGGCTTTTGATGTTTTCAGAAACCAGATAGGTTGCCTTTTCTGCTTCAGTAAATTTTCCAGGATTATTGTAATCACAAATAAGCATATACGCCATATTTACATCCGAGAAGATTTGTTGCTTAGAATGAACTAAACATTCAATACTATCAAATTTATAGGCTTTTCCTTTATTGGTTACCATTTGTGCGGCAAATCTATTATCGACGATGGTCATATCGCAGTAATCGCATTTATCCATTCCATATTCTACGGTGCTTGGGGCAACTTGACAAGCTACAAAAAATAGCAGTAAACTATATAAGATGTATTTTTTCATAAATTGATTCAATTAACTGTTCTTTTTAAAATTCTTTAAACCTAAATAATAAGCTAGAAATACAACACCTATACTAGCAAACATCATATATCCACCAAGTTTTGGATAAGAATCCACATCAAAGTTTAACATTTTTTTATGTCCAAATAATGGAGGTTTATAAGACATTGGATTGCCAAACTCATCTTTATAGGACATAATTGCTTTAGGGTCTAGGTCTGTGCCATAATCAATCAGCCATTCATTAAAGTTATACATTCCGAGGATTCCAAGGATACTCATAAGAATTAGCCAAGAGAGAATAAGCCTGTGATTTCCTTTTTTTAAGAGCACTAGGATACCAAAAAGCACCCCTAAAATGGCCATGCTAATTGTAACTTTTGGAAAAACGTTAAAATGCCACAGTTCGTCATTTTCAGGAATATATTTCATTCCAATGTAGTGGTTCATTAGGTTGATGTTTTGCACATCACCATCTTTAACATCTTCAATCCCATTAATGTATATGTCCATGCCCAAGCCTGGAGCAGGATATTGTGGAGCTATTAGCGTAATGTTCCACAAAGGGAATTTAAAAAGCCCTAATAAGAGAAGGCTTCCAATAATCATTATAATGCCCGATTTTTTCATATTTATGTATTTTATTCTTCTTTTGAAGTTGTAGTTTTTGAGTTGTGATTTTACAATTCAGTTCTTAAGGGCTGATGATTTGGTTATAGATAGCTTTTAGAAAGGGTTGGAGGCTGTGCCTCCAACCCCGAATAGGGAATACCTAAATAATACACGATATAATCCTACTCCCTAAAAGTTTTGTGTTTCTAGATTTGTTAATCCTCTTCGGTATCTAGCCACCATTTTAACTCAGTATTAGAATCTTTAGAGCTAACTCTAACAAAACCTTGCATTTCTTGGTGAAGCGCTGAACAGAAGTCGGTACAGTAGAAAGGCCATACACCTTCAAACTTAGGTTTCCATAGGAAGGTTTCGGTTTGACCAGGCATAATTAACATCTCGGCATTTTCTGCACCAAGGATAGCAAAACCATGAGGAACATCATAATCTTGCTCCATGTTTGTAATGTGGAAATAAACTTCGTCACCTACTTTAAATCCTTCTATATTATCCGGAACAAAGTGGCTTCTTACCATTCCCATGTAAACATGAACAATGTTTCCGTCACGTACTACTTTTGCATCACTTTCTTTAAGTACAGCATAAGGGTGTTTGTTTTTGCTTAACTCATGAATTTTAAGTGATTTAGGAGCAACAATGTCAGCGGGAATAGCTGCCGCATAATGTGGTTCACCTAATAAAGGGAAGTCTAATAACATCTCCATTTTCTCACCACTAATATCATACAGTTGAGCAGTCTGGCTTAATTCTGGTCCAGTTGGTAAATAGCGGTCTTTGTTAATTTTATTCATAGCTAAGAAATACTTTCCAAAAGGTTTTCTTGAGTTACCACCTGGGATTAAACCGTGACCAGGAGAGTAATATGCTGGCTGGCGGTCTTTTACCTCCCAACTTCCTAATTCCCATTTAACCACTTCAGAAGAAATAAAGAAAGTAGTATAAGCATTTCCTTTTCCGTCAAACTCAGTGTGAAGCGGACCTAAACCAGGTTGTTTAACTATTCCTGCAACAATATCTTCAAAGTTTAAGATAGGAATACCGTATGCTTCTCCGTCAAATTTCTCATTTTCAATAGCATCTAGCATTTTAGTAAAGCTATGAACGGTTAGGTCAGCAGAGAGCTTTCCATTTCCAACGATATATTCTCCAGAAGGATCAACGTCACAACCGTGTGGTGATTTTGGAGTTGGTAGGAAATATATTGCTCCCGGAACCTCAGAAGGATCAACCCACAATACTTCATCTTTCATAGTAGTTGTTGCCATATGAGTTTCTTCACTATAAACGTTATGAGCATAATTAGCTGGAACTTTTGTTCCACCACCATTATCTACATACTCTTCAATCTTTTTCCAGTTAATTGCAGCGATAAAGTCCTTATCATTTTGAGAAGCATTAACTTCTAATAAAGTGTTAGCTTCTTCTGTATTATACGTAGTAAAGAAGAACCAACCGTGGCTTTTATCTCTACCTGGATGTGATAAATCATAGTCGAAACCCGGCATCAATAATTGAAACTTAATATCCATTCCACCTGTTTCTTGATCCACACTAATAAAAGTAATAGCTCCCTTAAAGTTTCCTTTACGCTCAGAAATTGGCATATCTCTTTGTGGTGTTGGTACTCCAAAACGAGTTCCTGCCACTACATATTCGGTATTTTCAGTAATAAAAGAAGAAGAGTGATTTCCTGCACTATGTGGAATCTCGATAATTTCTGAAGTAGTAAAGGTAGTAAGATCAATACGAGCAATTCTTGGCGTATTATTACCATTTATAAAAACCCATCTACCATCTAACTCTCCATTTGTCTGAGAAATGTCAGGGTGGTGTGCATCATCCCAAGGAATAAAGCCATAAGAAGTTTGCAACAAGGGTTTAGTTTCTTCAGTATAACCATATCCTTTTTCAGGGTCTTGTGAAAATACTGGAATATGTCTAAGAAGCCTTCCCGAAGGCAATCCATATACGTCTAAGTTTCCAGCAAAACCACCCGATAGGAAAGCATAAAACTCATCCCATTCACCCGGTTTGTTGTACACACGTTCTGCAGCATCAGCTGCTAAGATGCCGCCCTTTGAGAGCTCAACACCTTTTCCATTTTTTTTGGAGCTGGAGTTTCCGTTTTCTATCCCGTTGCCGCCACAACTAATTAAAGCCGTTATAGCAATAGCTCCGATTATAAGCTTGATTGTTTTCATTATAAAAAATTTAGTTGATTAATAATATTATAGAGTTCTGAAGTATTCTAGGATTTCTCTAGCTTGCTCTTCAGTGATTCCTTGGTTAGCCATTGGGGCTCCATTGAATTCAATTAGAAGAGCACGTGCTAATGGGTCTTTTTCTACCATTACTTCTGGGCTAATAATCATATTCATTACCCATTCCGGCGTACGACGCTCAAGTATTCCTTGAGGAGCTGGGCCAATAAACTTTTTATCTGTTTTATGGCATGCAGTACAATAAGTCTCAAACAACTCCTTCCCTTGAATCACCATCGTTTCGTTAATTTCTTCATCTAAACTTATGTCTGTAATGGGACCAACACCTTTGTTTTTTAAATCAACATGGGTCGATGCTTGAACGATTTCCTCTTCAGTATTCTCATCCTCAACTATCTCAATATCACTTGCCCTGCTACTGCTTGTACTTTCTTTTTTACTTTGGTCGTCTTTTATTTCATTTCCCCCACATGCTAACAGCACGCTGACGAATAATAGGAGTACTAATCTTAATGTGTATTTCATTTTTTTAGGTATTATAAATTATATTCACGACAAAAGTACGGCGAGTAATTTCTTTAAAAAATGATAAAAGTCATGAATTGGATGTTTTTATCTAAATATTTTTATTTATTGTATGATATTGTAGCTTAGATAACAGCGGGTAGGTGACAGCAGTGCCTTAAAATAAATTTAATTTTCTAGGCTAATAAGAGTATGTTTTTTAAAAGGCTGAATTTCCTGAAGAAATATTTTTATTTTTGTTGGATATGAGACCGGCTTTCCTGATTAAAACTTTTTGCATCATGCATTTTTTGCCTATTTTTCTATGGCATGTATGATTCTATTTGTTTATTTTACTTAAAAAGGGAAGGGGAAAAGGATATGTGTAGTATGTTTTATTTTCTTTACTTTTTGGCTTATTATAAGGCACTTCTTGTTAAGAAATTAATTTCAAAAGTAGTCAAGTGCCTTTTTACTTATCCTTGTCTTTTTTGAGTCAGGAAGTCATTGTTCATTTGTATAGATTTTAATCTTGTCAATTTAGATATTTTACGCTATAAGTTCAAGTTTAGCACTTTGGGGCATTACGTTTATAGAAAAATATCGGTCGTATTACCATGAAATCCAATACGATCAACTTTCTCTTAGTGCTTTCACATTAATATTTCCAATCACAAAGAACCACAACCCATTCACCACCTTCCGTGTCGGAATATTTGTAAATCTCATCAAATCCAATTTTCTTATGCGCCTTCCTTGAGCGCAAATTTGATTTGGAGATTTCCGTTATTGTAAAATCATATTTAGAGCTATAATATTCCTGATAAGCTTGATAACACTTCACAAAAACCCCTTTTCCTCTGTATGCTTTACCTACACAAACTTGCCCGACAAGCATATAGTTACAGTCGGATATTATTTTTCCTTTATACTTTAGTTTATCAAAGAGCTCAAACAGCGGAAATATTTCAGCTAGGTCATACCTCGACTCTTTCGTCATTGTCAAAACATAACCTATTATCTTGTCATTTTCTTTTGCAATAAGGTGTTCTTCTATATTGTTAAACTTTTCTAGTGTTTTGAGGTTGTGCTTTACAAAAACAAAACCTTGGCTTGCCGCTTCTTCTTTAGAAAGCTGAGCTCGCAAATTTTTCTTTTGCAATTCTAGAATTCCTTTTAATTCTTTAGTACTCTTAGAAGTAGTATACTCTATCATTTTTTTATTTTGTATTACGCTTCTGATCTCTTATTGCAAGGTTTGTTTTTAATTAGGAGCGATTAATGGGCTCGTTGATTCGCGAAGGTGGCTAATTTACCTTTAAATTTCCTATGAATCGGATACGTTAATTTAATAAAAATTATTCAATCGAAGACGTTTACTTCTGCTTTTAGCAAACAAGGTGTTCTCTGTTGACAGCTTGGGCTTTTTTATGTTTATTTTATATCAATTGTTTTAATTGTTTTACGTTTTGCAACTATATTTCCGTTGTCAAATTCTTTTTTAAGTTGAGCGAAGTTTCTAATTAGATTAATTTTTTGTTTGAGTGTCCATTGTTTGGTATAGTATGTAGTTCCACTTGCAATGTCGGATTGTTTAACGCTTTGTTTTTTTCCTGCAGCAATAAGTTTCACGGCGTTTATATACAAGCTATGAGCGTGTTCAATAACCTTTATGTGTAACTCGGATAAGTTTTCTTTGCCGTTGAAAGATGTAAATTCAGTCGTCAAAATGTGTCCCGTGTCAATACCTTTATCAATCCACATAATTGTATTGCCAATTAAATGAAAATCTTTATTAGCAATACACCAATTTGTGCAGTTTGGTCCACCTTTTACATAGGGTGAAAGACCAGTATGCAGGTTTAAAATTCCAATTGAAGGATTTATATCAAACATTCTTTCTTTCACAAGTCGCGTCCCTGAGACTAAAATCAAATCAGGTTTATGTTTAGAGGTAAAGTTATAGGCTTCTTCAGAATTAATATTTTCAACATCTAAAATTGCTGTATCGGGATATTTAGGATATTTATCTTCATAATTTTTCAGCATTCCCCACCATGCTTTTCCGATAGAAGAGAGGAAAAGTTTTTCAATAATTTTCTCAACAATTAAACGAAGTGTAAGTTTTCTTTTCGATTGACGGGTTTCTGTAACGATTGCTGTAATCGGAAAAACTTCGTGTAATTTATTGGCCAATGCTTTTTGATTAGATTCATTTCCAATCCATAGGATAATTTTCATCTGTAACGAATAAATGATTTGATATTTTCTAATGTATTTGTAATTCGTAGACGTGTTTTCCACCAAGGTTCATTATACAATTCTATTCTTGATACTTCAAACAAGTCGTCTTTTTTCGGATTGTGGATATTTTGTTTTACTGCTAATCCTATTTTGTATCCAGCTTTTTCAGCAAGTTCTTTTGTCGTTTTATTAAAACTTCCGACAGGATAAGAGATTGTCAAAGGGAAATAACCTAATTTCTCTTCAATACGTTTTCCTGATAACACTAATTCAGAAGTAATGTCATTTTCGTTATTCATTGTGCCCAGCATACTATGCGTTACGGTATGTGAACCGATGTAATGTCCGTCTTGTTGCAATTTTCTTAAATCGTCCCAATTCATCATTAACTTTGGGAATTCAATATCGTTATAGGTTTCGATTACTCTGTTTAAAATTGATTGCCGTTGGTTGTGTGAAAAATGGAATTCCGTATGATGATAATTATGGAAAAGTTTTTGGGTAAAATGTTTGGTTTTTTACACAGTTCATGTTAGCGG
>CAZKFN010000069.1:0-13206 GCA_964552035.1 uncultured Flavobacteriales bacterium
TTTGTTGTTCTCATATTATTTTCGATGTACGGGATTATTAACAAAATTACTATCGGTAACGGCCTCCAAAAAAGCAATTAAATCATCTTTTTCTGACTCGCTAAGATCTCTAGGTTTAAACATTACGGCATCGATGTTAGGGGAGCTTTCTTGAACAGTACTCGTATAGAAATCAACTACTTCCCTTAGTGTTTCAAATCTGCCATCATGCATATACGGAGATGTGAAAAGTAGATTTCTAAGTGAAGGAGTTCTAAACTTCCCAACATCATTTGGATTTCCTGTTACTTCTGCCAAACCGGAGTCTGGGTTTAAATCTAGTCCGTTGTTTTTAAATTTATTGTCAGTAAGTAATGGATTCGATAAATCCCCATGACAATGAAAACAATCTCCTTTACCTTCAGCCATAAACAATTGAAACCCTCGAATCTCTTGTTCATTTAAGATAGGACCTTCAGCATCTCTAAAAAGATTAAGTTTTACAAAATTGTCAAATCTGCTTTCAGCACTAATTAAGGTTCGAATATATTGTGCGATGGCTTTTACCACAAGGGTAGAATCTATCTCTTCTGTTCCAAAGGTTTCGTAAAATAAAGGAGGATAAAGGGCATCCTCCTGTAATTTCTGTTCTACGTTTACCCATTTTTCATCCATTTCCAAATGGTCAGTTACTGGTCCAAAAGCTTGTTCTTCCAGACTTTCAGCACTTCCTATCCAATTGAAAGCAGAACCTTGTAATTTTACCCATCCTAAGTTAAATAAAGGCATGGCATTTCTAATTCCCCTTTGACCATTAACCCCCAAGCTAAAATCTACGCCCATATCGTTAAATGCTTCAGCAGGCTCGTGGCAAGAAGCACAAGAAAGCAGATTGTTTTTTGAAAGCCTTACCTCAAAAAACAACTTTTTACCAAGCGCAACTCCTTCTTCGGTTAATGGATTATCCTCTGGGATATAAGGTTGGCCTATTAAGAAATCAAAATGAGATGGCAATTGTAAATGATAAGGAGTAGGATTATAAACTACATCCTTACCATTAGGTTTAGGAAAAATATCCTCCTTTTTGTCCTCTTTTCTACAAGCAGTTTGGACAAGGATAAAAGCTAAGATAATACCTAAAACCTTTCTCATTTTTTAAATTTATTCCCTCTTAAAAGTAAATACAGTGGGACCGTTTATATTTAATTTTTTCTGGGCATCATAACTTCCCATAATGCTCATGTTGTAAATGTTAAAATCCCACTCATAAGGATTTTCAAACCATTGATCAATGTTCATAACTAGAGTAAATGAAAAATCTTCATCTACTTTTATAGCAGAAGAAGGCAACCTTGCAATAAAGTGGTTATTTTCAAATAAAGGTGGGTTTTCATTTTCATTTTTAGCTTTCCCCATATGAACTTCGAATCCTTTAGCTACTCCAGAGCTGTCGTATTGACCCTCCAGTTGCATAAAGTGATATCCACCTCCTAAATCTCCCATATCTCCATGTCCGTGGTCATGTCCGCCACTCATACCTGGCCAGCCCCAATTGGCAAGATTTAAATCTTGATATAAACCAGTTTGATTGTCCTCTTCATTAAAACCAAAAGTAAATGAAACCGACTCATACTCCCCCTCTGGAACTTTTACGGAAGGTTCATAGGTTGAACTTTCAGAAACAGTGTTATCAAATAAATGATACCCTTTAATGGTGAAACTAGTACCATTATTCTTATGAAAAGTAACATTTGATATTAAAAAACGCAGCTTACTGATGTTGTAGTCTTGCCCTTTTTTGTTTTGATAGGGCATATTAGAGGTGTTGTACACTACATCATCACCATTGACTTTTTCTATAAAATTAATGGTAGCCTTATAGCTTTTTACATCTTTCTCTACAATTTTTGTTTCAATAATGGGGTCTTTATCTTCTTTCTCACAAGCAATAAATGTTAAACTTAATAAGCCAATGGACAGAAAATAAAATAATTTGTTTTTTACTTGGGTTTTCATTTCTTTTTAGGTTAATATATAATCAAATTTAATCATTTTTTAATTTACACTAGCGCATTACAGCTCGATAATGTTATAATTTATATTTTAAAGCAATGCCCATGTAGGAATTAATTCCTGGAGAGGGATTGAAGTAAGCCGGTTGATTACCTCCAAAACCAACAGCATTTAGTGAGGTAAAAGAGCTGTACTTAGCATCTAAAATATTGTTTAACCCTGCATAAACATTTAAATTAAAGTGTTTTAAAAACTCTTTTTGATAACCCAACTTTGTATTGAGTAAATTGTATGAAGGGTTATAAGTTGTGTTGGCATCATTTAAAGGCATCTTGTCATTATAGTAAAAATTAGCATTAAAATAAAAGCCTATTTTAGTTTCTAAATCTACTCCAATACTAACAACCCAAGGTGGAATTCCCGTTAATTCATTCCCGTCAAATTGTGATACCATTTCTTGCGTACTATCAAGTATTTTGTAGTCTAGAAAACTAAAATCAGAATACGTTATAGAAGCATAAGGGCGAAGTAAGCTAAGATGCTTACCATTTAATTCATCTATAATTCTATAAGCTAGAGCAAGTTCAATCCCATTGTGTTCAGTTCGTCCAGAATTATTATAGATAGTTATATTTTGTTGAACGGTTTGAGCAATTAATTCTCCCTCCATATCCATTTTGAAAAATGCTAAATCATAAGCAAATCTCGAATCTAACAGATTACCTTTAAAGTTTAATTCGTAGTTGATGGCTTTTTCAGCTCGTATACTTTGATTTATAGAACCATTTTCATCCGTTATTTCAGAAGTTGTAGGTGGTGCAAAACCTGTACTAACCGTACCATGTACAGACAAAGGCATTCCAAAATTATAACTCAATGCTACCCTAGGGGAAATCTGAGCGTTAAACCTTTTGATGCCGTTTTTTTCTGGAGATAAATAATCCTTTACATCATAGGAAAGTTCATTTACACTTAAACCAGCAGTAAGCACAGCTTTAGAGGTTAATTCTGTTTCAGATTGATAGAATAAAGTATAGTAAGTATTGATATAATCAATGTTGCTTCTAATATTGCCTTCCTTACCTTTAACATTTTCATATTGAGCCCCTTTAGTGTTTCCTTGATTAAATTCTGCACCTAGGGTAAATTTAGTATTTAACTTCTCAAACTTAGGGTCATAAGTAAAACGTGTTCTTCCTCCATAGCTTTGATAGAAGTTTCGAATATAAGCATAGGCTAGGGGGTGATTTAAATCATAAAAATAAGTGAATATGCTGGTAGAATTCGTTAGTTTAGGATTGAATCTATATTGCTGACCTATGCCAATTCTCGTCCATTTTTGATATCTTCCTGCTTGTTTATCAAGATTTGAAGCACTGGCTTGATTAGGATTTTCTTCTACTTGCTTTTGATTTAATGCACCTGGTATTTGAGAGTTTTGTATGGAGCGACTTAACAATAAAGTTATGGTCTGCTTTTCTGAGGGATAAAATTGAAAATTCCCGGTCATAAATTGTCTCTCATCCTTAGCATGCTCTCTATGTCCATCAAAAAACTGTTGACCATAAGAAACATAGGTGTTCACTTTTTCATCTCCATGCCTATAGCTTGTCGAATATCGCTGAAGTCCAAAAGAGCCTATTAAAGCTGCTCCTTCAATACTTCGCTCTTGGTAATTAGCATCTTGAAGTTTGAAGTTAATAACTCCTCCAGTAGTTCCACCTCCATAAATACTTGAAGCAGGGCCTTTAACTATTTCAGCACTTCCTAGATTTTCAATATCAATAGCTTCTATCCTTGTTGTACCGTCTGCTTCAGTAACTGGAATGTCATTGATATAAATTTTGATATTTCTAATTCCCCAAGGCGATCGAATACCATTCCCCCGAATAGAAATTCTAGATTCTGAAAGCGTACTTTGATCCATTCGAACTCCAGAAACACTATTTAAAGCATTTTGAATAGAAGAACCTCCAGATTGCCTGAGTTGCTTCCCACTGATAGTCGCAATGGCACCAGGCGTTTCTCTGCTTCTTTTATTTCCAGCATAAGAAGTTATTCTAACTTCATTGAGTAATGTAACATCTGTTTTTAATTTTATATTTAACTGAGAATATCCCTCATTGTATTCTACAAATTGAGTTTGATATCCAATCATAGAAACTCTTAATTTCCCCTGCTTATCTTTTGTTTGAATTTCAAAAAAACCATCGATATTCGTTGAAGTAGCTATGGTGGTATCCTCCGTAATAAGTGTGGCGCCAATTAAAGGCTCTTGTAATTCTAAATCATAGACATAACCTCTTACAGTTGTGCCTTGAGCTTGTGTTTTAGTATGAAAAAATAGAACAACAACAGAAACTACAATTAATTTAACAATACTTTTCATTGATTTCATATTTTTATTTTTTTATCTAATAAGGTGTGTAGCCAAAGAAGCATTACTTAATACTTTCTCTTCAATGGCATTTATATTTTGAATGGTATAATAGGCTTGATAATCATCTACCCAAGCAACAAGAACTTCCGTCTTATTTAAAGCTTTAATTATAGGAAAATTAGCTAGAGCTAGGGGGGGAGTAATCTCCTTTTGAGTCAGTTGATTATCTTTATACTTGGCAATAATAATTTTGCTATACATGGAATTATCTTCTTGATAACTCTCATTATAGGCGATAATAGCCGTTTCATCGGCTAAAACATCAAGGTGATTAAAATGCCCTCTTTTGCTAATTTGCTTTTTGAAGATCATTTTACCTTTCTTATCCAACTGAGCAAGAAATACTCCTTGATTATCTTCTGCATCTGTAAACCAGCTGACAAAAGTGCTTTCATCAACCGTTTGAATGGAAGGTCCAGCATGAGGACAACCTTCTACCACCCAATTATCATTGCTAAAGGGAATACTTTCTTGAAAAGTTAAACCGTTATCAAAAGACTGAGCAATAGAAATATCGCGAACAGAACCTTCCAATAAGTCTCGATAAGCTATACTTATAGAACCTTTATCAGAACTGTGAATCGAAGTTCTACAACATTGGCAAGCTTCTTCATCAATCGTAAGTATTTCACCAAAATCTTCACCTTGGGTTCTTACAAATTTCACCGGCCTTCCTTCAGTTTTGGCAGAGCCCAGCCAACAGACACCTATTTCACCGTCAGCTAATCTACTTAGGTTTGCAAAAGAACTGGATTTTCCTCTTTTATAATCCTCTTTCGCAATAGAGTTGGCCGAAGTCCATGTTTCTCCATTATCAAAAGATTGAATATATTTTACATCGGTTAATCCCCATTTGCTATTTTCTACTTCCTCCTTAGTTTCATAAATCACGAAAATACTACCGTCACCTTTAAATGCTACTTTGGGCATACCCTCTTCATGTATAGCTGTATTTTGACTGATAGGAATTGAAATAGGAGTAGTAAATTCGTTTTCTTTTTTATCAAACCTAGATAAATAAAACGATTTATAATCCATGCTATCCCTTTCTATCCAACTAATTGCCGGCATTCCTTTCTCATCGTTGCACATAAAAACACAAAAAGCGTTTTTATTAGATGAGGATAGTGGAGTGATTTTTTGAAGTTGACTTTCGTGAACTTCATGAGGTCTTTTATTGGGATTTTGACAAGACCCTATAACTGCTGTTGCTATTACCACAAAAGCAATCCACATATTTTTTTTCATACTATTTATTTTTAATAGCGCATAACCTTTTAGAGTTAGGCGGTATTTGAATATTTAATTTTTTTAAGATGAGAACTTTCAGAAAACTCCTGAAATACTCTCTCAAAACAAAGATTTGTGTATGGGCATAAGCAGCCTAAGAGTAACTTGCTAAAGAATTAATACCTTCAATTTATTTAACGTATCCTAAGAGCATAATCTCTAATAGAAGATATCTTATTTAACTATAAACTGAATTGTTAAAATAGCAATTTTGCAAGCTTGAAAATAGGGAAACTTATGCTACAGAATTTTTCCGGGGCGGCTGTAAAAGGGAAGTAGAAGAAAGATAAGTGTATAAGTTGCTGTAACTGTCTTTTAATCTTTCCTCAAAAAAAGGAATGTTTAAACTGGTGTTCAATTCACTCTCAACAAATAGTTGAAGTTGAATTTGAGAAGTCCTTTCTTCATTGTGATTATCCTTTCCAGGAAGGTCTGCTTTTTCTAAGCTTTTATGAAGATAACATTGACCCTCACAATTAAAGGCTGTTTCCTCTTTATTGATACAAAAGAGTTCTGTAATTTCGACTTTGTGAAGTTCATAGGAAATGCGTAGCCATGATTTATAAGAAAATGTATAAACCATTACGGCTACTAAAGCTAAGGCAAAAAATGATAGAATACCTCTTTCCATTATGGCACAAATTTAATATTCTAAAATCTAAAAAGAAGCTTTTGAATGATATTATTTATAATCGTTCTAAATAAATGAAACCATTAATTGTGATTCTAGGCCCTACTGCTGTGGGAAAGACCAATTTAGCAGCGCACTTTGCTTATGAAAATAACGGTGAAGTAATCAGTGCAGATAGTAGACAAGTTTATAAAGGGATGAATATAGGAACAGGAAAAGACCTTTCGGATTATATTTTTGTCGATAAAAAAATTCCTTACCACCTTATTGATATTTTAAATGCTGGAGAACGATATGACTTATTTCACTTTCAACAGGATTTTTATAAAGCTTATCAAGATATACAACAAAGAGGAAAGCTTCCCATACTTTGTGGAGGTACTCCATTGTATGTTGAAACTGCATTGGCAAAAAAGCAATTACAATTTGTCCCTCAAAATAAAAAGTTAAGAGAAAGTACAGCTAAGCTTACTCAAAATGAATTGAATGCACTTTTAAGAAAATTAAAACCTAAACTGCATAATACCACAGATTTAATAGAAAGAGAGAGAACAATTCGTGCTCTTGAAATTGCACAATACGAACAAAAGCATCCCAAAGCTAACTCCATAGTAAAAGCGAATATCATTTTTGGAATTTACATGGAAAGGCAAGCACTTCGTCAAAGAATAAAAGAGCGCATGATCCAAAGGTTTAAAGATGGGATGATTGAAGAAGTAGAGGATTTAATGAAAGAGGGGTTAACTTATGATGAATTGCAATATTACGGCTTAGAATATCGATTTATAGCTCAACATATAAAGGGAGAATTGAATAAGAAAGAAATTATGGAAAAGCTTTTACAAGCTATAAGAAGGTTTGCAAAAAAACAAATGACATGGTACAGGCGAATGGAAAGAAAAGGTTTTAAGATTCATTGGATACCGGCAGAAATTCCTATTGAAGAAAAGGTTATTTTTATGAAATCGAAACTATAATTATGGAAAAGCAGTTTTTAGTATATAAATCCTCAGCAGGCTCTGGGAAGACCTTTACCTTAGTAAAGGAGTTTTTAAAACTTTGTTTAGCAAAGAAAGACCATAACTATTTCTCTAAAATATTGGCCATTACTTTTACCAATAAAGCTACACAAGAAATGAAAAATCGCATAGTTGAGGAATTGCAACTCTTAGCTGACAAAAGTGCTAAAAGTGAGATGCGAACTATTTTCATGCGGGAATTAGCAATGAGTGAAGATGAACTTTGTGAAAAAGCAGAAAAAATTTTATCGGCAATACTTCACAACTATGGCGACTTTAGCGTAAGTACAATCGATAGTTTCTCCTATAGAATTATAAAAACTTTTGCGAGAGATATAGGCCTTCCTATGAATTTTCAATTGGAAATTGATGAAAAAAGAATATTAGAAGAAAGTGTAAATGCCTTAATTGAAACCGTAGGGGGAGATCCTGAGCTTACCAAAAGCTTAATCAGCTTTATCTTATTTAGAGTACAAGAAGAAAGCAGTTGGAGAATTGAGGAGGATTTAAAACAATTTGCCAGAAATCTTACCAAAGACTCCAATGCGCCTTTTTTAAATGCATTGAAAAAAAATTCAGTAGAAGACTTTAACAACTTAAAAAAGCACTTATCTAAAATTATTACAAACACAGAATATCAGTTTGAAGAGCTAAAAAACAAAGGAAATAATCTAATTCTAAATTGTGGTGCGGATGTAAAATCCTTTTATTATGGGGCTAGAGGAATAGCAAATTACTTTAATAAAATTGTTCTTTTAAAACCGGATACTTTTGAACTCAACTCCTATATGGTAAAAACTATAGAAGAGGATTATTGGTATAAAGAAACAATAATTTTAGTAGAACGATCTGCTATTGATAGTATAAAATCCTCTGTAATAGATTTAATAAATAGGCTAGAACAGTTTAAAAACAAGGAACTTAAGATTTACATTGCCGCATTGGCCATAAGAAATAAGTTGTATTCTCTCTCCTTAATTAAAGATATTGACAAACGTATAGAAGATTATAAAAAGGAAGAAAGAGTATTGCCCATTTCAGATTTTAATAAAAAAATAGCACAATTTGTATTGGAAGAGCCTGTTCCTTTTATTTATCATCGAATAGGAGAATGGTATAAACATCTTATGATTGATGAATTTCAAGACACTTCTGTTCTGCAGTTTGTCAATTTATTACCTTTAATAGAAAACGCCTTATCGGAGGGGCATAAAAACATGATTGTGGGAGATGCCAAGCAGGCCATTTATAGATTCAGAGGAGGAGAGGTTAGGCAGTTGGCAGCCATGCCTAATTATATGCATGCTAACTTTGAAAACAACTCTTTTGTAAAACAAAGAATGCAGGTTTTAAAAAGTCAGTATCAGCCTATAAATTTAGAAACAAACTATCGCTCCACCGAGGCCGTAGTGGATTTTAACAATACATTTTTCAACTATTTAAAGCAAAGAGAAGATCTCTTTGCAGAAGATGTAAGAACTATTTTTGATGAAGTAGAACAAAAAGTAAGAGAAGATAAAAAAAATCAAGGATTAGTGGAATTACGCTTCCTAAACAATGGGAAAGACGAATTTCATTTAGAGCATATTTTAGAGATAATTAATACTGCTGTAGAAGATCATAATTATTCTTATTCAGATATTGGGATATTGTGTAGAAACAATATTCAAGCTGTAAACGTGGCTAATTTTTTAAAGGATGAAGAAATACCCCTTGTATCATCAGAAGCCTTATTGATTAAAAATATTCCACAAGTAAAGTTTTTGGTCAACCTCTCTATTTGGTTAAATGATTTTCAAAACATTAAAGCCATTAAGGACATCATAAGCTTTTTAATCAACAAAAAAGGTTGGGATGATAAAATGGATGTCTATTTTAAAAAATATTTGCGTGTGGACAGTAAAGGAAATCCCCAAGCTGACTTAAGAGAATTCTTTTTTGAACTGGGCTATACCATAAATGTGGAAACGCTTGAACTTTTACCTTTGCATTTGTTGTTTGAAGAGTTTATTAGAACTTTTGAGTTGGATAAAGAATTTGACATCTATATTCAATCTTTTCAAGAAGAGGTATTGACTTTCAGTCAGAAAGAAGGGAATAATTTGAATGCTTTTATCGACTGGTGGGAAGAGTTTCAGGATAAATTAGCTTTAGATCTTCCAGAAGGAACCAATGCCATAGAAATTTTGACCATTCACAAATCTAAAGGTTTAGCTTTTCCAATCGTGATTTTGCCCTTTTTAAAGAAAGTAGCTCTTCCAAAACCCAAGGACATTTGGGTCTCACTTCCTGAAGAATTAAAAGGAGAGTCAGAAGTTTCTTATGCCTTAATCAAAGAGAATAAAAATTTAGATTTTTCATTGTTTAAAACAACCTATCAAGAAGAAGTAAATAAAAGGCATATGGATGATTTAAATGTACTTTACGTTGCTTTAACAAGAGCAGCAGATAGTCTGTATTTAATCGCCGAGCCCTTTTCTGCAAAATACTCAGAATCAGTTGCTGAGTCAAATTTACTTAAATCTTTCCTAGACTTTAATAATTTAACTTTAAATCAGGGGGAGGACTATGAATATTATCGTTGGGGAAATGCAAAAACCAAGCCTTTAATTCCAGAAAAATTAGAAGAAGATAAGATCCATTTAAAATACCATTCTTTACCTTGGACAGTTAAGTTAGCTATCAGTAAAAAGGGTAGGGGAAATTGGTTGGTAAAAGCAGAAAATAACCAAAGAGATTATGGGAATTTAATGCACGACATTTTGGCGGATATTAAAACAGAAGAAGACATAGAAACGGTGTTAAATCAAAAGCATTTGAAGGGTGAAATTAAACCAGAAGAACTCAGTTATTTGTCTTCAAAATTAAAAGCCATTACAGGACATCTTGAATTAAAAGAATATTTCTCTAAACACATTGAAAGCAAACGAGAAGTGCCTTTAATTACTTCATCAGGTGAAATAGTACGACCGGATCGCTTGGTAATTTTTAAAGATAAATGGGTAGTGATTGATTATAAGACAGGAGAGAAGAATGAAAGTCATGAGATTCAGGTAAAGAATTATATACATGCACTATCAGAAATCACCGATTTGCCAATAGAAGGTTTAATTATCTATACGGAAAACTTGGAGCTATTAAAAGTAGCTTGATTAATATTTATAAACCATTGCGTTGATATTCATTCCGGCACCTACTGAGGCAAATATAAGTGTATCTCCTTTTGTAAGTTTATGTTTTTCCATTTTACCTTTTATAATTAAATCCAATAAAGTTGGAATGGTAGCAACAGAAGAATTCCCTAACCAAGAAACTGTCATAGGCATGATGTTTTCTGGTATTTGCTTTAAATTATACAATGCAAAAAGACGTTCTAATATTGCATCATCCATTTTGCCATTGGCTTGATGGATTAATATTTTTTTAACTTCTACTAGAGAAACTTTAGCTTTTTCTAAACATTCTTTTATTGCTTGAGGAACGGTTTCTAAGGCATATTGATAAATTTTTCTACCATTCATTTTTAGATAATTATTTTCTTTTCCCCCGTGTTTAGAATTGTAAGATTCATCCATATAGAGCATTTCAGAATAAACATGAGTATCAGAACGTGTTTTATGTGCAATTACTCCCAGAGGGCTTTCACTGTTTTGGGCTTCTATTATTGTAGCACCTGCACCGTCTGCATATAAAAGGCTGTCCACATCATGAGGGTCAATCACTCTTGAAAGCGTCTCTGCTCCAATAATTAAGATACGTTTAGCATCTCCGGATTGGATGTAGTAGTTGGCTTGAATAAAAGCTTGTAACCAACCCGGACAGCCAAAAGAAATATCATAAGCAACAGCGCTAGGATTTTTAATTTTTAGCTTAGCTTTAACTCTAGCAGCTAGGCTGGGTACTATATCTACACTTTTGCTGTTGGGTTTAACATCTCCAAAGTTGTGAGCCATAATAATATAATCTAAGCTCTCCGGGTCAATTTTTGCAGATTTTATAGCTTCTTTAGCAGCTAAATAGGCAATATCTGAAGTAAGTAAGTCATCCGTAATATACCTTCTTTCTTTAATGGTAGTAATTTCTTGAAATTGCTTAGTAATAGCTTCATTGGTCTTTTCAATCTTTTCTCCTGAAGAATTGTAAAAAGTATGCTGATGGAAATCAGAGTTTATGATATTTCTTGTAGGAAGATAACTGCCTGTTCCAGTTATTATACTGTATATTTTTTGTCTCATACACACCGTTATTCCACATTTTCTAAATAGGATAAAGCAAAGGTACGAAAGAAATAGTGCATGGCTCACTTTAATAGTTTAGTAAACTTAAAAAGAAGTGAAATTCCAGTATATTTATAAATGCTTTAGCGAAGTAGATTAATTGTTCCTCTTTTGGATATAACTTTTCCGCTATAAGTAAGAGCTTCTACAACATATACATACGTTTCAATTGGTTGCGGCTTATTTTTGTAAATACCATCCCAACCATCATCAAAATCCTTAGATTCAAATACTTTTTCACCAAAGCGATTATAAATCTTAAAGTAAAGTAATTCTTTTAAACCCCATCCATTGGCATAAATAACATCGTTGGTGCCGTCTCCGTTTGGAGTAAAAGTGTTTGGAACATCTACTGAATACTTTTCTTCAACTTCTATATAAATGGTATCAAAAATCTCAAAACATCCCAAAGAATCTGCAATACGAACAATGTAACTTGTACTTTGCAATGGACGTGCAATAGGATTGTAGCAGTCATCGCAAGACAGACCCAGCGATGGAGTCCATTGATAATAAAACCCCAACCCAGCATATACATTTAATTCAACCTTTTCTCCTATAATTATTGTAGTATCTAGACTGCCTTTTGGTATTGCAATAGGAGCTTGTTGCACTTTAACTTTAATATATCCGGTATCGGAACAATTAAACTCATTAAAAGCTATAACTTGATAAAGGGTTGTTGTATCGGGTATTGCTTTTTGTGTAGCGCTGCTGCTGTCTGTTAAGGAATTAAAAGGGAACCAAGAATACCGCATTCCACCCGAAGCTTCAAGTATAACACTATCTCCAATACAAATCTCTTGATCTGAAGTATAACTAACTTTTGGTTTTGGGTTTACAAGTAGGTTTTGGCGAGCAGTGTCTTTGCATCCTATATTGGATTCAATCTTTAAGCTAATGGTATAGCTTCCGGCTTGAGAATAGAGGTGAGTTGGGTTAAAATCATTACTGTTGGTATTGCCATCTCCGAAATCCCATGTAAATTTATCGGCTCCGGTAGAATTGTTTTGAAATACTGCATTAAAAGGCTGGCAGGCTGTGTCCTCATTGAGTATGAATTCAGCTTTATTATCAAAAATGTAAATGCTGTCCATAACTTTAACATTACAATTGGTGGTTGAATCTCTTAAAGTAAGATAGAGGTAATGCAAACCAACTCTATCGTAAGCATGTGAAGTAACATAATCTCGACTTCCAGAACCATCTCCAAAATCCCAATATACATCGGTAACACCTGAAGGGTTTTCTGCTTTAAAGTTGATAATATCATGGATGCAAGCACTGTCTTTATCCAGAATAATATCTGCAGTAGGAGCATTAATTTTAATAAACTCTCCCATACTAACACTATCGCTACAACCGTAAGATGTTTTTACCCTTAGGAAAACATTAAAATTCCCATTAGCTATATAATTGTGATAAGGATGTTGTATGGCCGAAGTATTGTTATCCCCAAAATCCCAATACCATTCAGTAATATTACCTGTAGATTGATCTTGAAAGTTCACTTCTAGAGGGTAGCAGTTGGCATGGGTCGTATCTGCAGTAAATGCT
>CAZKFN010000070.1:0-13159 GCA_964552035.1 uncultured Flavobacteriales bacterium
GCTTTTTTTATTTTTTTCAATATATTATTCTTCTCAATTTTCAAGAAAACAAAAGAAAGTAGAAATTTAAGTTTCGATTGTTAAGGAGCGACTAAATAATAAGGAGAAAGCATACAAATTAAACGTTCTAATTTCTAAAACATTCAAAAGGATTAAAACTTAAGATTAGCTAAGTTATAGGGGAGAAATAAAAGTTTATAGCAAAAAAAAACAGCCTTGAAATTCAAGGCTGTTTTTTTATTTTATTAGGCTTCTGCTTTAGGTCCAAAGTTCATGGGGAACTGTGGTCCTTCAGAATCTCTAATACTTCCATTGAGCGATTCATATTTATTTAAGTTATCCTGCAGCGACCTTAAAAAGCGTTTAGTATGTTCAGGGGTCATCAAAATCCTTGATTTAACCTTTGCTTTAGGCAGTCCAGGCATTACTCTAATAAAGTCAAATACAAATTCAGAGGAAGAGTGGCTTATGATAGCTAAGTTAGAATAAATGCCATCCGCAATTTCTTCCGTCAATTCAATATTCAACGTATTTTTATTATCTGTTTTTCTATTATCATCGCTCATATTACATTTGTTTTTTATTATTCTACTGAAGCATCTTCTTCTATTATTTCCTCGCTTTTAGAATTTTTCAATTTCTCATATTCAGCTTTTGAGCCTACTATATATTCTTGATACTCTCTTAAACCCGTTCCAGCAGGAATTAGGTGTCCTACAATAACATTTTCCTTTAATCCTTCTAAGGTATCTTGTTTACCATTCACAGCAGCTTCATTTAAAACTTTAGTAGTTTCTTGGAAAGATGCAGCAGAAATAAAGCTATCTGTTTGCAGGGAAGCTCTAGTAATTCCTTGAAGGATAGTGTTAGAAGTAGCAGGAACTGCTTCTCTAAACTCTACAATTTTTTTATCTTGACGTCTCAATTTAGAATTTTCTTCTCTTAAGCGACGTGCAGAAATAATTTGTCCTTCTTTTAATTCTTCAGAATCTCCAGCGTTAACAATTACTTTTCTACCAAAAATCCAATCATTTTTCTCAGCAAAGTCAGTTTTATTAACAATTTGAGTTTCAAGGAAGCTAGTATCTCCCGGATCTTCAATGACCACTTTTCTCATCATTTGGCGTACAATCACCTCAAAGTGTTTGTCGTTAATCTTAACCCCTTGCATACGGTAAACTTCTTGTACTTCATTTACCAAGTATTCTTGTACTTGAGTTGGTCCCTTAATTGCCAAGATATCAGCTGGAGTAATCGCACCATCAGAAAGTGGTGTACCCGCTCTAACAAAATCATTTTCTTGAACCAAGATGTGTTTAGATAGATTAATTAAGTATTTTTTAATCTCTCCTGTTCTTGATTCAACAATAACTTCTCTGTTACCTCTTTTAATTTTCCCAAAAGAAACAATACCGTCAATTTCAGAAACTACTGCTGGATTAGAAGGGTTTCTAGCCTCAAACAGTTCCGTTACTCTTGGTAAACCTCCGGTAATATCTCCAGATCTTCCAGCTGTTCTAGGAATTTTAACTAAAGTAGCACCTACCTCAATTTCATCTCCTTCATGAACAATAATATGTGCTCCAACTGGTAGGTTATAAGTTTTTATTAATTCTCCTTTTTTATCAACTAATTTGATTTCTGGAATTAATTTTTTATTTCTATTTTCTATAATTACTTTTTCAGTAAAACCAGTTTGTTCGTCGGATTCTTCCTTATAGGTAACATCATCAATCATATTTTCAAAATGAACGCTACCTGATTGTTCTGCAATAATTAGGGCATTATAAGGATCCCAATAACAAATTCTTTCTCCTTTTTTAACAACATCCCCTTCCTTTTTCTCTAATATAGATCCATAAGGGATAAAGTTTGTACTTAATGCAATGTTTGTTTTTGTATCAATTATTCTAGCCTCAGCTGAACGTCCAACAACAATGGTAATCTTTTTACCATCCCTATCTTTTCCTTCAACTGTTCTTAGCTCATCAATTTCAAGAAGTCCTTCATATTTTGCCTCAACTTTAGACTCATCGGCAATTTTAGAAGCTGTACCCCCAACGTGGAATGTTCTTAAAGTAAGCTGAGTACCTGGCTCTCCAATCGACTGAGCTGCAATAACTCCAACCGCTTCCCCAATTTGTGCCATCCTTCCTGTAGCTAAACTTCTTCCATAACACTTAGAGCAAACTCCTCGTTTTAATTCACAAGATAAAACCGATCGAACCTCAATCTCATCAATAGGAGAATTTTTAATTTTTTCAGCTATTTCTTCATTAATCTCATCACCAGACTTAACAATAAGTTCTCCTGTATTTGGATGGAATACGTCATGAACAGAGACCCGGCCCAATACCCTAGCATGAAGAGTTTCTACTACTTCATCTGACTTAGTTAAGGCAGAAATTGTAGTTCCTCTTAAAGTGCCACAATCCTCATCAGAAATAATGACATCTTGTGACACATCTACTAAACGTCTAGTCAAATAACCAGCATCTGCTGTTTTAAGAGCTGTATCTGCAAGACCTTTACGTGCACCGTGAGTAGAGATAAAGTATTCTAGAATTGATAGTCCTTCTTTAAAGTTAGAAAGAATAGGGTTTTCAATAATTTCGTGTTCAATTGAACCGGATTTTTGTGGCTTAGCCATAAGCCCTCTCATACCTGAAAGCTGACGAATTTGTTCTTTAGAACCTCTAGCTCCAGAGTCAAACATCATGTATACGGAGTTGAAGCCTTGATCATCATTTTTCAAGCGTTCCATTACTGTATTGGTCAGCCTAGTATTTGTATGCGTCCATATGTCGATAATTTGATTGTATCTTTCATTATTCGTAATGAAACCCATATTATAATTATCCCAAACTTCAGCAACCTGTTCATTGGCTTTTTCAATCATCTCTTCTTTCTCAGTAGGAATAATAACGTCCTCAAGATTAAAAGACAATCCCCCCTTGGTCGACATTTCATAGCCCATTTCCTTAATATCGTCAAGGAACTTTGCAGTTTTAGCCGTACCAGCTATCTTTAAAATTTCACCAATAATATCTCTTAGAGACTTTTTAGTCAATAATTCATTAATAAATGGCATTTCTTCAGGCACAACCTCATTAAATAATACACGCCCACAGGTTGTTTCAATAATTTCAGACTTACCAGCTTTTGTAATTTTTATTTTTATACCTGCATGCAAATTAAGTTTACCCTCATTATTAGCTATTATTACTTCCTCTGGCGAATAAAATATTTTCCCTTCACCTTCCACCACATGATCCTTATCAGATTTTCTTTGTTTAGTTAAATAGTATAACCCAAGCACCATATCTTGAGATGGAACTGTAATAGGTGAACCATTAGCAGGGTTTAATATATTATGAGAAGCCAACATTAACATCTGTGCTTCTAATATTGCAGCATTTCCTAGCGGGAGGTGAACTGCCATTTGGTCTCCATCAAAGTCAGCGTTAAAGGGAGTACAAACCAAAGGGTGTAAGCTAATTGCTTTCCCCTCAATAAGCTTTGGTTGAAAAGCCTGAATACCAAGCCTATGCAGAGTAGGTGCTCTGTTCAATAAAACTGGATGTCCTTTTAATACATTTTCTAAGATATCCCAAACAATAGGTTCCTTTTTATCTACAATTTTTTTAGCAGACTTAACAGTTTTTACAATACCTCTTTCAATTAATTTTCTAATTATAAATGGTTTGTAGAGCTCTGCTGCCATATCTTTAGGCAAACCACATTCATGAAGTTCTAAATCTGGTCCAACAACAATTACGGAACGAGCAGAATAATCCACACGTTTACCCAATAAGTTTTGGCGGAAACGTCCGGATTTTCCTTTTAAGCTATCACTTAAAGATTTTAATGCCCGGTTTGAGTCTGTTTTAACCGCTGAAGATTTTCTTGAGTTATCAAAAAGTGAATCCACAGATTCTTGAAGCATACGCTTTTCGTTTCTCAAGATAACTTCAGGAGCTTTAATTTCCATCAGTCTCTTTAAACGGTTGTTTCTAATAATTACACGACGATATAAATCGTTTAAATCAGAAGTAGCAAATCTTCCTCCGTCTAATGGCACCAATGGTCTCAATTCAGGTGGAATAACTGGTACCACCTTAATGATCATCCATTCAGGTCTATTTTCAATATGTCTATTAGCCGATCTAAAAGCTTCAACAACTTGAAGGCGTTTAAGCGCTTCATTCTTTCTTTGCTGAGAGGTTTCAGTATTTGCTTTATGTCTTAGTTCATAAGAAAGCTCATCAAGCTTTAATCGTTTTAAGCATTCAAAAAGAGCTTCAGCTCCCATTTTAGCAATAAACTTATTCGGGTCTGTGTCTTCTAGATATTGGTTTTCCTTAGGTAAAGAATCTAATACATCCCAATATTCATCTTCAGTTAAAAAATCTAGGTATTGTAATTCTTCACCCTGAGCATCTTTTGCTTCTCCCGGTTGAATGACAACATAACGCTCATAATAAATAATAGAATCTAGTCTTTTGGTTGGTAAACCTAAAAGGTATCCTATTTTATTAGGTAGAGATTTAAAATACCAAATATGAGCAACAGGCACAACTAGCGTAATGTGTCCCATTCGCTCTCTACGCACCTTTTTCTCAGTTACTTCAACCCCACATCTATCACAAACAATCCCTTTGTATCTTATTCTCTTATATTTCCCACAGTGGCATTCATAATCCTTAACAGGACCAAAAATTCGCTCACAAAATAAACCATCTCTTTCCGGTTTATACGTACGATAGTTAATCGTTTCTGGTTTCAATACCTCACCGTGAGATTTTTCTAGGATCATTTCCGGTGAAGCAAGGCTTATCGTAATTTTTGAGAATTTATTTGTCTCATTTTTGTCTCTTCTAAAAGCCATAATTATATTGTTATATTGTTCAAAAACCTGTTAAATAAATTAGTTTGATGATTTAATGATTAATCATTACTTAAAGTAATGTTCAATCCTAATCCTTCTAGCTCGTGTAGCAAAACATTAAACGATTCAGGGATGCCAGGTGTTGGCATATTTTCTCCTTTAACAATCGCTTCATATGTTTTTGCTCTTCCCATAACATCATCAGACTTCACAGTTAAAATTTCCTGTAGGATATTTGCTGCACCAAATGCTTCAAGCGCCCATACCTCCATTTCACCAAACCGCTGTCCACCAAATTGAGCTTTACCACCCAATGGTTGTTGCGTAATAAGTGAATAGGGTCCGATAGAACGTGCGTGCATCTTATCTTCAACCATATGCCCTAATTTAAGCATATATATAACACCTACAGTTGCCGGTTGGTCAAATAATTCACCTGTACCACCATCGTGCAGTCTTGTTCTTCCTAAACGAGGAAGATTAGCTTTATCTGTCCATTCATTAATTTCATCAAGAGTAGCTCCATCAAAAATTGGAGTGGAGAACTTTACTCCAAGCTTTTCTCCAGCCCAACCTAAAACAGTTTCATAAATTTGTCCTAAGTTCATTCGAGATGGTACGCCTAATGGATTAAGTACGATGTCCACTGGAGTTCCATCATCTAGGAATGGCATATCTTCTTGACGTACAATTTTAGCAACAATACCTTTATTACCATGACGTCCAGCCATTTTATCTCCAACTTTCAGTTTACGTTTTTTAGCTAAATATACTTTAGCCAATTTCACAATTCCAGTAGGAAGCTCATCTCCAACAGTTAGTGCATACTTCTTACGTTTATACTTCCCTTGAATTTCAGTTGCTTTCATATTGTGATTATGCAACATGGTTTTAATCACCTGATTTAATTCATCAGAAGTTGTCCAGTTTTTATAATCAATAAAAGCAAAATCATCTATACGGTGAAGAATCTTCTGCGTAAACTTCGTTCCTTTAGGAATGATTACTTCGTTATAATAATTTGTAATTCCCTGAGCAGTTTTCCCATTAACAATAGTATAAAGTTTTTCTATTAAGCGGTCCTTAAGCTCTTGAATTTCTCTTCTTTCTTCTTCTTCAATTTGCGCTAAAATAACCTTTTCTTCTGCTCTAGATTTTCTATCTTTTATAACTCGTTCAAAAAGTTTCTTATCCACAACAACTCCATGAGTTGAAGGAGGAACTTTAAGAGATGCATCTTTAACATCCCCAGCCTTATCTCCAAAGATTGCTCTAAGAAGTTTTTCCTCTGGAGTAGGATCAGATTCTCCTTTTGGCGTAATCTTACCGATAAGAATATCGCCTTCTTTAACTTCAGCACCAATTCGAATTAATCCATTCTCATCTAAATCTGCTGTAGCCTCTTCACTCACATTAGGAATATCTGCTGTTAATTCTTCAACCCCTCTTTTTGTATCTCTAACCTCTAATGTAAATTCATCAACATGAACAGAAGTAAATAAATCTTCAGAAACAACTTTTTCAGATATCACAATAGCATCCTCAAAGTTATATCCCTTCCAAGGCATAAAAGCTACTTTTAAGTTTCTTCCTAGTGCTAACTCTCCTTTTTCTGTAGCATAACCTTCACAAAGAACTTGTCCTTTATGAACTTTTTCACCTTTACTTACAATAGGGATTAGGTTAACTACTGTACTTTGGTTGGTCTTTTTATACTTGGTTAATGGATAAGTAACCGTAGGCTCAGTAAAGGATACTAATTCTTGCTCCTCAGTTCTTTCATAAGTAACAATAATTTTATTGGCATCCACATATTCTACCACGCCAGTTCCTTCTGCATTAATTAAAACTCTTGAATCACCTACCAATTGTTTTTCCAAGCCGGTTCCTACAACAGGGGATTCTGGCCTTAACAAAGGTACAGCTTGACGCTGCATGTTAGATCCCATAAGTGCTCGGTTAGCATCATCATGTTCCAGGAATGGAATAAGCGATGCAGCAATTGAAGCAATCTGATTAGGAGCAACGTCCATTAAGGTCACCTCTCCAGGTTCAACTACTGGGAAGTCTCCTTCATATCTTGATTTAATACGATCAGAGGCAAAGGTTCCATCTTTATTTACAATCGCATTTGCTTGTGCGATGGTTTGTTGATCTTCCTCTTCAGCAGATAAGTATACAACGTCCTTATTATTAAGTCCTACGATTCCATTTTCTACTTTTCTATAAGGTGTTTCAATAAATCCAAGTCGATTTACTTTAGCATACACACACATAGAAGAAATTAGACCAATGTTAGGTCCTTCTGGAGTTTCAATTGGACAAAGTCTGCCGTAATGTGTATAGTGAACGTCACGTACCTCAAACCCAGCTCTTTCTCTTGAAAGCCCTCCAGGCCCTAGTGCTGACATTCTTCTTTTATGAGTTACCTCAGAAAGTGGATTGGTTTGATCCATAAACTGAGACAATTGGTTAGTGCCAAAGAAAGAATTGATAACTGCAGATAAAGTTTTTGCATTAATTAAATCTGCTGGCGTAAACACCTCATTATCTCTAACATTCATCCTTTCTCTTATGGTTCTAGCCATTCTAGCTAGGCCAATTCCAAATTGATTGTACAACTGCTCACCAACTGTACGTATTCTTCTATTACTTAAGTGATCGATATCGTCAACATCAGCTTTTGAATTAATCAATTCGATTAGATATTTAATAATAGAGATAATATCCTCTCGAGTTAAAATCTTAATACTATCTTCTATTTTTAGGCCTAATTTCTTATTGATTTTATATCTTCCAACTTCACCTAAATCGTACCTCGTTTCAGAGAAGAATAATTTGTCGATAACACCTCTAGCTGTTTCCTCATCAGGCGGTTCAGAATTTCGAAGCTGGCGATAAATGTGCTCAACTGCCTCTTTCTCAGAGTTAGAAGGGTCTTTTTGCAATGTATTATATATTATTGCAAAGTCTGCTGAATTAATATCTTCTTTATGAAGTATAATTGTTTTAGAGCCTGAATCAATTATGGCATCAATGTGTTCTTTTTCAAGGATAGTTTCACGATCAATTACCACCTCATTACGTTCAATTGAAACCACCTCACCAGTATCTTCATCAACAAAGTCTTCTACCCAAGTTCTTAAAACACGAGCGGCCAACTTTCTACCTAAGGAACGCTTTAGACCTGCTTTACTTACTTTTATTTCATCGGCAAGTTCGAAAATATCGAGAATATCTTTATCAAATTCAAACCCAACTGCACGCAGTAAAGTAGTTACAGGTAATTTCTTTTTTCGATCAATGTATGCGTACATCACATTGTTTATGTCAGTAGCAAACTCAATCCAAGACCCTTTAAATGGGATTACTCTTGCAGAGTATAATTTTGTACCATTAGCGTGTCTAGATTGCCCAAAGAAAACACCAGGAGAACGATGTAATTGAGAAACAATAACTCTTTCAGCACCATTAACAAGGAAGGTACCTTTAGGAGTCATATAAGGAATAGTACCGAGATACACATCTTGAACAATAGTTTCAAAATCCTCATGTTCAGGGTCAGTACAATATAATTTCAACTTTGCTTTTAGAGGAACACTATACGTTAAGCCTCTATCAATACACTCTTCAATACTATATCTAGGTGGATCTACAAAATAATCTAGAAATTCAAGGACGAATTGATTTCGCGAATCTGTAATAGGGAAGTTTTCACTAAAAACCCTATAAAGACCCTCTGTATCTCTAAATTCAGGGGATGTATCTAATTGAAAAAAGTCCTGAAAAGATTGAAGTTGTATATCCAAAAAATCAGGATACTCAAGTATATTTTTAATAGTTGCAAAATTTACGCGACTATTTGTTTTTTGTGTTGGTGCTTTAGCCATCTTAAAAAAAGATTATATTAATAAGTAGATACAAACAAGAAAGGGTTTAGCCCCTTTCGGGACTAAACCTTATTTTAATCAGCTGTGCTTCAACTTACTTAAGTTCAACTTCAGCTCCAGCCTCTTCTAATTGTTTCTTAAAAGATTCAGCTTCCTCTTTAGAGACACCTTCTTTAATTGGTTTAGGTGCTCCATCTACTAGTTCTTTAGATTCTTTAAGTCCAAGTCCAGTTAATTCCTTAACTAACTTAACAACTGCTAGTTTAGATCCACCTGCCGCAGTTAAAACTACGTCAAATTCAGTTTTTTCTTCACCAGCATCGTCTCCTCCAGCAGCAGGACCTGCAACTGCAACAGCAGCAGCAGCTGGTTCAATACCATATTCTTCCTTAAGGATATCTGCTAATTCATTAACATCTTTTACTGTTAAGTTTACTAACTCTTCTGCAAGCGCTTTTAAATCGGCCATTTTATTCTATTTTTATTTAATTTTTAATTTATATGAGTTGAGAGTGCGTACATTTTATTATTCCCCTCTTTCAGAAAGGGCTTTAACCAATCCAGCAATTTTATGACCACCCGAAGATTGAAGGGCAGAAATAACATTTTTGGTTGGAGACTGAAGCAATGCAATAATATCTGCAATAACTTCTTCTTTGGACTTCATGGAAGCCAGAAGCTCAATATTTTCATCACCTAAAAAGATTGCTTCATCAACATAAGCTCCTTTAAGTAATGGTTTTTTATTCTTTTTCCGAAACTCTTTAATTAGTTTAGCCGGAGCATTTCCAATTTCAGCAAACATTATAGAGGTATTCCCTTTTAATACTTCATAAAATTCTTCATAGCTAGCATCAGCAGCTTCGAAAGCTTTTTTAAGCAAAGTATTTTTAACTACATTTAAAGAGATATTTCTTTTATATGCTAATCTTCTAAGCTTAGTTGTTTTCTCAGCATCCAAATCCGAGATATCAGCTAGGTAGAAAATACCGCTTTCATTCAATTTCTTTGAAAGCATTTCTACGATTTCTTTTTTTTCTTCTCTTGTCATTTCTCTATATAGATTGAAAAGTTATTCTTCAATAAATCTTTTAATATCAATTGGAATACTAGGGCTCATTGTACTAGAAATTGCAATTGATTTGATATACGTTCCTTTTGCAGCAGTTGGTTTTAGTTTTACTATAGTTTGAATCATTTCTAGAGCGTTTTCTCTAATTTGATTAGGTTCAAAAGAAACCCTACCTATAGTAGAATGGATAATTCCATACTTATCTACTTTAAAGTCAAGCTTACCGCCTTTAGCATCAGCTACTGCCTTACCAACATCCATGGTTACTGTACCACTTTTAGGGTTGGGCATTAATCCCCTTGGGCCTAACACACGACCTAGAGCGCCCACTTTTCCCATTACCGAAGGCATGGTAACGATAACATCAACATCAGTCCAACCTCCTTTGATTTTTTCAACATATTCATCTAATCCAACATAATCAGCACCTGCTTCTTTAGCTTCTTCTTCTTTATCGGGTGTTACTAGAGCTAAAACGCTAACTGTTTTACCAATACCATGAGGTAAAGAAACAGAACCCCGTACCATTTGGTTGGCCTTTCTAGGATCTACACCTAAGCGAATACTAATATCTACAGAAGCATCGAAATTTGTAGTTGTTATTTCTTTAACTAATGATGAAGCTTCTTTAAGGTTGTATTGTTTTTCTTTATCTATCTTTTCCAAAGCGATTTTACGCTTTTTTGTCAATGTTGCCATATTCTAATTTCTTGTGCAGTTTTATATTAAAATGGACGTTTACCTTTCACGTTTAGGCCCATACTTCTAGCAGTACCAGCTACCATAGTCATTGCAGATTCAATTTCAAAAGCATTTAAATCTTCCATTTTATCTTCTGCAATTTCTCTAACATGCTCCCAAGTTACCGACCCTACTTTTGCTTTATTAGGTTCAGCAGAACCTTTTTTTGCTTTTGATTTCTCTAGCAATTGTACTGCAGCTGGAGGTGTTTTAATAACAAAATCAAAAGACTTATCTGCATAAACTGTAATAACAACAGGTAAAACTTTACCTGCTTTATCTTGAGTTCTACCGTTGAACTGCTTGCAGAAGTCCATTATGTTAACGCCTTTTGCTCCTAGAGCTGGGCCAACTGGAGGTGCTGGATTAGCAGCTCCACCTCTTACTTGTAATTTTATAATTCCACTTACTTCTTTAGCCATTTTCTGCTATATTTATATTAAGAATCTTTTTCAACTTGCATAAAACTTAACTCTAAAGGTTGTTTTCTTCCGAAAATCTTAACCATTACTTTAAGTTTTTTCTTTTCCTCATTTATTTCTTCAATAAATCCATTAAATCCATTGAAAGGACCGTCAATTACCTTAACAGATTCCCCAACAATAAATGGAATTTTCAATTCCTCTTCGCTATCTGCTAATTCATCAACTTTACCTAGAATACGATTTACCTCTGCTTGTCTTAAAGGCAAGGGTTCGCCTCCTTTCTCAGCCCCAAGAAATCCTATTACATTAGTTGTATTTCGAATTATATGAGGAATTTCACCAACCAAATCTGCTTCAATTAATACATATCCAGGAAAAAAGTTACGTTCTTTACTAATCTTTTTCCCATTTCTAATTTGATATACCTTTTCTGTTGGAATAAGTACCTGACTAAGATGTTCTCCAAGCCCAAGTCGATTAACTTCATCTTCAATAAAAAGTTTCACTTTTTTTTCTTTCCCACTAATCGCTCGTATTACATACCATTTTTTAGTACTCTCACTCATCGTTGTTCCTCTTTCAATCTTATATTTTATTTCGTTACTAAAATAAACTATAAATATATTCCATAACTCTACTAAATGTAGAGTCCATTAAAAAGATAATCAAAGAAATAATTATCGAAGCAATCAAGACAACTACACCACTACTTTGAAGTTCGGACCAAGATGGCCAACTTACTTTATGGAACAGCTCATCTGCTGATTCTTCAATATATGTTCTAATCTTACTAGGCATTTATTTTATATTTTCTGCACGGGTGGAGAGACTCGAACTCCCAGCCAATGGTTTTGGAGACCACTACTCTACCAATTGAGCTACACCCGTGTGAATTATCAAAAGCCAAATAAAGGTATTATGCTAATAAACAGCACAACACCTTTATTACTTTACACACTTTATTATATTACTCAATAATTTCAGTAATCTGTCCAGCTCCGATTGTTCTACCACCTTCACGGATTGCAAATTGTAATCCTTTGTTAATTGCTACTGGTGCAATTAATTCAACAGTAATAGTTACGTTATCACCCGGCATAACCATTTCTCTACCTTCTTCTAGGTAAATTTCTCCGGTAACATCGGTAGTTCTTAAGTAGAACTGAGGACGATATTTATCTTGGAAAGGAGTGTGACGACCACCCTCTTCTTTTTTCAACACATATATCTCAGCTTTAAATTTAGTATGTGGTGTGATTGTACCTGGTTTAGCAACAACCATTCCTCTAGAAATATCTTTTTTCTCAACACCTCTTAATAACAACCCTACATTATCTCCGGCCTCACCTCTATCTAGAATTTTTCTAAACATTTCTACCCCAGTAACTGTAGTTTTCTTATTATCAGCACCCATACCCAAAAGAACAACTTCTTCTCCTGAATTAACTATTCCAGTTTCAATTCTTCCGGTTGCTACAGTACCTCTACCTGTAATTGAAAACACGTCTTCAACAGGCATTAAAAAAGGCTTTTCTGTATCTCTTGGTGGAACGGGAATATACTCATCAACAGCATCCATTAGCTCCATAATTTTATCCATCCATTTCTCTTCGCCATTTAAAGCTCCAAGAGCAGAACCAATAATAACAGGAGTATTATCACCATCAAAGTCATAAAAACTTAAAAGCTCTCTAATTTCCATTTCTACTAACTCAAGCAGCTCTTCATCGTCAACCATATCTGCTTTGTTCATAAACACAACAATCTTTGGAACACCAACCTGACGTGCTAAAAGAATGTGCTCTCTTGTCTGTGGCATAGGCCCATCGGTAGAAGCTACAACTAAAATAGCACCGTCCATTTGAGCTGCTCCAGTAACCATGTTTTTAACATAGTCCGCGTGACCAGGACAGTCAACGTGAGCATAATGTCTCTTTTCTGTTTCATATTCTATATGAGAAGCACTAATTGTAATACCTCTCTCTTTTTCTTCTGGAGCATTATCAATTTGATTATAATCTCTTTTTTCAGACAATCCCTTGCTAGCTAATACAGTTGATATAGCTGCAGTTAATGTAGTTTTACCGTGGTCAACGTGTCCGATAGTACCAATATTTAAGTGTGGTTTTGACCGGTCGAAAGT
>CAZKFN010000071.1:0-7043 GCA_964552035.1 uncultured Flavobacteriales bacterium
ATTAATTAATAAAGCGGCTTAGAAAAAATAGTCACACTTTTTGTAGGAACTTCATGATATAGAAATTGAATACTGAATTCTTGTAGGCTATTAATTAAATGGTTTAACCAAAGATTATATTTATAAGTTGACTACAACAGCTTAAATTTATAGATTAAACTAAAATATCCGTTTTTTTATAAAAGGAATGGTTTTTGCTAATATGAAAGAACATTAAAATCTAGAATAAATGAAGTTATTTAATATTCTTACTTTAATCCTAATAAGCTTATTTATTACTCCAAACTATTCAGCTTTTGAAGAAACTTCATCAAAATTTTCAACGCTAAGTCCTATCGAAAAATCTAAATTTATTGATGCTTTAAAAAGTGGAGCTTGTGAATATAAGGGGGTTTCACTTTGGGGAAAGGTTCAGTTTGTAGATGCCTTTGAAGATATTTCTATTACTTATGTGGATGCTTTTGAGGACATCAGAGTACAGTTTGTGAATTTTCTACCAAATCAATGCGGTCAATGGCAAGAGGTTACCGCATTTCCTGACTTTAAAGTAAAAGTTGTCAGCAACTTTGGTGATCTTAAAGTGAAAAAAGTAAAACACTTTCCAGGAATGAACTAGAAAGTGTTTTAACGTTCTAAATAAACAATGTTTTATTTTTGAAAATTCCTTACTTTATAGAATTTAAATCAATCTCAGGAATAAACAAGGAAATGGATCTGGCAATTTCTTTACGATTTGCTCCTTCTTCTAAAATAACTATAATGGTATCATCACCTGCAATAGTTCCTAATAGGCCCTCTACATGACGATTATCTATAATGGAAGCTACCCCATTAGCAAAACCGGGGGTGGTTTTAATTACAGCGATATTCTCTGAAAAGGCAATAGATTGAAAGCCGCTAACCGGGAATTCTCTAATTAATTCTTCATCCTTTCTTAACATAGGTCGACCACCAATGGTATAAGCATACTTTCCTTTATGGTCTACTTGTTTTGTAATTTTTAAAAGTCTAAAATCTCTTGACAAAGTAGATTGAGTTGTTTTTATTCCCTCTTTTTCTAATAATTGTAGCAATTCTTCTTGACTACTTACCCTATTGTTTTTAATAATGCTAATTATTGCACTAACTCTATCTCTTCTTTCTTTCATTAATTGTGGTTTATAATTACTTATAATTGAGTATATATTCAAAAATGACGCAAATGTACTTATTCTAATCCAAGATTCTAAAGCAAATTAAAAGTATATTAAATTTCACTTATAATTACATGGCACACAGTTCGTCAACAAGATTTTACTATTAAAATCTTAAAAAACATTTATTTTTAACAATGAATAAATAATTGTATCTTTTTTAAGCATTACTATTATAAGTTTAAAATAAACCTCTGTTGATTTTTATTGTATGTATAATCCTCTCCTAAAAGAACCTTTTGATAACGTTCATTCTCATAAAACTCCTGAGGTGTAATTTGATGAACATTCTCCCCGTCAATCAACCACAATTTATCTGCGATTTGTAATGCCAACTCAAACTGATGGGAAGAAAACAAAATGGTTTTTCCCTTATTTCGGCTTAAATTCCTAATCAAACGCAGTTGGATAACCGTATTTTTAGCATCTAAATGCGTTGTAGGTTCGTCTAAAACCAAAAAATCAGCCTGTTGGGCTATAGCTCTTGCCAACAATACCTTTTGTCGTTCTCCATCACTCAAGCTATCCATGTCTTTTAAACGAATATCTTCAATTTCACATTGAAGAATACTTTCCTCAATGGCATTTACATCCTCGGCCTTCAACTTTCCAAGCCAATTGGTAAAAGGATATCGTCCAAATGCTACAAAGGATTCTACGGTCATTAATCCACTAAAATTTCGATCTGTCAACACCAAAGCAATTTTTCTAGACAAGTCCTTAATATCCCATTTAGAAATGCTTTTATTTTCAATAAAGATTTCTCCAGAAAGTGGGGGAATAATATGAGCTATAGTTTTTATTAATGTTGACTTTCCAGTGCCGTTAGGTCCTAATAGAGCAACTATTTCACCGAGCTTAACACTTAAATTTTGAGCAAAAAAATGTGTAACAGAAGCATTTGCATAACCTAATTTTATTTTTTCTATATGTAGTACATTCCCCATATTTAAAAACTTTTAGAAATGGATTGTCGGTTAAAAATAATCCAAATAATAATGGGAATTCCTATTAAGCTGGTAATGGAGTTTATAGGTAATTGAATATTCCCCGGTGGTAAGTTGGAAATCAAGTCACTTAAAAGTAAAATTTCAGCACCTAAAAGCATTGACGTGGGAATTAAAATTTTATGATCACTAGTTTTAAACAACAAACGACAAAGGTGTGGCACAATTATTCCAATAAACCCTATTGGCCCACAATAAGCTGTAATTAATCCTGCAAGTATACCTGAAATTAAAATGATCATCAACCGGTAACTCTTGAGGTTTACACCTAAACTTTTGGCATAATTATCGCCTAATAGGAGGGCGTTAAGTGGTTTATTTATGGCCAAGCTAAAAAATAATCCCACAAAAATAATACTACTTAAAAAGGAGATTTCTTTATAACTTAATCCTTCTAAACTTCCCAAAGTCCAGAGTAAAAAAGATTTCAATTGGATGTCGGTTGTAAAATACTGAATCATTCCAACAAATGCAGTAGCAATAGACCCTATCATAATACCTAAAATCAAGAGCGTCATAACATCCTTGAGTCTAAGGGAAACTAAAAAAAGAATCAACAGCACCAAGATGGAACCCATTATGGAAGCTAGTGGAATAGAAAAAGTTGAACTTACTGTAATTCCAAAAACACCAAGCCCCATAACCAAGATGGCTACACCTAGCCCTGCACCAGAACTCACTCCTAAGATATATGGTCCAGCTAAGGGGTTTCTAAACAAAGTTTGCATCAAAAGCCCAGAAACAGAAAGTGCAGCGCCACAAAGCACAGCCGTTAATGCTTTTGGTAATCTCGATTTCCAAAAAATCAAATAGAAAGCCTCAGAATCTGTAGTGCCCATTAAGGTATGCCATAAATCAGAAAAACCAATTGCTACACTGCCTACCATTAAGTTTAGGACAAACATTAAAGGGAATGCCAACAGCAAAATAACAAAAGCTATCTTTTGTCTTTTAAAAGAACTCATGGTTGCAACTTTTGGTAGTAATACAATTGATGGTTTTTAAGAATTTCTGGATGAAAAATAGCAATTAAGTCTGCTAATATCAAATCGGGATGAACCACACCCGATTCCCAGTAATCATTACCATTATTAGGAGAATACCGCCTATTTTGATTAAATACTTTTTGATTTTTTAGAGGGCTCAAAACCGTAAAGCGCTCGTCTCTATCTTCAATATCTTTTAAACTTCTTGCATTTCCAGGATTAATCCAAAAATCGGCATCGAGTGCATCTTTAAAGACTTTTTCAATACTTATAGGAACACTTGCCTTAGCCTCTATTTCACTCCAGATGTATTCTCCACCTGCATCCTCAATAAATTTAGCTTGAAAAGAATTTCCACCGCTCACATACCAAGTTCCACTCCAAGGTAAACCAATCATTATTCGAGGTTTATTTTGTATTTCATCTACTTTAGCTATTAAGGTTTGATAGCGCTCTTCTACATTTTCAATAATCTGAAGGGCGTCTTGCATACTTTCTTCCCCAAAAAGCAATGCCATAGGCAACAACCATTTTGTTTTCTCCAAAGGTTCTGTTTCCATAAACTCCGCCATCATGATAAAACGTTCTCCTTTCTTCCTCAATTGCTGGATTTCTCGATATCCTTCTCCATCGATAGCATAAGCGATATTAACTTCTTCCTTTAATTTCAATAAGGTTTCAACATCATATGTATCTCCTCCAAGATCTACAACTGCCCCTTCATTTAAAAGTTTAGTAAAATTTTGGTCATACGTAAACCTCATGTCTTTTGCGGCAATTATTGCCTGAGTTTGCCCCAAAGCATTCAGAAAACCCAAATGCGTAGTAGAACTAATACTTAAGCTTTGAATAGGCGTTTGAATGTAATGTGTAATATTCGTTAACTGTGGTTTTTCTTGAGCTTTATCATAAAACACATAACGCTCCTTGCCATCGAAGTTTTGAAAAAGAGAAGAAACTTCTAAAAGGTAATACCCTTTACCTTGATAGATAGAAAAATGTTCTGTAGCATAATATTTGTTAAGCGGTAAATCTTCACTTTTAAACTCTTTATTCCCCTGTGAAAAATTACAAGAAAATACTAATGCAATTAAGGAAATGCAAAGGTATTTTACAATTTTATGCCTCATTCTACGCTTTCTTTATTCCAAGTTTCTTTAGTTATGCTTGTCCCATTCTTGGAATAGAAAACTTCACCATATTGATAAAGTGTTTTTTCATAGATATCAACCTGAGTGCCATTTACAACAATTCTTCTTATAGTTGTTGAATTATTTCCTTCCAACACTTTTTCTGTTATTCCTTGAGGATAATTTTCAGCTTCCCTATTTTCTCTAGGCTTTTTTTCTCCTTTATAAAAATCTTGTTCTAGATTAGCTTGCCGTCTTGCCTCAGATGCTGCTTCTCTAGCTTTCCTTTCTTCTTCCAAAGCCAATTGCTTAGTTTCTATACGTTCATATCCTTCTTTATGTTGTAAGTTTCTGCTTGCGGATTGATTGTTTAGAGAAGCAAGCAAATCTTCATTTCTTTGTTGATTAGCCCTAATTCTCTCTTTTGCCATTTCTGCTCTAGAATTATCGAAATCTTTATAAACTTTTGAATCATCTTCTATTTTCCCTTGTTGTTTTTTATAGGAAACTATTCTTTCTTGATGTAAATCTTGAATAGCAGATTGCTTATCTTCTATAGTAGCATAATTATTATCAATTCTTTCTTTAGATGAAGTTTCATAAACGTCTCTTAAGTTTTTCCACCCCTCTTCCGTTTCATCCAAATCCAATTTATTCCTTTCAGCCTGTTCTTGCGTTCTTTGTACCTTATAATTTTCTACTGCTTCCGCATGCTCCTCAACTTTAGTTTTATTTATTCCAATTCTTTCTTGTTGGTTTTGTACTCTTTTTTCTTTTAACCTAGCTTCACGTTTATATTGATCTTCTACTTCCTCAGCAAAACCTTCTTTTCTATTTTCTTGTTGTTTTTGATAAGCTATTCTATTTGACTCAAGGTTTTGATTGGCAACATAAGCCTCATTTCTTCTACCATCAGCCTCTCTATTATTGCTAATCTTTGTTCTTTTAAGGGCATCTTCAGTGTTAAGTACCTCTTCATAGTTTTGAAGATTCAATTCTTGTTTCTCTTCTTGTTCTTGCTGTAAACTAATAGAAATTGCTTCTATTCTTTCATAAGCTTCTTGACGTTTTTGATGTTCCTCTTCTCTTTGAGCATCTTGCAATTCAGAAACAGATTTTTGAACATTCTCAAGTCTTTCAGCTTTTGACTGCTTGTTCTTAGCCCAAAGTTCAGCATACATTTTATCGATGTCATCCTCTGCACTATTTTCAAGAGTTGCCCTAGGTCCCGTTTGAATTTTAATTGGTTCATCTACTAACCTTTTACTTTCACGTTCAGCTTTTCTTTGTTCCTCTAAAATATCTTCAACGAAAGCCAATTGCTCTCTAGGATAGGATTCATCACTTTTAATTCTCAATGCCGCTCTATAATTTTTAGCTGCCAAACGATACTGTTCATTATTTAAAGCTTGATCAGCAGAAGCTATTAAAGAATTAAATTGCTCCTCTTCATTTTCTTTACGGGCAGTCTCTTCTTGTTCTTTCTGGAGTTGGGCCATAATTCTATTGATTTTAGAGATTTGGCTTTCAGGATATTCTTCTGATGGTATTAAACTTTGAGCATTTCCATATTGTACTAAAGCTTCTTTATAGTTTTTTTCTTCCAAAAATTGATCTGCTTTAGCAACTGCATTATGATAATCAGCCTCTCTTTGTGCTGTTCTTTCTTTTTCTAAACGTATTTCTTCTTCTTTTTGAGCCTGCTGATCTAAGACTTGATTGATTTCCTCAACTTTTTGAGTAGGATAAGTTTCTCGAGGTTTTAAAGCTAAGGCTGCCAAATAAGTAGCTTTTGCCTGTTCTAAATTTTCTGCTTCTAAATCAAGATCAGCTGAAACAATCAAATCTTGGTATTTCGCTTCTATTTTTGCCGCCTCCTTTTTTGCATTCTCAACTAAACCTTCAATTTCCTTTAATTTCTCTGCAGGATAGCTCTCATTGGGTTTTAAACTCAAAGCTTCTTCATATTTTCCTGTCGCAGCAGAATAATTTTGTTGACTCAATGCTTGATCTGCGTCAGCAATAGCGGCTTGATAATTAGCCTCTAACTGCTCTTCCTGTTGTTTTTGCACCTTTTCTAAAGCAAGTGCTTCAAGTTTTTGATCTATTTCAGCAATTTTTAAAGCCGGATAACTTTCCTCTTTAAGGCTAATAGCATTAATGTATTCTTCTCTTGCTTCTTCCAAATGCCCTTCTTCATAAAATGCATCAGCTTTAGCAATGAAAGCTTGAAACTCTAGTTCTTTCTTCGCTGCTGCTGCTGCTTTTTCCTCCTCTTGCTTTCGCAATGCTAGAGTTGATAAAGCCTCAGCAATTTTATTCAACTGATCTTGTGGATAGGACTCACTTTTTAAGGATAATGCAGCTTCGTATTTTGTTTTAGCTTCTTCATAATCTTTATTTTCAAAAGCCAAATCTGCCTCATCTACGAATACCTGATACTGAGAATCAATTTGACTTTGCTCTTCTGCTTTTGCTAAAGCCGATAATTGTTCATCAATTGCTGCTAATTGCTGTTTAGGATATGCCTCATCTTTTATTGCTAAAGCGGCTTCATAGTGAGTTTTTGCTGTTGCATAGTCTGCACTTTCAAAAGATGCATCGGCTTGAGCTAATGCCGCTTGATATTCTGCTTCTAATTTTGCTTCTTCCTCCGCTGCAGCTGCTTCTGCCTCTTCTGCTTTTGCTAAAGCCGATAATTGTTCATCAATTGCTGCTAATTGCTGT
>CAZKFN010000071.1:7143-8224 GCA_964552035.1 uncultured Flavobacteriales bacterium
GCCTCATCTTTTATTGCTAAAGCGGCTTCATAGTGAGTTTTTGCTGTTGCATAGTTTGCACTTTCAAAAGATGCATCGGCTTCCACAATAATAGCGTTGTATTTCTCCTGATTTTCATTTTCTAATCGTATTTCTTCTTGTTTACTAGCTAAGTCTTTCAGCTTCTCATCAATTAGCATCAATTGATCTTTGGGGTATTGCTCACCACTTTTTAACGTTAGAGCTTCTTCATACTTTCCCTTAGCGTTATTCCAATCTTCAGCCTCAAATAGGTGATCGGCAGTGGTTATTAAGTTCTGAAACTTTTCTTCTTGCTTAGCAGCATCATCCAAAATTTGATTAATTTCTTCGATTTTATTTTTCGGATAACTCTCCTGATCCTTTATAGCTAAAGCAGATTGGAAAGCATTTCGAGCTTCTTCATAATTCTTAGCTGCAAAAGCTTCATCACCTTTTATTATATGTGTGTTATATTCTTCTTCAATCTGTGCTAGCTTTTCAGCTTCTGCTGCTTCTGCAGCTAACTTTTCTCTTTGAGCAGAAATATCGGCTAGCTTATCTTTAGGATATTTCTCGTCAGCTTTTATGCTCAATGCCTTTTCATATGCAGCTTGTGCAGCATCTAACTCTCCGCTTGATAATTTGCTATCTCCTTCGTTTATGGCTTGTTGGTATTCGGCTTCTAATTGAGCTGCCTTTTCTTTTTCTGCAGCTAAATCAGCTAATTTATTCTCAATCTCTGTGATTTTTCCTTTTGGATAATTGTCTTCCTTAACTTTTAGAGCAGCTTCGTAATTAGATTTTGCGTTATTCCAATCTTCTTGGTTAAAGGCATCATCTGCTTTTGCAATTAAAGTTTGGTATTCCTCTTCAATTTGTGCTAGCTTTTCAGCTTCCGCTGCTTCTGCGGCTAACTTTTCTCTTTGAGCTGAAATATCGGCTAGCTTGTCTTTAGGATATTTCTCGTCAGCTTTTATGCTCAATGCCTTTTCAAATGCAGCTTGTGCAGCATCTAACTCTCCGCTAGATAATTTGCTATCTCCTTCGTTTATGGCTTGTTGGTATTCGGCTTCTAATTGAG
>CAZKFN010000071.1:8324-13075 GCA_964552035.1 uncultured Flavobacteriales bacterium
AATCAGCTAATTTATTCTCAATCTCTGTGATTTTTCCTTTTGGATAATTGTCTTCTTTGATTTTAAGGGCTGCTTCATAAAGTTGCTTAGCTTCTTCGTATTTATTATTACTTAAAGCTTGGTCTGCATTTTTAAGAGCCTCCTCATAAGCCTGTTGCTCTTGTTGAATACTGATTACAATGGTTTCAATTTCAGCCAACTTGTCTTTGGGGTATTTTTCATCTGCTTTGAGTGATAAAGCATCGTTAAATGCTGCTTTAGCTGCGTCGTAATTTTCTGCAGCTAATGCTTTGTTACCTTTATCTATAGCGGCTTTATAGTTCTCTTCTTTTTGAGCCAGTTGGGTCAAAGCCTTTTCTACTTTAGCAATTTGAGTTTTGGGATATTCCTCATTAGGCTTAAGTTTTAAAGCTGCTTCATACGCCACTTTAGCATCCTGATAAGAATCATTTTTAAATTCTTTGTCAGCAGTAGCAATTTGATCGGCATATTGTTTTTCTGTTTCTTTTTCCTTTGCTAAAAAATCGTTGATTTCCTTAATCTTATTTTTTGGATATTCTTCAGCAGGTTTTATGGATTGTGCACTTTCAAATGATTTTATTGCTGCTTGATAATCCTTAGATTTTAATGAATTTTCTCCAGACTCAACAGCCGCAAGATAGTCTTGTTCTTTTTTTGCTGAAGTGGCCATAAGTTCCTCAACCTTTGCGATTTGGCTAGCAGGGTATTTCTCTGAAGGTTTTAAACCTAAGGCCTTTTCATAAGCTGATTTGGCTTGTTCGTATTTTTCAGTTTTTAAAGCATCGTCTCCTTGAGCTATGGCATCTTTATATTCATTTTCTTTGGCTTCTTGTTTAGCTAAAACATCTTTTATCTCCGCCAACTTATTTTTGGGATATAATTCATTAGGCTTTAGCTCGACTGCCTTTTCAAAGGATGCTTGTGCTTTAGTATATTCACTTATTTTTAATGCATTATCTCCAGCTTCAACGGCAGCTAAATATTGTTGGTCAATTTTTGCCTCTTCTGCAATAGTAGCTCTAATTTCTTTTATTTTATCTTGAGGGTACTTCTCGTCTGCTTTATATTTTATAGCTCTTTCGTATGAGGATTGTGCCAATTGATAATCTTTTTTTGCAAAGGCAGCATCTCCGTCTTTAATGGCGGCGTCATAATATTCTTGATCCCTATTTAAAGCCATCATTTTGGTCTTTAATTCTGCCAACTGGAATTCAGGGTAAGTTTCTGTAGGCATCAAAGCTTTGGCCTCTTTATATTTTTGCTCTGCTATTGCCCAATCTTCTTTTTTAAAGGCCCTGTCGGCATCTCTAATAACTATTTTATATTCTGCTTCTGCTCTTTTCTTTTCTGCAAGAAAATCTTCCTCCAATTTGGACAACTGAGATTGCATTCTAGAGGTATAAGATTTATCTACAACAAAGTCGTTCTTTTTAGGATCGTATAAAATTTTTCCTATAGGTTGATTTAATACGGAATAGTTTAAGCCTTGTAGTTTTTTAAAAATATCTACAGCTGCTGGAAAGGTAACATTCTCATTAAATGCTTCAGCTGGAACGTTGTTAGTATTTATTTCTAACTTCTTTTTAACATAATTGTTATCCCCTCCAACTTCAATAGTGTAAACAGCACCTGGTGGTAATTCTATTAAAACCTCTCCTTGAGCATTACTGTACTTTTTTTCAAACTGAGCCCCGTTTTTTAAGATATTTATTTCAGCAGCAGGTATTGCTCTCCCCTCTTCAGTTACCTCTAAGTCAATCACCAACTTCCAGTTTTGTGAATAAGTACTCACTGAGAAAAGGAGTACGGCAATTAGTAAAATATATCTTATTAGGGCTTTCAATTTATAAATCGATAATAAAACAAACAAATATCGTAAAATGCTAGGAGATTTTTAATAAAAAAGTGTTTATATGTTACTTTATCGATATTTTTTGATTTTAGCTCTATACTACAAAAGTTCTAGAAAATGAAAAGTCACCTCCCCTTCTCCATTCGGATTTGAATAAATAGAACTTTTAGTTTTTCCAACTTTAAAGTTTAATTTCTCATTAAAAATTGGTCCATCATAACAAAAAGTATGAAACTCTCCATACTCTCCGCAAGGATTAACACCTGGAGGAAGCTTTTCTAAAAACTTTTCATCTATCTCTGTGCCTAAAAAGCATTTGTCCAAATGAGTTGAAGAAACCGCAACGACAATTGCCTTAAAACCAAGACGAACAAAACGTTTAATCAGTTCAGAGGTATTTACTTTCCACAAGGGAAAAATAGAGTCCATTCCTATACTTGCTAATTGTTTTTCTCTATATTCTTTTAAATCCTCTAACAAAATATCTCCAAATGCAGAAGTTAAAATTCCTTGTTTTTTGAATTCTTGCATTTTTAAACTTATCTCCTTTGCATAATTTTCCATGCTGATATTTTCTTCTATAAAAAGTACTTCTAAAGGAATACCTATTGCTTTTGCCTGCCTTTTTAATAGCTCTACAGAAATACCGTGCATAGAGATTCTTTTGTTGAGTGCATTTAAAGTTGTGAATATATTTTTTACAGAATAACTTTTATCTTGATGAATTTCATACAAAGCTAAAGCACAATCTTTACCACTACTCCAATTTAAAACTACATTTTGTTTCATTATCATGGAATAAATTTAATTTACAATACCAATAACAAGTTAAATGCCAGGCTTTTAAATTAAGTATGTTAAACCTTATGTTTTGGTGGATTTTCATTTAAAATAAATGGCTCCAGGAATAATTCCCACTCGAAAGTTATCTTTTTCTTTTGCTTGAAAATTGTAACGATAAACAATTCCTTGCTGTTGATAATCCAGTGCGTCAGCTACATAAATTTCATCATTTTTGGGATTGATATTTAAAGTATAAAAGTACTTTCCATTTGCTTTAATTAAAGGTTCAGTTGATAAGTTTTCATCTTGAATAGAGAATTGATATATCCCTTGATTGGATAACAAACACAACTTATCTTTCGTAGAATTTACAGCCAAATCCATATAAGTAATACGCTCATTTTCGGCATAAAAGCTCTTGACAACTTCCAAGGTGTTAACATCTATTTGATGAACTGCGGCAGTATCTCCTTCCAATCCTCCACTACAGCTTACCCAAAGGTTATTATCTTTATCAGCCACTATACTTTGAGGAGAATCTGCTGTTGGTATTTTTTTTATTAATTGATCGCTTTGTACATCAATAACAAAAACGGCATTGGCTTCTACCGCACAGACAAACACCTTATTCTCAACTTGAACCATTTCCTCTGTCCAACTGTCGGTAGAAATTTTACCTATAATTTCAAAGCTTTTTGGATGAATGATGTAAATCTTATTCTCATATAAATCACTGACATAGGCTTTTTCAGAATTAACAATTAGCATATTTCTCGGTGAGTTGAGTCCTGTTATTTGTCCAATTGATTTGAAAGTTAAAAGATTTATTATTTCTATTTTATTGGAATTATTGACAACAATAAAAGCTGTATCTCCTTTAAAAGTCATGGATTGTGCTACATCCCCTAAGGGCCTTTGCTCATTATTAGCTTGAAAAACTTTATGAATCGTCTCCGATGTTTGAGAATTGTACATTGAAACCGTTCCTTGCCCCCACTGAAAATTTCCTTCATTCAACACAATTACATCATATTGCAGCAATTGTTTGGTATCTATGGGGTTAATTTCTTGCTCCTCTTTACAAGATAAGATAAAAAAACACGAGATAAATAATAAAAAAACTAATCTTTTCATGTTATGATTTAACTGTATAATTTAATGTCACTAAAAAATTTCTTCCAGGCATAGGGCGATATAGAATCGCTTGATAGTTTTCATCCATTAGGTTTAAAACGGAAAATGAAAAATTAAAATCATGAGTTTTATATGAAAACTTTTTACCTAGAGTTAAATCAGAGAGTTTATAATACGGTAAATAATCAGAATTATCAGATGTAATATATCGTGCTCCCATTAAGTTGAAATTGTATTTAATATAATAGTTCAAATAAGATAAATAGCCCATTAAATTAAATTGATGCTCAGGAATGTAAACCAATTGCTGATTTACACTAGCATCATTTTTAAAATTTGCTTGAGTATTTAAAGCTTGAGTATAGGTATAATTCATGCTGAATTTCTTTTTCAGCTTAGCGAAATTATTACTTATTTTAAACCTTCCCTCAATTCCTCTTAGTTTTACGGCCTTTAAATTCTTGGCTTCCCAATAACCATATATAGTAGGTTGCCATAGAATGTAGTTGTCAATCGTAGAATAATAGGATGAAAGATCTAAACTATTCTTATATTTTGATGAAAACCAATTTTTAGATTGCCTTACTCCCACTTCAATAGCTTGATTATGCTCAGCTTTTAAATTAGGATTCCCACCAGGCTTCCAGTTTAAATCATTTAAATTAGGGTATTTTACATTTTTTCCCGCTCTTGTATAGATGATATACTCATTTGCGGCTAAAGAAGGATTATAATTTAATTCAACAAACCCATACAAAAAATCAGTTTCATCTACTAAAATCTCTTCACTTAAATTTCCAATAAAGCTCCATTTTGGAAGAAAGTTATATTGCGCTTGAGCCATTGCAACAATAGCTTTTCTATCTGTTTTATCACTTTCATTTTCAACAGAAAGTAGGCGATTATAATTTGCGTTTAATCTAAAGCTTGCCTCTATATTCTCTCCCCATTTTTGCTCTAA
>CAZKFN010000072.1:0-13049 GCA_964552035.1 uncultured Flavobacteriales bacterium
AATTCATAATTCACAATTCATAATTCACAATTCATAATTCACAATTCATAATTCACAATTCATAATTCACAATTCATAATTCACAATTCATAATTCACAATTCATAATTCACAATTCATAATTCATAATTCATAATTCATAATTCACAATTCACAATTCATAATTCATAATTAAAAATTCAAAATTCACAATTTACAATTCACAATTAAATAGAGGTGGCTGAGTGATTTCAGCGCAGCTAAAATTGTATCAACATGAAGGTGGCTGAGTGATTTTAACGAAGTTAAAATTGTACCGAAGCCCGGGTTTGTAATAAATCAACCGTTGAAATTAAAACCAAATAAGAAACGGCTACGAACATACGGTTTGCCAAAAGCAGCAATAATTGCTTTGATCTGAAGATTATTATTAAATTTGTATTTACTGCTTCGTTGGAAAGTTTTGGCTTTAAAGTCGCCTTCAGCAAGCTGTGGAAACGTTAGCAGTAAGCTGCAAAATTGTGCTAAATTAATCATTTGCCAAAATTTTAAAGCCTTCTATTGATTTGCCAAAAAATTATTAACTTGATAAAAATATTTCGTGCTATGAAAACAATAGAAATTAAAAAGAAACTAATCAAGGAGATTAATTTATCTAAAAATAAAAATCTACTTGAGGAATTTTATCATTTCTTAAATCTTGAAAACGAAATTCAAGAAACTTACAAACTCAATGCGGAACAAAATTCTGCAATTGTCGAGGCTCGTGAACAAATTAAAAACGGCGACTATTTAACAAATGAACAAGCGAACCAAGAGATTGACAAATGGTTAAACAAATAGTTTGGTCGAGAAGAGCTCAAACTGATAGAAAATACATCCTAGAATACTGGAACAAGAGAAATAAATCTAATTCTTATAGTCGGAAATTAAACGAACTTTTCAAAGAGGCTGTTAAATTGATAGCGGATTATCCTGAAATTGGGAAACCAACTGATGATAAAAATGCACGAATAAAAATCGTTAAGGATTATCTCATTATTTATGAGGTTGATAAAAAAGACCGCCTGTTAATTCTCACAATTTGGGATAGCCGACAAAATCCAAAAAAGTTAGAAAGGATATTACGTAGATAGCCTACCGCTAATCGAGTAGGCAGCACTGCCAGATAAACTGACGAAGTGCACCTTACACACCAACGTATGTATGGGTCTCGTATACGACGGTTCGTATCTTAAAGAACTACGATAGATAAAGTTCTAACATTGTGAGATAACTACGTTTCCTCAGAGCATTTGACTTTTATTTTTACACTCTTCAGAGCCATTTAATACTCATTTACTGTATTATTATTTTGAAAATCGAGATTTACATTTTTCGAAAAAGAGTGCTCAAAGTGGTTTAAATTGGAAATTCTATTTATAAACTGTACTATTTTTTGGGGAGCTTACAATTATTACCACTGACCATCAACAAGAGTTTTGCAAAATGGCAGGACAACATCTAAATCGAAAGTTTGAGTGATTTTAACGAAGTTAAAATTGTATCGAAGCCCGATACATTTTTGGGGAATTGGTTGTTTGAATAATTACAATACAATAAAAATATTAAAACAATACCTATTATCTCTCAACCCCAAAAACACTCAGGGTCCTGTATCCTGCATGGTTAAAAAATTTTATTACTAAACTTTCAAATTTACATTCGTAATCTTTGGGTCGTTGAGAATATGCTTTAGGGGGAGGTCCATGAGCTTTTGGTTTAAATCTCCTTTGATGCAGTAATAAATATGGTGCACAGGACAGGGTTTTTCATCGCTACACTCCGATAGCCCCAAGAAACAACCCTGTGTGAGCGGCTTTCCATCAATAACAGTGATGATAGCTTTAAGAGTAATACTTTGGCATTTCTCAGCAGTAATTCTAAATCCTCCATTGGCGCCTTTCTTAGAGCTAATAAAATCAGCTAAAACCAATTGCTGCAAAATCTTTGAAGTAAAAGCAGGTGGGGAGTCTAAAGCTTTACAAATGTCTTGCAATCGAGCATTTTGATCTTCCTCACTTTTTAAACAAATATACATCAAAGCTTTAATGGCGTATTGGCAGGATTTGGATAGCATAGTAGTAATATTATAAAGCAATATTAATGTTTTTATCTAAAGCTTCAACACTAAATAGATAAAATTTAAACGAAGTAATCTATGTTAATTCATATAAATCTTCCAATTTATTAATCATATCCTCTAAAGAAAATCTTTCAACAGCCTTTAGCCCATTAATTTTTAATTGTTCTGCTAAAGCTTTATCGGTAAGAAGTCTATAAATTGCTTCTTCAACTTCTTGAGAATTCTTATAATCTACTACTAAAGCATTTTCTTCATGAACAATAAAATCATTAGCAATGCCTGAAAGAGTGAAAACTGAGGGAATACCTGCAGCTAATGCTTCTACATAGATTTGTCCATAAGCTTCTACCATACTATTAATGGGGATGTGAACAAAAACATCAAAACATTGATAAAGAGAAAATAAATCATTCTCAAAAGATATTTCTGTAAACGAATCATGAGGTAGTTGACTTAATTCCTTTTTTATGGTATCTGCATAAGGGCCCCTAGCATTAGCCAAAACTAAATGTGCATTTATCTTTTTATTTGCTAAAAGGTTTGAAAATGCTTCAATTAAATAACTGATTCCTTTTAATTTCACATATCTTGAAATTGCACCTATTATGACAGTGTTTGTTGGTAAATTATATTTCTTTCTGAGTTTGTTAATATTTTCTTGAGGTACATTTTGGAAAGACTTTAAATCAAATCCATGTTCAATAATATGAATCTTATCTGCTTTTACGTTTTCTTTCTCTCTCAATACATTTGAAACGTTATTTGATACCGCTACGATATTAGTTGCCAAATAATTGTTTAGCTTATCGTATTTCACAGTTTTAGGAAAGTATTCATGATGAGAAGTAGAATGATGCCTACTATAAATTCTTCTTTTAACTCCTGCAAATTTTGCGGCAATTAATCCCAAAAAACTAGCATGAAAATAATGAGCATGAACTACGTCTATCTTTTCTTTTTTCAAGTACTTAATAAGAGAATACAAGACTTTTATATAAGATGATTTATTCTGCTCTAGGATGATAAATTTACAAGGAATCCCTTTCTTTTCTATAATGCTTTGCAATTTTGGCTTACTTGCATTAAGAAAAATAAAATAAAGCTCACCATTTTTTAAATGAATTTCATCTGAAATCCAATCAAAAGAAACAAAGTAGTCAACGTTTGAAATGATGTAGGCTAATTTCATAAAACGAAAATATTAATAAATTAGAGCTATCTAAAAAATATATAATTAACATGATAAAAAAACAATACTATGGAATTCGAGTACCATAGTATTGTTTTGTAGAATGTTTCTTCAATGCATTATTAAATTTATGCTGTTGCCGAAACTTTAGGAGCTGCATCCATAATTTCCTCATTGGCAAACTCTGAAAACTGTTTAAAGTTTTCTATAAAAGCCTGTGCCAATTCTTCTGCCTTTTTATCGTAAGCATCCTTATCTTCCCAAGTGTTTTTAGGATTTAAGATTTCTGAAGGAACGTTGGGGCAAGTTTTTGGCATTTGCAACCCAAATACTGCATGCTCCTCATACGCAACCTCCTCTAATTGATTGTTCAAAATGGCAGTGATCATTGCTCTGGTATAATTTAATTTAATTCTAGAGCCCACACCATATTCTCCACCCGACCAACCGGTGTTGATTAGCCAAACATTTACCTCATGCTTATCTATCTTTTTACCCAGCATTTCGGCATACTCCGTTGGGTGTAATGGGAGGAAAGGCGCTCCAAAGCATGCAGAGAAAACCGTTTGAGGTTCGGTAATCCCCGCTTCTGTACCTGCTACCTTTGCCGTATATCCACTGATAAAATGATACATAGCCTGCCCCTTGCTTAATTTAGAAACAGGAGGCAAAACCCCATAAGCATCGCAGGTTAAGAAAAAAATGTTTTTCGGATGTCCTCCAATAGAACCTTCTTGAAGGTTATCAATATGATAAATGGGATAACTCACGCGAGTATTTTGGGTTTTATCGCTGTTGTTATAATCCACTTCAGTGGTCCCTTCAATAAAGTTGATGTTTTCTAATAAAGCACCAAATTTAATAGCATCGTAGATTTGTGGTTCTTTCTCTTGGCTAAGGTCTATACATTTGGCATAGCACCCTCCTTCAAAGTTAAAAACTGAGGTTTCATCCCAACCGTGTTCATCGTCTCCAATTAGTTTTCTATCGGGGTCGGAAGATAAAGTAGTTTTTCCAGTACCGGATAAACCAAAGAAAATAGCCGTATCTCCATTCTGTCCGACATTGGCAGAGCAGTGCATGGACAGCACTTGTTTTTGATGCGGTAGAATAAAGTTAAGAGCAGAGAAAATTCCTTTTTTAATTTCTCCCGTATAAGCAGTACCGCCGATAATCAGTGTTTTTTTGCTAAAATTAATGATGGCAAAGTTGTGCTGTCTGGTTCCATCAATTTCTGGATCTGCCCTAAAACCCGGTGCACAAAGAATATTCCATTCCGGAGTGTAATTTAAAATCTCTTCTTCGGTTGGACGTAAAAACATGTTGTAGGCAAATAAGTTAGAGAAGGGAAATTCAGAAACTAGTCGCACGTTCATCTTGTATTTTTCAGAAGAACAAACGTAAGAATCCCTAACATAAACTTCTTTTCCAGATAGATAAGCCGTTAATCGGTGATACAATCGGTCAAATTTATCTGCATCAAATTTTTTATTGATGGCTCCCCACCACACGGCATCTTTAGTAATTTCATCTTCTACAATAAAGCGGTCTTGTGGAGATCTACCGGTAAACTCCCCCGTATCAACGGCCAAAGCGCCGGTATTGGCTAGAGTACCCTCTCCGTTAAATATACTATCTTCAATTAATTGTGCAGGTTCAAGGTTCCAGTAAGCTGCAGCTACATGACTTAAACCTAATGTAGAAATAGAAGCCTTTTCAGCTTTTCTTCCATACTCCTTCATAAGTGTTGTTTTTAATTAAAAATGGTGAAAGACGATACTTCATCATTTCACGGATAATTATGAATGCAAACTTAGTCCGTTTTTTCATTAAAAACTTAGAAATAAAGGAAGTTTTATAAACAATAATTACAATTTACTATTCCATTCTATACTTGCTTTTTTAAAGTAAATTACTACCTTTATTATTAAGCCAATGAAAGTGTTTGCTTTTATAACTTATTAAAACCTTAAAACTTGTTTTTTAAATGGAACAAAAACCTTTATTTTCCATAATTATCCCTACTTACAACAGAGCTGATATTATTGGTAAAACCATTGAATCTGCCTTAAATCAAACTTATGATCATTTTGAAGTAATTGTAGTAGATGAGGTAGTACAGACAATACAGCAGAAGCGGTAGAAAAGTATAAAGATGAACGATTGTCTTATTATAGAAAGGAAAATGCCGAAAGGGGAGCTGCAAGAAATTATGTGCACAAAGAGCTAAAGGAGATTATGTTTATTTTTTAGATTCGGATGATCTTCTTTATCCGGAACATTTAAAAGTTGCTCAAAATTTTCTTACCTCAAAAGGGGATATAGAAATTTTTTACCAACAATGTGAAATTACCCTAGAAAATGGAGGGAAAAAGTTATTTTATCTACCTCAAAAAGTACCCATTAACAAAGGATTAATTAAAAAAGGGAATTTTATGGGTTGTCAAGGTGTCTTTATTGAGAAAACAGTTTTTTTAAAACATCAATTCAATGAGGATCGTAAAGTTGTTACTGCTGAAGATTATGAGTTATGGTTAAGACTGGCTGCAAGATATCCCATCCATTATTTCCCTACAATTACTTCTACTCTTATAGAGCATGCTGATAGAAGTGTTTTAAATAGAAATTCTTCTTCTTTAATTCAAAGTACAGAAAAAACGTTGGCCTACTTATTTGAAGATGAAATCGTAAAAAAAAGAATTTTCCAAATATAAAAATCGGCTTTTTTCAGAAAAATATTCTTATGTATCACTTCATTTAGCTTTAAGTGGAGATAAAAAACAGGCCCTACAGTATTTATGGAAAAGTTTAAAGCACCGACCTGCTTTTATATTCAGAAGAAGGTTTTTAGCTATTTTAAAACACCTAGTGTTTTAGCCTTTAAACCTTCGTAATAAATAATAGCCAAAGAAGCCGTATAAAAGGGGAGGGCAGGGGTTTTATAGCGGGAGAGAGCTCCAAAATTATAGGTAGAAAACCCTACGGCAAAACCAAAAGTAAGGGCAAAAAACAAAAGGGATATCAATGTTTTGTTTTTAAAAATAACTCTAATGGAATTCAAAACCCCCACCTTAAAAACAACGTATAGACTAAGAAGCAATAAAATAAAGGATTGCATGCCCTCAAACCAATTGGGGATGTTGCGAGTATCCACAAAAGGAAAGGGTCTAAAGTAGGTGACAAATAGAGAAGCCGGCGCTTTTTTTAAGATGCCCAAAGGGGTGAATTCTATTTCTCCAAAATCATATCCCGATTGATCTCGAGTTTCTGCCAAACGACCGTGCCAGGAATGAAAACCTTCCACCGTTCTTTCTAGATTTTCAAAAGAGTATTTTCCAGCTCCTGTTGAAATTTCTTGAATAAAGAAAAATCCTCCTGCAACAAAGGAAAACAACAATAGAGGAGTAAACACCAAATTCAAAATGCTTCCCTTCCAAGATTGTTTTAAAAGGGATTGCAGCCAATAGAGCACAGCAGGAATAAACAAATACAAAACATAGGGTTTTAATTTAAAACAAAAATAGGAAGAGATTACAATGCTTAAAATGGAAAGAAATACCTGTTTTTTATGCCCTAATTGATAAGCTGCATAAAAAATAAAACCTAGGGCTGCTAAAATTACCGTATCTTTTAGAATTCCTGAATTCCATACCAGTATAGTAGGGAAAAACAATATTCCCCAGGCCAGGTATTTTTGCAATTGAGGATAAAGCTGATAAAAGGTGTAAAAAATCAACCAATGGCCAATGCCCATAGCCAAGCTAAACAAGAGGGTACTTGCTAAAAAGTACTTTAACCCCAGCAGGTTAAAAGGAAAAGCTAGTCGGCTCATAAAGAGCATGGGAGAAGATTTAAAAAAACGGGAAATATTATAGTCATTCGTGGCAGAAAAATGACCTAACTTTTCATAAGAAGAAAATAAATAAGAAAAAGTATGTTGAGGATGTTGTAAAATGTTATCTACAAAAAAATTACCCCCTGAGAAATACAAAAATGTATCTCCTCCTTTGTAATAGTAGATGTGAATGAAAGCAAAGGCAAGGGTAGAAAAAATTTTAGCCGTAAAAAAAAGTTTAAAATACCTTCTTAGTTTGAGGTCTTTATATCGAAAACTAAAGAAATGCAGCACTAAAAGAATGATGATGATGTAGACTAGGCTCAATAAGCCATCTTCCCATAGAATTGCTCTTTTAACCATAATTAAATCTAAGTTTTTTACTTATTTTTGTTGCCTATGAAAAACATCCTAAGAACCCTGTTTTTACTTTTGTTTTGTAGCGGTATTTTTACTTTTGCAATTGCCCAAGACCTACGAACAATTTTGCCCAAAAATAAACAATCTGTTGCTCATGAGGTGAATTTACTTTGGTCAAATTTAAATAGAGAAGTAGATAAGTTCCAAGTGCAGGTCTTTCAAGGGACTTCTTTGGTTTTGGATACTTCCATGTATCACAATTCCTTTGCGCTTACCTTAGCACAAGGGGAGTACACCTGGAAGGTTTTTGCTTTAAAAAACCAACACAAGATAGACTCTACGTACAGTACCTTTAGAGTTTATACTCCCTATGAAATTGACAGCCTAAATTTATGGTTAGCTGCAGATACTAATTTTATAGTTTTTATCAATGATACTATGTTTTATCAATGGTTGGATCAAAGTTCAAAATCTAATCATTCAATTGAAGCTCATAATGCATTAGTAAGGTCTTCTTACTTTGATGATGGGCTTAACGGTTATGGGAAAGTGCAATTTATTAATCCAAATTCTAGTTTTTGTAGACTTGACTTAAGTAATGCTTTACTTTCAAACCAATATAGTATATATATGGTTTACAATTATTATGGTACCAGTACTAAAAGAAGAATAATTGGAGACTTAAATAATTTAAATTGGTGGATGGGTTTTGAAACCAATCAATATAACCTTTATGATGCGAATAATTTAAAAGTTAATCAATCGGTTATAAGAAATAATTACATTATACAACAAGCACATTCTTATAAGGATAGCTTATATCATTTTATAAATGGACAACTATATGGAGTTAAAGAAGCTGAAAATGCTCCAGGAGGAGATTTACGTATAGGAATTGATCGACCGGATGCTGATTTTTTAGAAATCATCATGATTAACGACTCCATTTCTTGGGAGGAGAAAGCAAAGATCGACCAGTACTTAATGGATAAATATGCTCCTCCGGTAAATTTAGGCCCGGATCGCTGGGTATGCAGTTTTCCAGATTCCATACACACCTCCATGGATTATGCCCATCAATACACTTGGAGCACTGGTGATACAACTCCCAGCATACAAGTAGATTCAGCCGGCTGGTATTATTTAAGCATCATCGATGAATTTGAAAGAGAAACTAAGGACTCCATATACATTGGGTTGGATACGCTTAATTATATTGTAAATCTACCTTATCAAGAAAAATCCATTTGTTTGGGAGACACGGTAGAATTGGGTTTGGTGGCTTTTGATAACCTTAAATACTCTTGGAGCACCTTGGATTCTACGCCTTTTATACAAATTTCAGCTGCTGGGCAGTATATCTTAACGGTAGAAAATTGCTTCAACCAAAGTTTTTCCGATACGCTTCGCATCAGCACTCAACAACCTCAATTTAGCCTAGGGGCGGATACTCTTGCATGTTTTAATGAGGTTTTAACCTTAACCCCTGACTCTAACTTTACCCAGGTAATTTACAACTGGTCGAACGGACAAACTAGCCCAAGCATTCTAGCAGATTCTACTCAGTATTATGCATTAAGAGTAACCGATACTTTGGGTTGTTTTTATGAGGATTCCATTTTTGTTGAGATAGATTCTTCTTTGTATGGTTTAAGTTTAGGGAACGACACCTCTCTTTGCCTTGGAAATGTGATAGGATTAAATCACAATCCAGATACCATAATAGATTATGTTTGGAATACCTCTGAACGAACGCCAACTATAGCAGTTAACCAAGCTGGGGTTTATCATTTGTCGGTTTCTAACGGTAGATGTGTGGTTAGCGATACCATTCAAATAGCCGTTCACGGAGAAGCGCCTCAACTTGCTTTTACCAGTCAGAATTTATGTTTTTTAGATACGGTTGAGTTCACCAATACCTCTCAAGCTCCAACAGGGGACAGCATTGTTTCTTGGATTTGGGATTTTGGAGATGGAGATTCTTCTTTTCAACCATCTCCTCAACATCTTTATGATTCTGTAGATAACTATTTAGTTACCTTATATGCCGAGACGGATAAAGGGTGTGGAGATACCCTGCAAAGGAAGGTTCAAATTTTGCATCTACCAAAAAGTGAATTTAGAACAATAGGCTATTGTGAAAATGAGGAAGTGCGCTTTTTGAACCAATCCACTTCAGAAAGCGGAAATATTATCGGCCATTTGTGGAATTTTGGAGATCCTGCTTCTCAAGATAATTCTTCCAATAGAAGAAATCCTTTTCATGCCTATGATACACTTGGTACATATACAGTAAGCTTGATTACCACTACTAATTTTGGTTGTAAGGATACCCTAAATAAAAACATCAGCATTGAGGCAACTCCTCATATTGATTATGCTATACAAGGACTTTGCTTTGGAGATTCCACTGGATTTCTCAATCAAACCGTTATAGCCAAAGGTGGTATTAAAGAATATTTATGGGAGGTTAATAATCAAAGGATTACTTCTGAACATGCTAAAGTGCTCTTTCTTGATCCGGGTAAACATGAGTTTTCCTTAAGGGTTATTTCAGATTCACTTTGCATTTCTAAAATTAAAGAAGAGGTGGAGATTTTTGAACCCCCCTTAGCTGATTTTGAGCCTAAAGTTTTTTGTCAAGGAGAGGCTATTGCTGTTGAAGATGTCTCTAATGTGGATTATCCTATTATAGAATGGGAGTATTTGTTTGACGGAACGGAAATTTCCAATCAAACTAATCCGGTTTTTAATAGAAATAAACCCAATTTTTACGCTATGAGCATGGCTATAAAAGACATTCACCAATGTGTGGATACTTTGAGAACTGCCGTTCGAATCAATCCAAAACCAGAGGCAGATTTTACCATTCTTGGAAATGGGAGCGGAGTGCCTTATCGTTTAGAATTGGAAAACAACTCTAAGCTGGCAGAGCATTATAGCTGGAGTTTAGGTAATGGAGCAGATAGTTCTAAGGCAGAAATCCCTTCCTTTATTTTTACTCAAAAAGGGGATTACCTTCTCAATTTAATCACCACATCAAAAGAAGGATGTAAGGACACCTTAGAAAAAACTCTTCGTTTATTGCCTTATTTCTTAGATGCCAATTTACAGCGTTTTATCCTTCAGGAAAAAGATGGGCAAATGAAAATACAGTTGGTCATAGAAAATACCGGGAACAATAAGATTGAAAATTTGGAAGTAGCTACGAACGTCAACAATGGGGTGTCTTTTATAGAAACTTTAGAACCGGGTATTTTTAAGGCACAGTCCCAAGGTTTTGAGCTAAATTCTAGCATACAATTGGATAAGGATATGAATTTTGTTTGTGTTCGAATTGTTTCCGTTAACGACACCCTGGATGATGTGCTTTTCAACAATAGGGATTGTCAGCCTATAAAAAGCCAAAAAGATTTGTTTTTAAACCTCTATCCAAATCCCACTTTGGATAACATTAATATGGAATATATTTTGCCGGTAGATGGAGATATTTCGCTTAAGCTCTATGATCAAATGGGTAGATTGGTTTATCAAACGGAACAAAATCAACAAGAAGAAGGGTATTATAGAGCGGTATTGCCTACCCGTAATTTAAGAGCTGGGATTTATCATTATGTTTTCCAATATTATGATCAAAAACAAACGGGAACAATTGTAAAGCAATAAAAAAGGATGAAAGAATTGGTTTTTGCTACACAGAATTCCCATAAATTAGAGGAAATTCAAAGACAATTAACGGGAGAAATACGCTTGTTAAGTTTAAAGGATTTAGCCTATACTGTGGAATTAGAAGAAACACAAGCTACTTTGGAGGGTAATGCCTGGCAAAAAGCGAGGTTTATTCATCAGCGTTTTTCTAAAAATTGCTTTGCCGATGATACGGGTCTAGAAGTTGAAAGTTTAGATGGTGCACCTGGGGTTCATTCTGCTTATTTTTCAGGAAGTAGGGATGCAAAAGAAAACATGCAAAAAGTGTTGGACTTATTGGGAAGCAAAAAAAATCGAAAAGCACAATTTAGGACGGTTATTGCTTTGATTTACCAAGGTTTTGAATATCAATTTGAAGGCATTTGCAAGGGGGAGATTACCTTAGAAGCCCGAGGAGAAGCAGGTTTTGGATATGATCCTATTTTTAAAGCGCAAGGATATGAGCTAACCTTTGCTGAAATGGAATTAAAAGAAAAGAACCGCATTAGTCATCGGGGAGAAGCGGTAAGGAAATTAGTGGAGTTTTTGAATGTTAGTTGTTAGTGATTAGTTGTTAGTTGTTAGTGGTTAGTTGTTAGTGGTTAGTGGTTAGTGGTTAGTGATTAGTGGTTAGTTCATGTTATTCTGAGGTGGTTGAGTGATTTTAATGCAATAAAAATTGTATCAACATAGAGGTGGCTGAGTGATTTTAGTGCAGCTAAAATTGTATCAACATGAAGGTGGCTGAGTGATTTTAACGAAGTTAAAATTGTATCGAAGCCCGATACATTTTTGGGGAATTGGTTGTTTGAATAATTACAAAAGAGTTAAAATAAAAACATTAAAACAACACCTATTATTTTTTAACCCCAAAAACACTCAGGGTCCTATATCCTACAAGGTTTAAAAAATTCACAACTCACAATTCATAATTCACAATTCATAATTCATAATTAAATGAAAGGTGGCTGTATAATTTTAATGCAATAAAAGTTGTATCAACATGGAGGTGGCTGAGTGATTTCTATTCTGCTCTTTTTTCTTGATTAAAAAGAGCCAAAAAATCAAGAAAAAACAATGCTTCTCCCCGCTCTTTGTGGCTAAAGGCTGCTATCGCATCCTTATTCCGCTTAAGCGGAATAAATCAATTCAAGGACGATTGATATTTATTTTAGCCACAAATTCACCCCAACACCCGCTCGCTGTTTTTTCCTGCCCACGCTTTTTTAGATATTTGTAAATTCTACTATTCTTTTTAAAACAAATATCCGTTGCGTGGGATGACCTTTGAAGGTTGAAGTACTTGTAGCGAAATAGAAGCTGCTAAATGTTGTATCAACATAGAGGTGGCTGAGTGATTTTAACGAAGTTAAAATTGTACCGAAGCCCCGGGATTGTAATAAATCCCAAAACCATTAATTTTATTAACTTTAAATCATGGCAGGATACGTATATATTTTACTTTGTTCTAATAACTCCTTTTATGTTGGTAGTACAAAAAACATAGAAAAGCGTTATGCAGAACATCAAAATGGCGAGGGCGCAAATCACACTAGGAAATATCCTCCAGTTGAATTATTATATTACGAATATTATACTAACATCGCTGATGCATTTTACAGGGAAAAACAAATTCAAAGATGGAGTAGAGCAAAAAAAGAAGCATTAATTAATGGAGAATTTGATAAACTTCCAAAATTGTCAAAAAAGATTTTTAGAAAGAAAAAATAATGTTTTACACAAGACCCTTCGGTACTTTTTTGGGGAATTAGTTGTTTTTAATAACTTCAACACGATAAAAATAAAAACATTAAAACAACACCTATTATTTCTCAACCCCAAAAACACTCAGGGTCCTATATCCTGCATGGTTAA
>CAZKFN010000073.1:0-12808 GCA_964552035.1 uncultured Flavobacteriales bacterium
AATGGATTTCCATGGGTATAGAAGCAGCAAACAATGCACCCATAGAAAAAGCATATAATGTAGGCGTTCTACAAACCTAAATTCTAATAATTATCGATAGAAAGTAGTACTAAAGTACAAGCTACTTCTTTTTCTATTCCATTCTTATCCAGTAATTGATAAAGTTCTTCATTTTCAGTTCCAGGATTAAAAATAACTCTTTTAGGCCGGGTATTAATAATGTATTCATAATATTCTTTTTGAATTTTAGTCCCAATATATAAGGTAATGGTATGAATGTCTTTAAAGATATTTTTGTTATTTACAATTTCAACTCCTCCCACTTTACCTTTTTTAATACCAACGGGTACAACCGTATGCCCACTTTCCAAAAGGCGATGTACTGCCTTATAGGCATAACGTTCAGGATTCGTTGTAGCACCTAAGACTAATGTTTTTTTATTTTCCATCTTTTTAAATTTTAGCATATTATTTAAAAGCGATTATCTTTCTACTATATAAGGTCTAAAAATCAATTTTGTTTAAACAGAAAATAAGAAAAGAAATAAGGTTTAAAATATAGTTTCGAATCCTTATTTTTGCACACCATAAAAAAAGATACAATATGTCAGGAAACAGAACATTTACAATGATTAAACCCGATGCTGTTGAAAAAAACTATATCGGAGCTATTTTAGAAAAAATTAATGCTGCAGGATTTAGGATTGTAGCCATGAAATACACTAGATTAAGTAAAGAAAAAGCAGGGGTATTTTATGAGGTGCACCAAGAACGTCCTTTTTATGGTGAATTAGTAGAATATATGGCTGGTGGACCAATTGTTGCGGCTATTTTAGAAAAAGACAATGCTGTAGCAGATTTTAGAAAACTAATTGGTGCAACCAATCCAGAAGAAGCAGAGGAAGGTACTATTAGAAAACTCTATGCATCCTCTATTTCTGCAAATGCTATTCATGGCTCAGATAGTGATGAAAATGCAGCAATAGAAGGAAATTTTTTCTTTTCAGAAATGGAGAAATTTTAAAGTCTTCAAAAAAATATTAAAAGCCTAAGCAATTTTGTTTAGGCTTTTTTTATTTTAGATTAAGTATTGATTAGACTTAAGAATTTCAAAACAATGAATAACTTTAGGGCATGAAACTAAAAAAAGAGTTTTATCTCCAAGATGTTGTCTCCCTAAGTAAGCAATTACTTGGTAAACGTTTGTGCAGTTTCATTGATGGCAACTTAGTTAGCGGCATTATAACCGAGACGGAAGCCTATGCCGGAGTTAATGACAAAGCTTCTCATGCCTATGGTAATCGAAGAACAAAAAGAACTGAAAGTATGTACTTAGAGGGAGGAGTAGCTTATGTCTATCTTTGTTATGGAATTCATTATTTATTTAATGTTGTAGCTAATAATAGAGAAATCCCTGAAGCTGCACTTATACGTGGAATCAAAATAGACCAAGGTCTTCCTAAAGTATTAGAACGAAGGAAAAAGAAAAAAGATAGTCCCGATTTATGTATTGGGCCAGGAAAAGTAAGCCAAGCTCTAGGAATTACAACTCAAGAAGATAGAGTTTCACTTTTAGGAGATAAAATATGGATGGAAGAAACAAATATTATCCTTAAAGAATCGACAATAAAAATAAGTGAAAGAATTGGGATAGATTATGCAGAGGAAGATGCACTTTTACCCTATAGATTTGAATTGGTAATATAAGAAAAAAAGTTGTGTTTTAAGACTATAATTTGAGCTATTTTTAAAAAATATTTTAGGCCTATATACTCCTATTATTTTTATAAATCAATAGCTAAAATGTTTTTTATTTCACTTTTTTATTCAAATATTTGCTGTATGCTATTGAGGATAAAATCACTTTCTCAACATACTAATAATTAGCAATTTATGTAAAGTACAACAAATTATTTAGGGAGTAGGTTTTTTCCAATAAATTGTTGATTATTATTTTGTTTTAGCATGTTTTTTTAAGTATATTAACGCAAAACGAATTAACTAAAATTAAGCCACAAAAATGAGTAAAGACTTCAACCAAGTTTGGGAAAATTGTTTATCAATTATTAAAGATAATGTAAGCCTCCAAAGCTACAAAACATGGTTCGAGCCTATTATTCCTATTAAACTTACGAAGGATAATGTTTTAACGATTCAAGTACCAAGTCAATTCTTTTATGAATGGCTTGAAGAACATTATATATCCTTGTTAAGAAAAACAATAAAAAAGGAGTTAGGCACAGAAGGTAAATTAGAGTATAGTATTGTAATGGAAAATACTCTTCATAATCCCAAACCATATACAGTCAAAATACCTACATCCAACAGAGAAGCACTGAGGAATGATCCCGTATCAATGCCAATAGACATCAATAGAGAAAAGGGGATTAAAAACCCTTTCATTATTCCTGGGTTAAAGAAGGTTAAAATAGAATCTCAACTTAATCCCAACTACTCTTTTGATAACTTTATAGAAGGAGATTGCAACCGTCTGGCTCGTTCAGCAGGATATGCCGTTGCAAAAAAACCCGGTGGTACTGCCTTTAATCCCATTTTAATCTACGGTGGCGTTGGATTAGGAAAAACCCATCTAGTTCATGCGATTGGTATAGAAATTAAGAATAGACATCCTAATAAAACGGTATTATATGTATCGTCTGAAAAGTTCACCCACCAATTTATTGATGCTGTAAGAAATAACAATCAAAATGATTTTATACATTTCTATCAAATGATAGATGTTCTTATAATAGATGATGTCCAGTTCTTTAGTGGCAAAGAAAAAACACAAGATGTATTTTTCACCATTTTTAATCACCTACATCAAACCGGAAAGCAATTAATTTTAACTGCTGATAAAGCCCCCGTTGAAATACAGGGAATGGAACAACGTTTACTTTCTAGATTTAAGTGGGGATTATCTGCAGATTTACAATATCCTAGCCTAGAGACAAGAATTGCCATTCTTAAAACTAAAATGTATAACGAAGGACTTGAACTACCTAAAGAAGTTGTTGAATATCTTGCATATAGTATCACAACAAACGTACGTGAACTGGAGGGAGCCTTAATTTCTCTTTTAGCTCAATCTTCTTTAAACAAAAAGGCTGTTACACTTGACCTGGCAAAACAGATGATTGATAAGTTTGTTAAAAATACAGCCAGAGAAGTTTCTATAGAATACATTCAAAAAGTAGTTTGTGATTATTTTGATATGCCTATAGAATTACTCAAGTCAAAAACTAGAAAAAGAGAAATTGTTCAAGCAAGGCAAATCGCCATGTACTTTGCTAAAAAAATGACCAAATCAAGCTTAGCAAATATTGGTTTACATTGTGGAAATAAGGACCATGCCACAGTTTTACACGCTTGTAAGACTGTTAACAATCTAATTGAAACCGATAAACGATTTAGAGGATATGTAAATGATTTGGAGAAGAAAATAAGTATTCAATAGTTTTAAAAAGGAAGCATTTCGCTTCCTTCTTTAATAAATACCAAAAAATGAAAATTCTTATGGTTTGCCTAGGAAACATCTGTCGTTCTCCAATGGCTGAAGGAATAGCTAAACAAAAGATTAAAAAAATGGGATTAGATGTCTTTGTTGATTCTGCCGGAACTTCAAATTATCATATCAATGAAGCCCCCGACTCCAGAGCAATTAAGAAAAATGCTGAATATGGAATTGACATTAGCTCGTATAAAGGCAGACAATTAGTTGCTGAAGACTTTGATGAATTTGACCATATTTTTGTTATGGATGCATCCAATTATCAAAATACCATAGCTCTTACCGATGATTCAGATAAAAAGGAGAAAGTAAAAATGATTCTAAATTTGAGTCATCCAAACTCTAATATGTCTGTTCCCGACCCCTATTATGGAGCTGAGGATGGGTTTGAAAATGTCTATGGACTTTTAGATGAAGCTTGCGATATTCTCATCCAAAAAATTAAAAATGGGGAACTCTAAGGTTTATTTAATTCCCAATACTTTAGGTGAAGAAACCAATATTGCTGCTTCTATCCCCTCCTATAATATAGACGTTATCAAACAACTCCACTATTTTGCTGTGGAACACTTAAAAGATAGCAGACGCTTTTTAATTCGCTGTGGATTAAAACACAAAATAAATGAAAGCGTATTTATTGAATTCAATAACAAAAGTAATTTAGAACAACTCGATAAAATCATTGCTATTTTAAAAGCCGGAAATGCTTTGGGGATTATTTCTGATGCCGGTTGCCCCGGTATAGCCGACCCAGGTGCAAAGATTGTAGCTGCAGCACATAGAAATAACATAGCAGTAGAACCTTTAGTAGGTCCTTCCTCAATTTTATTGGCACTTATAGCTAGTGGTTTTAATGGTCAATCCTTTACTTTTCATGGATATTTACCAAGAGAAGTGGAAAAGCGTATCAAAAAACTTCAGCAAATTGAACTGCAAAGTGCGAAAAACAAGCAGACTCAAATTTTTATGGAAACTCCTTATAGAAATGAAGCTTTATTTAACGATATCCTAAAGCATTTATCCCTAAAAACAAAACTCTCTATAGCTACAGATATAACCCTTCCAACTGAATACATAAAAAGCAAAACCATTAAAGAATGGAAATCCGACCCTCAACCTAAACTTCATAAACGACCTACTATCTTTCTATTGCTCGGCTAATTCATGAACGTGATATAAACTTAAAGCTGCAATTGGCTTTTCAATTATATTTCCAATCTTCACACCCCTGCTTTCAGCAACTACTTCAAGGTATTCATGATAGTAATAAGCAATTGATCCAACCGCATTTAAAGGCCATTCTTTGGCTTGACTAAAGCGCAAAATTTGATGATCAAAAAAAGATTCAAACTCCTGAATTATTTGTTGAGCCATAAAAGGATTTTCTTTGTGCCTATGAGCAAAGTGACTAAAACTAGCCATAAATCGATTGGGGTATTTATTTTCATAAAGATTCCTCAAAATATCGTCAATGCTCAATCTGTATTGAAATTCAAAACGCTCCCTTAATTCATTCGGCATATATCCTTCAATGAAGGATTTTAAAACCCTTCTACCTATATTTACTCCCCCACCTTCATCTCCAATAATAAATCCCCCTGAGGGAAAATTTTGTATAATTTCTTTGCCGTTAAAGCTACAACTATTACTGCCCGTACCTAAGATAGCTGTAATTCCTTCTTTTTTAAGGCAGGCTGCTCTTGCCGCTCCCAATAAATCATGATAAACCTGAATTTTTCCAACTTTAAAAAATTCCGCCAAAGAGTTTTTAACCATAGTGTTTTTATCCACAGTAAAACAACCTGCGCCATAAAAATAAATATGCTTTGCTTCTTCAACTCCTTCATATTTTGACAAGGTATCTATTATGGTTTGTAAAAAATTTTTCGGGGTATGAAAGTTAGGATTCAAACCCAAGCCTTCTACCTGTTCTATTCGACCAGGTCCATAAATTATTCTCCAGTCTGTTTTGGTAGAACCGCTATCAGCAATTACAATCATAAAAAAAATATTAGAAAGTGTAAAAATAAGCCTAAGGTCAACTTAAAAAAAGTTGAAGCTAAAATTTAAATATTATTTATAATTTCTATAAGCAATGAAGTTTAATTATCTTTACAATAAACAGAATGCTTTGAGACGAAAAGGTTTTCTATTTTCAACACTTCTACTTTTCGCTTATTTACTGGGATATTCTCATGATAAAACAGTCAATAACACGGGCTATCCCTTTATTGAAAATAAAGGCCAGTGGCATGAGAATGTCTTTTTTCAAGCTGAATTAAATTCTACAGTTATTTTTTTAGAAAAGGATGCTTTTCATTATCAAGTGTCCCAACATAGGTATTCCCATGCAGGTAAAATTATTGAACCCAAAAAAACAGGAACACATTCCTTTAAGGCAAGATTTCTAAATACCAGTATGGAACAGAAATTAAAAGGAGAAAACCAATCCCAAACCTACTACAATTTCTTTTTAGGCAATGACCCTTCTTTATGGAAAAGTAAAGTTTATGCCTATGAGACTGTGAATTATAAAGAAATTTATGATGGTATTGACCTTAAGGTATATTATAATGGGGAAAACATGAAGTATGATTTTATGGTAGCTCCAGGCAAGGAACCATCAATTATACAAATGCAATATGAAGGAGTAGATCAACCTAAAATCAGGAACAATCGCTTAGTTATCACCCACGAACTTGGGAAGTTAATTGAAGAAAAGCCCTATGCTTACCAGATTATTGAAGGTAAGGCAGTAGAGGTAAAATGTCAATTTTACATCAATGAAAATGGAGTAGTCTCTTTTCAGTTTCCTAAAGGATACGATGAAAGTAAAACCCTTATTATAGATCCTAAACTTATTTTTAGCACTTATTCCGGCTCACCAAGCACAAACTTTGGAATGACTTCTACTTTTGACAGTGAGGGCAATGGTTATGTTGGGGGTGTAATTTTCTCTGATGGTAGAACGTACACTAATTCTACAGGATTTTTCCAAAGTAGTTTTCAAGGAGGAAGTACGGATATTGTTATCAGTAAGTTTAACTCATCCGATGGAAGTCAACTGCTCTACTCTACCTATTTAGGTGGAAATAGTGCAGATGTTACCAGCAGTTTAGTTGTTGACAGCCGAGATAATTTGATTGTCCTTTCCTATACAAGTTCTGCCAACTTTCCAATCTCTTCCAATGCTTTTAATTCCAACAAACATCTTTCTGACCCTCTTAACTTATCTATTCACAACCAAAATTTCAGCACAGGAACCGACATAGCCATTACCAAACTCAGCAAAGATGGAAAAAACCTCCTAGGCTCAACTTTTTTTGGTGGAGAAAAAAACGATGGAATAAATTATGATGCTCTAAATCCTCAAAGTCAAAACAGTAGGTTAATTTATAATCATGGCGATTATGCTCGCGGGGAAGTTGTTGTTGATAGCAACGACAACATTTACATAGGAAGTTCTACGCGATCTACTCAAATAGACAGCACCTTAAACTCTTTAGCTGGTGAGCAAGATGGGATTGTAGCTAAGTTCAATTCTGATTTAAGTCAACTTTATTGGTCGAGATATGTTGGAGGAAGCGAAGATGATGCTATTTATTCCATAAAAGTAATTGACAATAATAGAATATTAATTGGTGGTGGCACTCGAAGTTTTAATGATTTTCCTGTAACCCCTGGTGCCTATTTAAGCTCAAGTGCTGGGGGAAGAGCAGATGGCTTTATATCCATAATTTCTGCTGATGGTCAAACCATAGAAAAAAGCACTTTCATAGGTACTTCAAAATATGATCAAATTTACTATATAGAATATGATCGTTATGGATACATCTACGGTTTTGGAATCACAAATTCAGAGGATTTCCCAATTAAAAACTCCAGCATTTCTAATCCCAACTCTGCTCAATTCATAGTCAAATTAGACCCTCAAATGGATTCTCTTGAAATGTCTCATGTTTTTGGAGATACCCTTTACAACAGCAGCAATGTAATTGTCAACCTCTCTCCTACCGCCTTCTTAGTTGACCGGTGTTTAAACATCTACATTTCAGGCTGGGGAGGCTCTGTATGGAGAGATGCAAGAACTGGAGAAGGACCTAAAACTCTCCCCAGTGCCATGCCGCTTAAAGATGCATTTCAAGCAACTACTGACAATAATGATTTCTATCTTTATGCCATTAACAACACTGCTGATAGTTTAATTTTTGCTTCTTATTTAGGAGGAGCATATAGCTTTGACCATGTAGATGGTGGAACAAGTAGATTTGATAAAAATGGAGTCATCTACCAATCGGTTTGCGCCTCTTGTGGTACATCTTCTGTTACCAATAATGATTTTCCTACTACCCCTAACGCTTATGCTAGATCAAAAGGTATAACCGGTCAATACGGCTGCAACAGCGCATTATTTAAATACGACTTTGAAGTTGCCCCTGTTGCTGACTTCGGCGTTTCAAGAAATGACTTCTGTTTAAAAAGTGGAGACACCATCGCTGTTACCATCACCAATTCTAGCCATAGAGGTGATATCGTTAGTTGGGACTTTTATGGAAATCAAGTAATCTCTAATTTCAAGGATACAATTATCTATTTTACCTCTCCAGGAAACTACACAATTAAACAAACCGTACAAGATACCTTATGTATTCTAGGAAATTTCGAAACCAAAACAATTACCATTAGACCCAATAATATTGACTTGAATTTAAATACTCAAGATAGCCTTATTTGTAATACTGATTCGGTAAAAATTACCGCTTTTCACAAGGGGGCAGCTACCCACTTTACTTGGTCTAATCATCCTAATTTTCAAGACAGTATTCAAACTACGGACAGTACCCACTTCTTTAATCTTAAATCGGGAAGTAATACTTTTTATGTAAAAGCCTATAATCCCTCTATAAATGATTGTGGAGCACTAGACTCCATTACAATATATAACGCAAGCGCTTATGCAAAAATCAACATCAAAGACACCATTTGTGAAAATAGTCCTGTTTTACTTAGCGCACAACTGATTAATATTGATGCCTTTAAGTGGGATTTTGGAGATGGACAAATCAATACCACAGACACTATTATTCAGCATCTTTATAACAGTACTGGAGAATACGACCTTATTTTTACATTTAACAACACACAATGTCCAAATATGGATACAATTAGAAAAAAGATAGTCGTACAAAAAAACGACTTAAGATTAGATTCTTTTTCAGATACTTTATTTTGTGGCAATGGAGATTTTATTGTCAAAGCTTCTTCTTTAGGTACAGCACATGAATTTCACTGGAGCAGCCAAAGGGATTTTTCAGATACTTTAAACTCCTCGCCTAGAGATAGCAGCTTTATTATCCGTCAACCTGGAAATTATAAATTCTACATCAAAATAAGCGACAAAACCTGTGAACTTATCGACAGTATTGAAACGGAGTATTTCTATTATGAATTAGACTTAGCTTCTATCCCAGATAGTGTTTGTGCTCCCATTACCTTTCAACTTTCACCTATAATAATTGGCACGGATTCTTTTAGAATTAATTTTGGGAATGGAAATTCAACCACTACAGATTCTACTCCAAAGGTAACCTACTTAGACGAGGGTACTTATACCATAGAATTAATCGGAAGCAACAGTAAGTGTGATTTAAAAGATACCTTAAGAAAAGTAATTCACGTATTTAAAAGTATTGAGTTAGAAACTATTAAAGACACCACAATATGTTTGGGCGATAGCATCACGCTAAGAGCCAATTCCTTTGGCACTGCCACCATTTTTATATGGGACACTACTCCCAACTTTAATAATCCTTTAAACCTCCCCGCAGATAGCAGTATAAAGGTATTGCCAAGTGCAGGTGTTACAACTTATTATTTAAGAGCTAGTAATGAATTTTGTTATCATGACACCTCCATTCAAATTACAGCTGAAGAACTATTAATTGAGCTTTCGCCTTATGAAATGATTTGTATAGAAGATACGCTAGAAATAGAAGCAAAAGTATTGAGCAATACTACTTCTCTAAACTTCTTTTGGAGTCCAAACGACAGTATTATTAGTGGTCAGAATACCAATAAAGTTAAATTGGCTCCAAGAGATGGAATGAAATTATTTGTAGAAGTCACCAACGCAATAGGTTGTAAAACCATAGACTCTACAACAATAGATGTATCTATACCCGCATTTACTACCGCTGAAATTATTGCTCCCGACTCAGCTTATAGTGGAGAAAAAATACAATTGAAAAGCAACCGACAAGGAAGTAACCTGATTTATCGTTGGGAGCCGGCTGAGTTAATGGATAATCCAGCAAGTCCTGAACCCATTATGACAATTACTGAAACCACCCTAATCACCTTAATTATTTTTGATATGAATACCAATTGCGTGGTGGAGGTAAGTAAGTTGATAAAGGTTTATGAAATTGTTTGTGAAGAACCTGAAATATTTATTCCTTCTGCTTTTACACCCAACAAAGACGGTAAGAATGATGTTCTTTATGTACGCGGTAGGAATATACAGCAATTAGAGTTTGAGATATACAATCGTTGGGGGGAATTGGTTTTTAAAACTAATGATATTAACAAAGGTTGGGATGGAAGCTACAAAGGAAAAAGTGCAGAGCCGGCTGTTTATGTCTACCAACTCAAAGTAAAATGTGTAGACCAACAAGAGTTTTACACTAAAGGCAACCTAACATTAATCCGATGAGGCAAATAATTTCTTTTCTATTATTTGCAGCTTTAACCCTAAGCAGCTTTGCTCAAGACATGCACTTTTCCCAATTTGGAAAATCATATCTTGCTTTAAATCCTGCACTTACAGGTAGTTTTAATGCCAATTATCGTTTAAATGCCAACTATCGAAACCAATGGTCCTCGATTTCTGAACCCTATAAGACTTTCGCTTTTGCAGCAGATGCTAAAGGAATGATTAATTCTTTGGATAATTTACACCTTGGTATATTGCTTTTTAATGATGAAGCAGGAATTGGTGGTCTCACAACTACCCAAGCTATGCTAAGTATTGCTAGTCATTTAAAGTTTGGCAATTATTCTGAATTCACACTTAAGGGAGGGATCCAAGCCGGAATTTTATCTAGGTCAATTGATTTTAACAAGTTCAGTTTTGATCAGCAGTTTGATGGAACAAAATACGACCCCAATAGCCAATCAGGAGAAGATTTTGAAAGAGACTCATACATTAATCCAGCTTTAAATGCTGGTGTAGCACTACAATTTCAAATTGATAGAGATAAAGTTGTGGAAGCTGGTGTAGGAGTTTTTAATCTTTTAAGACCCAATCAAAGTTTCCAAGGTAGTAATGTCCCTTTGGATTTGAGATATACACTTTATGCTCGTGCAGATCTTGCACTAGGTGATCAATATGACATTTTACCTGCATTACTTTATTCTTCTCAAGCGAAATACCAAGAGCTTGTAATAGGTACAAACTTTAGGTATAAACTTTTTACTAATTATAAAACTGAAAATCTATATTTAGGCTTTTGGTATAGAAATAAGGATGCCTTAATTACTAGCATTGGTTTTGATTATCACAATTGGAATATTGGCTTAAGTTATGATATCAATACTTCAAGGTTGAATCCTGCTTCGAGACATAGAGGAGGTCTAGAACTTTCCTTGACCTATTTAATTAGGGTTTTTAAAGCACCAGATATAAAAAGATATATACAATGTCCAGATTTCTTATAAAATATATTTTATTTGTATTAGGCCTTACGTTTACATCTTTGGTTAAGGCACAACTCCCAAAGCAAATTATAGAAGCGGGAGACAAACTTTTTGAAAAGGGAAAATACGAACCCGCTTTAGAAGTCTATCAAAAAGCAATGGAAACAGACTCTAACCATAAAGAAGTACTTTATAAATATGGAAGAACACTCTATAAACTCAATGAGTTTAAGCAAGCCAATAGGTATTTGCTTAAATCATCTCTTTTAAATGGAGGAAACACATTTGAAGATTTGAATTATATCTTAGCTGAAAGCTATAGAAGAACAGGAAAATATCCGCAATCTATAAGATATTATAACTATGCTTTAAGGCCCTATAGAAGAGAAAGTAAAGGATATGAATTTCAAAGAATAAGACAATCTATCTCCTCAGCCAATTGGGCAAGAAACCAAAAAGAGGTTGATGAACATTATCCTATATTAAATTTTGGGAAAAACATCAATAGTAAAGCATCCGATTATGCTGCTACCATTAAAGCCCATAAAATCTATTTTACTACCCTAGAAAAAGAAGATTATCACCTAGAAGAAAAAGATAAGAAACAAGAACTTTACAATAAAATTTTTTGGGTAGACTTAAATAATAAAAAACAAAAAATAGAATTAAAATTTGCTTCAAAAGATACTTCCTATTTCCAAGATAAACATTTAGCTAATCTGTCTTTTGGAATTGATAACAAGGTGTATTTTTCAGTATGTCAAATTGACAAACAATGTGCTATCTGGGAAGGAGATTTGATTAATAACCAGATTGTTAACCCAGTTAAACTAAACAATTACATTAACAAGGAAAACAGCAACAATACTCAACCTTTTTTTGTCACACACAACCGCCAAGAACTCCTTTATTTTGCATCGGATCGAGAAGGTGGACAAGGAGGTTTTGATATTTGGGTATCGGAAAACAGTTCTACAGGATATAAAAAACCTATCAATCTTGGAAGCAAGATTAACACCTTAGGAAATGAAATTACTCCTTTTTACGATAAAGAAACTCAAACTTTATATTTCAGTTCGGACTGGCATGAAGGGTTTGGGGGATATGATATTTTTTCTGCAAAAGGAAGCTTTACTTCTTTTGATAGTATAGAAAATCTTTTACAACCTATCAACAGTTATTACAACGATTATTATTTTCAAACTTATGAAGATTCAGCTTTATTTAGCAGCAATAGAAAAGAAGGTAATGTGGTTTCAGACAAAAATTGCTGTAATGATATTTTTAAACTTCAGTTCGGCAAAAAAGATCAAGATTTAACACAGATAGAATCTTTAGATAAGGATAGCTCTGAGCTTCTAAAATCCATTAAAAACATTAAAGTCGATGTGGATGTATTAAATCAATACCTACCCCTTTCTTTATACTTTCACAATGATATCCCCAATCCTAGAAGTAGGGATAGCACCACATCAGAGAATTATCTTTTACTTGCCGATGAATATACAAGTATGTATCAGGAATATTTACTGGCACTAGAGGAGAAGAATGATGAAAAGGAAAAAATTAGAATCTTTTTTGAGGATCAGCATAAAAAAGGAG
>CAZKFN010000074.1:0-12666 GCA_964552035.1 uncultured Flavobacteriales bacterium
TAACTTTGATATGGTAGGTAGATTAGATACTTCAAGAGGATTGGCAATTAATGGGGTGGGAACTTCTCCATTTTGGGAAGAAGCTATTCAAAAAGCAAATACGAATGACTTGACCCTTGTTACATCAGAATCTGGTGTTGGACCTTCAGATCACACTTCTTTTTATCTTGAAGATTTGCCGGTTTTACATTTTTTTACCGGTCAACATGAAGATTATCACAAACCTTCTGATGATGCCGATAAAATTAATTACGAGGGAATTGCTTTAGTAGGCGATATGGTAAAAAGCCTTTTAAATTCTTCTAAAGAAGCGGGAAAAATTGAGTTCACTAAAACAAAAGACAATACTCAAACAAGAGCAACTTTTAAAGTTACTTTGGGAATTATGCCAGACTATATGTACCAAGACAAAGGAATGAAAATTGATGGAGTTACAGAAGATAGACCTGCTTTTAATGCCGGATTGGAAAGAGGGGACATTGTGGTTAAAATTGGAAAGTTAGTAATCGACGGCATGGACGATTATATGAAAGCACTCGGGGAATTTGAGCCGGGAGAAAAAACTACAATTCAGGTAATAAGAGACGGAAAAACAATAAAAAAATCTTTAACCTTTTAAGCGGATAAAGAAAAATAAGTTTATAAAAAAAGCAATGATCCAAGTTGGGGTCATTGCTTTTTTTTATGGAAGAATAAATCTAAGCGTTTATTAACTACAGTTCTTATAGAAAATAATATTATTATATTTATCAATATTCCTATAGCTAATGCAGTAGGAATAAAATTTTAAATAAATGATTCAATTATAGAATCTTAAGGCTAGGTCCAATGCTATTGTTAAGCATATTCTCAAGGCTTTCTTTGGCTAAAAAAAGGTTTAATTGAGAAGCTTAACAAGCAATTAGATTACAAATTGAATAAAAGCTAGTTTGAGAATTATTGCCAATTATTGGAATATTTAAATAGAGGAGAATAATCGCAGGGATTCATCCTACTAAATTTCAATACAATATAATTTAAGCTATTGATTGTTTTTCAATAGAAATCTTAATGTTAAACTGTCTTTTATTTTAGCTATGAGAAGTGAATAAATCGCTAAAAATCAAAGCTAAAATTTCTTTGTCTTCCCTTGTTGAAAATCGTAACTTTGCGCTTCTTAAATTCTATAGCAATGAATAAAATAACACCATATAAGCCAAAGTATAAAGTAAGAATAGTAACAGCAGCTTCTCTTTTTGATGGACATGATGCATCTATTAATGTGATGCGTAGAATTATTCAATCTACTGGAGTAGAAGTGATACATCTCGGACATGACCGTTCTGTTCAAGAGGTAGTAGATACTGCTATTCAAGAAGATGCTAATGCCATTGCAATGACTTCTTATCAAGGAGGGCATATTGAGTATTTTAAATACATGAAAGACCTCTTGAATGAGAAAGGTGCAACACAAATTAAAATCTTTGGCGGTGGTGGTGGTGTTATTCTTCCTGAAGAAATTGAAGAGCTACATCAATATGGAATAAATAAAATATACTCACCAGATGATGGAAGAGCCTTGGGGTTGCAAGGAATGATTAATGACTTGGTGGAAAATAGTGATTTTCCTACAGGAAGAGACTTAACCGATGAGGTGAAAAGATTGAAGAAAAAGGATTATCAGGCTATCGCAAGATTGATTTCTGCAGCCGAGAACTTTCCAAATGAAGCGAAGTCTAAGCTTGATGAAGTACATAAAATGGCCGAAAAAGTAAAAACTCCTGTTTTAGGTATTACTGGTACAGGTGGAGCTGGGAAATCTTCTTTGGTAGATGAATTAATTCGTCGTTTTACAATCGATTTTCCAGATAAAACTTTAGGGGTTATTTCTGTCGATCCTTCCAAAAGAAAGACTGGAGGAGCTCTTCTGGGCGACCGTATCCGAATGAACTCCTTGAGGAGCGATAAAGTTTATATGCGTTCTTTGGCCACAAGACAAGCGAATATTTCCGTTTCCAAAAATGTTACCGAAGCAGTTTCTATTTTAAAAGCCGCAGAATTTGATTTGGTAATTCTAGAAACCTCTGGCATTGGTCAGTCTGATACTGAAATTACACATCATTCAGATGTTTCCTTGTATGTGATGACTCCTGAATATGGTGCAGCATCTCAATTAGAAAAAATCGACATGTTAGATTTTGCTGATGTTGTCGCTGTAAATAAGTTTGACAAGAGAGGTGCCCTAGATGCTTTGCGTGATGTAAAAAAACAGTATAGAAGAAATCACCTGTTGTTTGATGCCAAAGAAGAAGACTTGCCAATTTTTGGAACTATCGCTTCACAATTTAATGACCCGGGAACAAATAGTTTGTACAAGTATCTAATGGGGGTTATTGTTAAAAAAACTTCTGCTGATTTAACCTCTACTTTTGAGATTACAGGCGAAATGTCTGAAAAGATATACATTATTCCCCCCAAACGCGTACGCTATTTAGCTGAAATTGCAGAAAATAATCGCGCCTATGATAAATGGACGGAAGAGCAAGCTGAAGTTGCTCAAAAATTATACAGTATCCAAAAGTCTATGGATACAATAAAAGAAATGAAGGTTGAAGATAAAGACCGTTTATTAAAGAGTTTACAAGAGTCTTTTGAAACGGTAAAATTAGAATTAGACCCTAAGAACTTAAAGTTAATTGAAGACTGGCCTGAGAAAACTGAGAAATATAAAAAGGAAATATACAGTTATGAGGTTCGCGGAAGAGAAATTAATATAGAAACACATACCGAGTCTTTAGCACATTCAAAAATACCTAAGATTGCTTTACCTAAATATAAAGCTTGGGGAGATTTATTACAATGGAACTTGCAGGAGAATGTTCCGGGTGAATTTCCTTATACAGCAGGATTATTCCCTTTTAAAAGAACAGGTGAAGACCCAACTAGAATGTTTGCCGGAGAAGGAGGACCAGAAAGAACTAATCGTAGATTCCATTATGTATCTATGGATTTGCCAGCAAAGCGTTTATCAACAGCATTTGATTCTGTAACTCTTTATGGCCATGACCCTGCTTATCGTCCTGATATCTATGGTAAAATAGGCAATGCAGGAGTATCCATTTGTTGCTTAGATGACGCAAAAAAGTTGTATTCTGGCTTTAATCTTGCCAACCCTATGACTTCGGTATCTATGACTATTAATGGCCCTGCACCAATGCTGCTTGGTTTCTTTATGAATGCTGCTATTGATCAGCAATGTGAATTGTATATTAAAGAGAAAGGAATAGAAAATGAAGTGGAGGCTAAGATTGAAGCAATTTATAAAGCCAAAGGAGTTCCTCGTCCAAAATATCAGGGGGAATTACCTGAAGGAAATGATGGATTGGGGCTCATGCTTTTAGGAGTAACGGGTGATCAAATTTTAGATAAAGCTGTTTATGAAAAGATTAAAAAAGAAACCATTTCCGTAGTTCGTGGAACGGTACAAGCAGATATTTTAAAAGAAGACCAAGCACAGAATACTTGCATTTTTTCTACTGAGTTTGCTTTGAGAATGATGGGGGATGTTCAGCAGTATTTTATAGAAAATGCTGTGAGAAACTTCTATTCCGTTTCAATTTCTGGATATCATATTGCAGAAGCAGGTGCAAATCCAATTACACAGTTGGCATTTACTTTAGCAAATGGCTTTACTTATGTAGAATACTACCTAAGCCGTGGAATGGATATCAATGAATTTGGTCCTAATTTGTCTTTCTTTTTCTCTAATGGAGTAGATCCTGAATATGCTGTTATTGGGCGTGTAGCAAGAAAAATTTGGTCTAAAGCATTAAAACTAAAATATGGGGCTAATGCTAGAGCACAAATGTTGAAATACCATATTCAAACTTCCGGACGTTCATTGCACGCACAAGAGATTGATTTTAATGACATTAGAACAACTTTGCAAGCTTTATATGCCATTTATGATAATTGTAATTCTTTGCATACCAATGCTTATGATGAAGCTATTACCACTCCAACAGAAGAGTCTGTTCGTAGGGCAATGGCCATTCAGTTAATTATTAATAGAGAATTAGGTTTGGCTAAAAATGAAAACCCAATTCAAGGTTCTTTCATCATTGAAGAGTTAACTGATTTAGTAGAAGAAGCTGTATTGTTAGAGTTTGAAAGAATCACAGATAGAGGAGGGGTTTTAGGCGCTATGGAGACGATGTACCAAAGAAGTAAGATACAGGAAGAAAGCTTGTATTATGAACGCTTAAAACACAGCGGTGAATACCCTATTATTGGAGTAAATACTTTTTTGAGCTCCAAAGGATCTCCAACAGTAACTCCTGGAGAAGTAATTAGAGCAACCCAGGAAGAAAAGGAATATCAAATTGAGATGGTCGAAAACTTAAAGCAAGCTTATGCAGAAGAAGCTGCTCAATCTTTAAAAAATATTCAGAAAACAGCTGTTGAAAATAAAAATATTTTCAAGGCTTTAATGGAGGCAACTAAGCATTGTTCTTTAGGTCAAATTACCGATGCACTTTTTGAGGTTGGAGGGCAGTATAGAAGAAGTATGTAAGGTTTATAGAGCTGCTTTTTTGTAGAGGGAAGCAAAGATGAATTTTCCATAAAATTCTTTACTGCACAGCTTTTGATAGTTAAAGCGATTAAAAGGTTTTTGATAGTCGTTGATGCAGTTGGAAGCTATTGAGGTGGTGAGTTTCAAAAAAATAAACATGAGCTTTTCTATTCCTTTATGAATTTCTTTTTTAGGAGGCTGAAAGTCCGAGATAAACCATAGCCCATGAGGTTTTAGTTTTTCATGAACTTGTTTAAAAAGTTTCTCTTGTGTGGATAAGTCAAAAATATCAAAGAAGAAAAAACTAAGCACAACATCAAATTCTCCTAATGGAATTTCTTTTAAATCTTGAGTAGTAAAAGTAATGTTTTTAGCTTTGCCAACTTTTTTTTTGCTCAACTCAAGCATTTTTGTAGACTTTTCTAGATAAGTGATTTGCAGTTGGGGCTTTTTTTGAAGGATGTTTTTTAAAGTATTTCCACTTCCCCCACCAATAAATAACACCTTTGATCCCTCTGGAATTTTTGAAATAAATGCCAATTGAGAATATTGGATGGATTTACCAAAAACGAGACGAGCAAAAAAATCGTAATAAGGCGCTATAAAATTGTAATTGTTTTTCATTTTAAAACTGTAAAGCTATACTTTTATAATAGTAACATAATGTGGAATTGATTTAAACTTGCTTCTAGATACATAATTAATAGCTTTATAATTAAGGAATAAAATGCTGTTTTTCGTTTGCTTATGGCAAGGGGAAAAGTTAAATTTGTGCAACATTAAAAAAAATATTTTAGAAGGAAATAAATCCAAACAAAAACAGAGGATTTATTGTTATCTGAGAATAATTAAAAGAAGATAAATTATGTCAAATGCTATTTTTAAAACACCTCGCCCAATCAATGAGCCGGTATTAACTTATGCACCTGGAACAGCAGAAAGAGTTGAACTTCAAAAAACTGTTGCTGCGATGAGAGCCGAGGTAAAAGATATTCCTATGTTTATTGGAGGTGAAGAAGTACGTACAGATAATACTAAAAGTATACACCCTCCATATAATCACAAACATTTACTAGGTCACTTTCATCAAGGAGATGCTTCTCATGCTAAACAGGCGATTAATGCAGCATTAGAGGCGAGAGATGCATGGGGTAAATTGCCATGGGAACAAAGGGCATCTGTGTTTTTAAAAGCTGCAGATTTAATCGCTGGTCCTTATCGTCAAAAGATGAATGCCGCTACAATGCTTGCACAATCTAAAAATGCCTTTCAAGCGGAAATTGATTCAGCCTGTGAAATCATTGATTTTTTTAGATTTAATGCAGAATATATGCGTCAAATATATACCGAACAACCAGAGTCTTCTCCAGGAGTTTGGAACAGATTAGAGTATCGCCCACTAGAAGGATTCGTTTTTGCTATCACACCCTTTAATTTTACAGCCATTGCTGGAAACCTCCCAGCAAGTCCGGCTATGATGGGGAATACTGTTGTTTGGAAGCCAGCAAATACTCAAATATATTCAGCTTGGGTAATCATGGAAGTACTTCGTGAGGCTGGATTGCCTGCCGGAGTTATTAATTTAATTTATGTTGACGGACCTACTGCAGGCGAAGAGATTTTCACACATCCTGATTTTGCAGGACTTCATTTTACAGGTTCTACAGCTGTTTTTGAAAGTTTATGGACAACGATTGGAAACAATATAAAAAGATATAAATCTTATCCTAGAATTGTTGGAGAAACTGGCGGCAAGGACTTTGTGTTTGCTCATGAGTCTGCTAACCCAGCTGAAGTGGCAACGGCAATTACACGTGGTGCTTTTGAATTTCAAGGGCAGAAGTGCTCTGCAGCATCAAGGGCATATATTCCTAAGTCCATTTGGCCTGAAGTACGAGCTAGAATAGTGGAAGATGTAAAGTCTATAAAAATGGGTTCTCCAGAAAATTTTGAAAATTTCGTGAATGCTGTTATTGATGAGAAAGCTTTTGATAAAATTTCTAACTATATAGCAAAAGCTAAAAAGGATGCTGATGCAGAAATTGTTGCAGGAGGGAATTATGATAAGTCAGAAGGTTACTTTATTGAGCCAACGGTGATTTTAACTACAAATCCTAAATATACAACCATGTGTGAGGAGATTTTTGGTCCTGTTATTTCAATTTATGTTTACGATGAAAAAGATTTTGAAGAAACCTTAAAATTAGTAGATGATAATAGTTATGCATTAACTGGAGGGATTTTTGCTAAAGACCGTGCGATGATAACCTACATTTGTGATGCTTTAGTGAATGCTGCTGGGAATTTTTACATTAATGATAAACCTACAGGGGCAGTTGTTGGACAGCAACCCTTTGGAGGAGCTAGAAAGTCTGGAACAAATGATAAGGCAGGAGCAATGCAAAATTTAATGCGTTGGGTATCTACTAGAACAATTAAAGAAACTTTTGTTCCTCCAACAGATTATAGATATCCTTTTTTGGGTTAATCTAATATATCAACTAACAGCAGCCTGTTGATTCTTTTTCAATAGGCTGTTGTTTATTCAATTTTTTAATAGAATTTTGTAAGGGTGAAGTTAAATGTTAAAATACCATCTTTTTTAAAAAATCGTTATATAATAACAGCACTGATTTTTATTCTTTGGATTTCTTTTTTTGACCAGAATAATTTAATTACAAAATTTCAGTATTGGATGGAATTAAAATCCTTAGAAGATGAAAAGACATTTTATCAGGAAGAAATAAAGCAAACCAATAAAGACTTATATGAATTGCAGAGCAATCTCAAAAGCTTAGAGAAGTTTGCAAGAGAAAAGTATTTGATGAAAAAAGACAATGAGGAAATTTTTGTAATAGTTGAAAAGGATTAAATGAAGTTTTTATAACTATAATAAAAGCCCGATTATTACTAACAGTCGGGCTTTTATTAAATATATTAAATAAAAATATTAAGGCTATTTAGCTGGTAATACCTTAGCTTTTACTTCACCAAATCCTACCCTTACATTGTCCTTTTTACAATATCCACGCATAATAACCGTGTCGTTGTCTTCGATAAATATACGTTCTTCATTGTCGTTAATTTTAACGGGCTTGCTTCCGTTCCAAGAAAGCTCAAGCATAGAACCATACGAGTTTTCTGTTGGTCCGCTAATGGTGCCTGAAGCGTATATATCTCCAGCGTTAATGTTACATCCATTAATGGTATGATGAGCCAATTGCTGGGGTTGATTCCAATACATGTATTTAAAATTTGATTGACAAATACTACTGGCTTCTTGTTGCCCCTCTGGCTGGATTAATACTTCTAAATTAAGGTCAATGTTTTTATTTCCCTCGTATTCTAAATAGGGGAACACTTTGGGATTACTTTGCTCTGGACCTTTTACTCTAAAAGGCTCTAAAGCATCAAGAGTAACAATCCAAGCAGAAATTGAAGAAGCAAAATTTTTCCCCAAAAAGGGACCTAATGGAACGTATTCCCATTTTTGAATATCACGTGCAGACCAATCGTTAAAAAGCACCATTCCAAAAATATAATCATCAGCTTCTGCAGTAGTTATATTTTCACCAAGAGGCTTTCCGTCATAGGTGATAAAAGCTACTTCTAATTCAAAATCTAAACGCTTAGAAGCACCAAAAACAGGAGGCTCATCATTTTTAGGTTTTTGTTGGCCTTTAGGTCTGTATATATCTTGTCCAGATACAATAATAGAAGAAGCTCTTCCATGATAGCCCACCGGAATATGTTTCCAATTGGGTAAAAGTGCATTATTAGGATCCCTAAATAATGTGCCCACATTGGTTGCATGTTCTATACTTGAATAAAAATCAGTGTAATCGCCAATTTTTACAGGCAAGAGATTTTTAACTGTAGATATTGGAAGAAAGATTTGATTGTGAATTTCCTTGTTTTCTTGGAATTCTTTATTGTCCGTACGTAATAATTCTGAGAGTCTATCTCTTAATTCCCTCGTTTTTTTCTTTCCCTTTTTGATAATTTTATTAAGCCACTTATGGTCAAAATCTGATTTTTCAAAACCCAAATTGTCAAGCAATCCTAGTTCATACATTGCCAATAGGTCTATGGCATAATTCCCAATTCTGCTTGCAACTCTTGGAGAGGAGTCCTGTATTTGAATAATTCCAAAAGGTAAATTTTGAATTGAAAAATCTGAATTTTCATCTACTGCTAACCAACTTTTAAGAGTTGGATCGTTTGCTTTAATGTTCATTTTATGATCTTTTATTTAAAGTTGTAATTTTCTTTCTTGAAAGTACAAAAGTAAGGCTTTCAAAATGTAAAATAAAATGCAACCTTATTGCCTACCCATACGTCAAAGTATAAAGAAAAATATTATTAATATTGCATAATAACAATATCCTATTTATATTAGCATCTTTTAATAGTTTTAGCTAAACTTAACATCAATTTATGAAAAAGATAATACTCTCTTCGACCTTAACTTTGCTATTAGCCTTGCTTGGTATGAGTAAAATTCAGGCGCAAACTGTTGATTTATTTTGTGAGGATTTTAATGATACATTGAGTAATTGGAAAATGTACACCTATGGAACACCTTCCGTATCAGCACCAACATTTTGGGCAGACTCTCAGGTGTTTAGAGGGCTTAATCCAGGTTCAGCTAGTGATACAGTAGGACATAGGACTACCTCATATCTCGAATCTCCTACGATTTACGGAACATTAAATTATACAAATATTGGTGTTCAATTTCATCATATTTGTTATTTAGAGCAATTTGATGAAATGACTTTAGAGGTATCATTTGATGGGGGTCAAAAATGGCAGGTATGCGGACCTAGTACTTATACCGGACAGTCGGCAATGAAACCAAATGGGTCTTTTTCGAAAATTAGTAGAGCAATAGCATGGAAATTTCTACCTATAGATAACGATTCTTACGTGTGGAGTAACTCCAATGCAGAATGGGCAAGTGAGACTTTTAATTTATCAGACTTAGTAGATCAGAATAGCCCTTCAGACTCTATTAAATTTAGAATTGCTTTGTTAGACCATCCGGCTTCAGTTACGGGAAGAATTGGGATGCATCAATATTGGATTGATGATTTTTGTGTACGTGGATCTAACTGTGAATTAATTCCACCTAAATTAGAATTAGATGATCCTCCAGCTAATTATCCTTCGAGATATGAGGGTAGAGTATACAATGAAGGACCATACCTATTTAATGCAAGAGCTACTGATCAGTCGGGAATTGATACTGTAATTATAGAATATAGAGTACATAGGGAAATAAATGGGACTTATACTCAAATCCAACACGATACCGTTGGGATGGACGCAATGGGTTTTGGTTTTTTTAATGGACAAATTCCTGCTACTAATATTCAAGTTCTTGATTCTGTTTATTGGAGAGTGATAGCTTTTGATGATAGTCCATGTAAAAACGAAACATCTGATCCTCCCCAAGGTTGGTCTTCTTTTCTAGTAAAACCAGACCTGCCTGTGTCGTGCAATACAACGCCAGTTTATCAATTTCCATACTATCAGACATTTAATGGACAAGAATGGGTGTCTAATACTTCTGGAAACTTAGCAGATAATTGGTTGAACGTTGAGGGAGACTTCCATGATTGGTGGGTAAATCAAGGTTCAACACCAACGAGAGGAACTGGGCCATCAGATGATATTCCTGGGGGAGGTAAGTACCTCTATGTAGAAGCAACAGGTTATCCCGATAGTACTGCCTTCTTAGTAACTCCTTGTTTTGATTTATCAGAAATGCAGAATTCTAAAGTAAGGTTTTATTTAAACCAAAATACAGTCGGAGAAGATACGGTATGGATAGATATTTTTGATGTTAAACCAAGTACGGGATATCCAGATGGGAAATATGATTTAAATGTATTACCTCCAATCGGTGGTAATAAGGGTGATGTATGGTTGCCGTATGAATTTACTACCTTTAAGTATCAAAACACGGTAACTCAGGTTCGTTTTAGAGCTCGGCCAGGTAGATTAAGCGATTTGAGTGATATTGCTTTAGATTCATTCCAGCTTTCTCCTGCACCTGTAGATGATATAATTGCAGAGCGAGTTGTGTCGGGACCCTATGCTCCTGAAGGTGAGCAATTGGACGTAATTGTTAACGTGCAAAACCAAGGGATTACACCAGTTACATCATTTTTAATGAACTATGATATCATTATGAATGATACTAAAGACACAGTTCAAAAAGTTAGGGATATACCCTGGACAGGGTCAATTCCAGCATCAGAATATAGAGAGATTACAGTTCCAAACTCTCCGTATACAGTTCCCTTGGGTTCATATACCATAAAGGCATGGGTTGAAGCTCAGGTAGATCAAGTTAGGAGAAATGATACTACTCAACAAAGAGCGCGTGGACTTGCATATCGTTCTACCTATTTTATGGAGACTTTTGATGAGTGGGACAGAGATACTATCTTTACTGCATTGGCTGATGCGGACACAGCAACTAACTATTGGGCTTTAGGAACACCCAATTATGGATTTACTAATTCAGCCTTTTCAGGTAAATCTGATAATTCACCATACATACAACATAACTCATGGGGAATTATATTAGATGGACCATACACAGGAGACGGGAATACAGTTCAGTTAATTACTCCTTTTATTGATTTTTCTAATACTCAAAATCCATTCTTGTCATTTTTCAACAATAGACAAATTGATACCACTAAGGCAGGAGTTTATATAGAGTACTCTTTAGATAAAGGATTAACATGGGACTCTGTACCTTCAGGACATGATCCAGATAAAATAAAGTGGTATAACTCTTATCTAGCTGCCGACGGATTTGGAGGGCAGCCTGTATTTGCAGATGTAACTCGATATATGGAAGGAAATTGGAATAACTGGGTAGAATCTGAATTGAGATTGCCAACAAATATTTTTGCCAATGAACCATATGTTCTCTTTAGATTTAACTTCTTTGGTGAAGATTATTCTGAAGTTGCAAATGACTTTAACTCTAATGCAGGTATGAGTATTGACAACTTCCTGGTTTATGATGAGAAGACTACAGATATTGAAACTCAATATATTTTCCAACCTGACAATAAGTGTTATATGAGTTCTTCTGATAAGTTCCACGTAGCATTTAAAAATAGAGGAACAACTACAATTAATAGCTTTGATGCTGAATTTGTTGTAACTCATATCCCAACACAAACTACAGAAAGGAAAACAGAAACATTTAACAAAACTATTGAACCTAGAGATACTGGAATTGTTAAATCATCGGTTTCATTTGATATGAGAAAACTTGGGGATTATAAAATTCAAGTAATTACAAAAATGACTGGAGACCAACAACCCCTAAACGATACTTTGACTAAGTATGTTGAAAATATAGATGGTTGTACTATGGTTTTAGAAGCGGTAACAGGAGCTTATAAACGTCCTCAAGTTGTTGATTCAAGTAGATGGAGATTTGATTACACTTCTGATAATGGAAGAAGTTATTTTGTAACGGATGATTATCGAGCATTTAGCCCTTTTGATACTAATCGGGTGGATGTTTGTATTCGTAAAAACTCTAGAGTTCAGTTTACTTTAAGTGATGATGATACAACCATAGTGAGCTATAGCTTATATGCCTACGATGGGGAGAAAGATACTATATTTGTTGAAAATGCAAGAGGTGGAACAGATACACCAGCTCAAATCTTTTACTGGGAGTGTCCACCTGAAAAGTCTGCAACTACAACCCATATATACATCGATAATAATCAAAGGCAACTTCCTATATCAAAAGATTATACTTTAGAAATGAAGTTTAAAAATAATGGATTAGATAGTATTGCTTTTGTAACTATTGGAATGAGCATAGATGGAAGAATTATAGATGAACGGAGAGTCGATCTAACCCCTCCTTTAGAATATGGACAAAGCTCCCAAAAATATGGCTTTGGAACAGATAATTATATATCACCTGGAAATCATATTATTAAAGCTTGGACTCATAATCCAAATGGTAATCAAGATGAACTCCCAGAAGATGATACCTTGACGAGAGTATATGCTGCTTTAGATACTACGATAACTGGGATAGGTAGTAAGTTAGATAGTAATAATAG
>CAZKFN010000075.1:0-6251 GCA_964552035.1 uncultured Flavobacteriales bacterium
TTAATTATCAACCTAAATAAGCTCTCTTTTTCATCTAACAATTCGTACTTAATTAAATAAGGTAAAATATTTTTTGCAGTTTCTGAATTTAACACGATTCTGGCTGTTAATATCTCATCCAAGATGTTTTTAAATGTGTTTAAAACAGAAATATTTGAATTATTTGAATCATAAGTTTGAAGAATACTCCATCGCTTCGGGTTTATTTTAGAATTAGACCTTAATTTCTCAATCAATTTATTTTCAAATACATCTAAAGACTTTTGAGTAAGACTGGATGATTCAATGTGTTCAAAATATTTGAAATAAACATCTTTTCCTTCATTAAAAACTACCTCATAACTTTCTTCGTCGAGGTTTTTAAAATTATCATTAAAGGTTTTTAAAAAATCTTTTGAAAGCCTCAAATCAGAATTGCTCAAGCAATCATTAATAAAACCTTCATCTAACTTGACTAAATCCAATTTTTCTTTATCAACACTCCACTTATTAAATTCTTTTAGTAGAGAATGATTATCTATTTGTAGATTGTCTTTAATTTCAGAATATTTCTCAAGAAGGGTGGATAAATCTGGAGTTTCTCCTAGCTCTTCTATATTTTTATTAAAGATATTCTGTATAATCTGTTTAAAAAGAGGATTGGATTTAAATTCATTAGAAGACAAGAGTAGGTCTTCATAATTAGTATAATTTAGAATAGTATTAGCAATTTCATCAGCTCTTTCATCGTTTTCTGTATTCAATATACTATTAAATCGACTTACATAAGAAGAAGAAAATTTAGACCCTTTAGCAATTCTCATTGCAATTAGCTCATTAATAATTGGTAGTTTTGAAGATGATTTATTTTGATATAGATTATAAATTCTAGAATCCTTTAATAAGTCTTTCAAATCCCCATTTTTTTGAGACCTTTCTTTAATCTTTATTAATATATTATCTGCTGATTGAACTTCATTTCGATCAACGAAAGAATTTAAATTTGTTTTTAATAGATCTTTGTAGTTTTTGAAATCATAGTCTTTCGGCAAAAATTTAGTCTTTTCGAACTCAAGTATCTTATCTATATCTAATTCTCCGAGGTATTCATCTAGCAATTTATAATCAGTTGACAATTTGAATTTTGAAAAACCTTCTCCACTGTATTCAATCAATTTAATATAATTAGTAGCAGAAATATCTCGTTTAATTAAATTCCGTAAAACCCTTTCCTCCGTTAAATCAATTGAAATATCATCGATTACATCTATATAATGTTCAATATTAGAGTCATCAATCAAATTAAAATAATCACCCAAAATCTTCTTTAAATATTTATCATTAGGAATGTTCTTAATCAAAGTGATGCGCCAATCTTCAATTTCCAATTTATTTATAGTGTCATTTGACTCAAAGGCCTTAGTTGAAAATAAATTCCAGGTCTGATTGATGTTTTGTGAAGAAACTCTCGCATCTTTATTAATAGAATCTAATGTTAATATTGGATTTTCAAAAGATTCTAATTCTAACATCGTTGAGTAAAAAATAGCGTTAATAAAATCTGAATTGCAAATCTTATTGAATTTTTCTACATCATTTTTTATCATTGATTCTTTTAATTCTTGTGTGTAAATCAACTCCAATGCTTGGTCAACTTCTATGTGATAAATAATAGCAGTTAATTGCTTTGCATAGTTTTTATCATTTGAATAAACTTGAAATAAACCTCCTAATATTTCCTTGAAATCTGTAACCGCTTTTAGTGGATTCTCTAATATTTCATTTTTTTTAAGAACGAAAATTGCAATATATCTTTCTTTGAAATTATTATCCAAAAGTTTAATCGTAAGGATTTCATTTATAAAAGAAATGATTTCTCTTGGTGTTATTCTATGATTTAAGAATTCATAAACCTGAATTACTAATCTCATTTCCTCTTCGTTTTCTTTGCCAACAGCTTTTTGCCATTGTTCTTCAAAGAATTTCTTCCAATTGGACATAATTGGTAAAGTGATTCTAAAAACAATATCAAATGTTTTATTTACATAATCATCTCCAAATTTATTTTCATCGCTATTTAAGTCTTTAAATGCATTTTGGACATGTTCTCTATCGAAAGGTATTATAACTTTTATTTTGCTATATGATTCTTCGGCAAAAAACATATGAATGGAAGACCAAATACTTAAAATATGCTTTTTAGGAAGCCTATCGAAATTGTCAAAAACAATTACTATTGGTTTCTGCAAATCATTGTCAATGTCTTTCATCCATCGTTGAAAATCTCTAACTGAAGGCTGACTTTCAGAAATAGTTTCAATTTTTGTTTCTTCTTTTTGTTTATTGGTATAAACTTGAAAAGTATCCTCAGCTGATCGTCTAAATGATTTCCAAAATTTCTCATTTTTAATCCAATTTTTAAAGAAGTTATAAATGTAAATGCCAATTACAATAATAATAGGGAATGTTACTAAAATCAATTTCCCAAAGAAACTGTCAATATTGAGAAAATCTACCATTGAATCCTTAAATACATTCACAGTAGGCACATATACTATCGACAATAAGCTAAAAATAAAACCAACACTTAAATAGGGTTGATTTATAGTGGTCGTCTCTTTCGATTTAGCTAGTAAAACTTTTAGTTTATCATCCCAATTCTTTTTGTTTCCTTTCTTTAATAAACCTGATTTATCTTTTATAAAGTCAGTTAGTTCTACTAAAATTGCCTTTCTTTGCTCATCTTCTTGATGCCCCCAAACATCATAAACAAAAAACTCATGTGACTCTTTTAGTTTATTTTCTAGTAGTCTAATCAAATTGCTTTTTCCAGAGCCCCATTCTCCATCAATCCCAATTATTTTAAACTCTGGATCATTAATTACTTTTTCACTGATTACATTTGCGGTTTTGTCCTGAGATTTATTCTCAAAAAGATCTTCTCCTAAAGGTTCATTTTTAAGGAAGTTATATTTAGTAGCTGTTTCTTTCTTAATCATATCTTTTATTTATTTATAGTTAATTCTTTTTTCCTCCCTCGTCATCCGCCCCAACAACAACGATTGAAGATGATGAAGTTTTTGGGTTTCAATAATTATATTTTTTATACTTGTAAATATTGAATTAACTTCACTGTCAAAGTTTTTTAAGATGATTGTGATAGGACAAATTAATTCTATGTTTTCAAATTGAGTTTTATTCATATTGATTCCCACAGACCCGCGGGTTCCCCACTCGATAATTTTATTAGATATATTTTTTAAAGAGAGGAAATAAAAATAGACTTTATCTTGGTGAAGAATAACACTATTTATTTGTTGATTTGTTTGGCTTGGAACAGAAGTTAATGAAACTAACCCAGCAGTACCTATACAACTCACACAAATTGTATTGGTTGGTAACGTCTTGTTTTTTTGACTTTTCACACCTTTTTTAGATAAAGATCTTTCTGTTCCTATAATAAAAACCTTATTATGCATATCTGGGATAGTAATAAAGGGCATAAAATCGCCAAAATTTAATTTATTCTTGGTTGATGGTGTTTTGCCTGTAACTACATTTTCCGCAATATCTTTTATTTTCTTCACCTCCCACCCCTTCGGCACTTCCTTCTCCAATTCCTCATTCCAAACCATTTTCCCTGCCGTCCTCAACTGCGTTGTCGGGGCAGGTAAACTGGTATTGGATGCTGACGTTGTCGTGGCAGGTAAACTGGTATTGGATGCTGATGTTTTCGGGGTAGGTAAACTGGTATTGGGTGTTGACGTTGTCGGGGCAGGTAAACCGGTTTTTAAATTTTCAATTCCGCCGGCTTTTTCTATTTGTCTTTGAATCCAAGTTCTGCCATAGCCAGTTTTAAGATCTTTTTCTCGTTTGGCGGCTTCTTTTTTAGTTTTAAAGCTTTCCCAATGAATAACTTTTAGCGGTTTATGAAATTTTGTCCATTCTGCTCCCTCACCAATATAGTGTTCGTAAAATCTACGGTATAAATCATTGGTCATTCCTTTATAGATAGAATCATCCTCACATAATATTAGATAAACAAACCAAGTTCTCCCATCAGAAATGGGCAAACCACCAACTCTTTTATAAGTACAAACACTTCCGATTTTAGCAATATATTCATCCATTGGTAGAGTTTGGTTTACCTGCCCGTGAGGACGATAGTCCGAAGGAAGGCAGGGAAACTCAAACTCCTCAAACCACCTCCTATAAATCGTCTGTGCGGTTTCTTCTAATTTTTCGCAAATCGCTTCGTTGGTTTTTATTTTGTTTTCAACGGCTTGATAATCCGCTACAATTTCGCGTTGTTTTTTAATGGAGGGAATGGGGAGGGTCAAATCGCAAAAATCTTCCCAAGATAGACCTCCTCTAACATCGGCATCAGTGTGAAAAGCACATTCTCTATCAAACTCTGGTCTTTTCATCCACATCATCAAATAATCAGGAAGTAATTTATCAGTTTTCCTTATTTCAAAAACATCATATGCAGGTGAGACCATAAATGGTTTTTTATTTTTAGAAATAGCAATTGGAATCCTTAAATCACGTCCTACGTGCATTCTATTACAAGCAAACTGATTTTTATAAACTAACTTATATCTACTTAAATTTGTACCAATAGTATTTGCAACGGAGGGCATAAAATAATTATCAATATTAATTCCTAATAGCTTATCTGTAATGGAATCCGTATTCCGCACATTTACTTTTTTGATGTAATCGCCTAAACGTCTGCCTGTGCGTTGCACGCAGACAGGTTTGTAATTCTTATTCTTCATTCTTCTTATTTTTCAAGGTTTTAGCGGTTTGCTCAATCTGCCTGATAAAATCCTTTTCTACCTTAGACAAGTCGTTTTGGGTTTGCTCTTTGTATTTTTCATACTCCTGTTCTGCCTTTTTGAGCATTTTCTCTCGACTTACCTTCTCTGCATTTTCTAAAATATCGTTTCCGGTCATCGTTAAAAAGTCATCCAGACGCGTAATCCAATCTTTCATATACATCGGCTTGCGGTTAAGCGCTTGCAATTCGGCAATTTCTAAATAAGCGGTTACCATTCGGTTAAGCACCTCCAATTCGTCTTTCTTTAAATAATTTTTGGCAACGCTGATTTCACTTTTATTGGGTTTGTCGCCTGAGAAATTGGTTAATCCTAAAAAAGGTTTTTCGGCAGATATTCTTTTATAAACTAATTCTGCAGCGGTATGACCGTGGGCAGCCCAGTTCATTTTATTTTGCACCGTTTTAAAAAAGAGTTGCGAACTTTCAGCACTTGGGTCATAATCAATGCTGGTAGCATAAATATCCAGGACCTTGCGCCAAAATACTTTTTCGGAGCTTCGTATATCCCGAATTCTTTCTAAAAGCTCATCAAAATAATTTCCTCCGCCGGCATTTTTTAGCATCTCATCATTCATCGTAAACCCTTTGACGATATATTCCCGTAATCGCTGAGTTGCCCATTGACGAAATCGAGTTCCTTGAATGCTTTTTACCCGATATCCTACAGATATAATGACATCTAAATTATAATGATCCATCTCTCGTTCAACGGTTCTGCTACCTTCCTTTCGAACTCGTCGGAATTTCCGACAGGTTGGATTTTGTTCTAATTCCTTTTCTTTATATATGTTTAAGATGTGTTCTGTAATGGTGCTTCTTCCCTTATCAAATAAAGTCGCCATTTCTTCCTGGGTGAGCCAAACAGTCTCGTCTTCCAATTGGGTTTCAATCTTGATTAAACCGTCATCGGATTGATAGATTAGCAATGATGAATTGTCAGTTATGAATTTTGAATTATCTTTTGCCATATTTTATTTCTTTTGAAGTAATTATAATGGATGCCAAAATTTTATTCAGCTCTTGAATATCGACTATAATGGGACTATATTGATTAGGCTCTATATATTGAGATTGATATAAAAGTTCTAACCAATATTCTGTTTCATTTGCTTCTTTTTGAGCTATTGCCATTTTATGAATAAAGTCAGCTGTACTTTCCGCGTGTTCACCCTCTCTTACCAAAGCACCAATAGCCGTTCCACTCCGCAGCAATTGCTTACTTAAAAGAAACTCCTTTTTCTCAACAAGAAATTTATTGAGATTTACAATTCGTAAAGCAAAAGCAAAACTCTTATCTTTTATTACATTAGGTCTTTTTTTATAATTCATAACTCACAATTCACCATTAATAATTCATAACTCACAATTCATCATTCACAATTCATCATTCACAATTCATCATTCACAATTCATCATTCACAATTCATCA
>CAZKFN010000075.1:6351-8570 GCA_964552035.1 uncultured Flavobacteriales bacterium
ATTCACAATTCATCATTCACAATTCATCATTCACAATTCATCATTCACAATTCATAATTCACAATTCATCATTCACAATTCACAATTCATCATTCTAAAGCTCATATCCTAAAGATTTAAACACATTTCTAACTTCCTCTTTCAATCGTTCTTCTTCCGCAAATAATTCCTTCAATTCTCCTTGCAGTTTTTCCATTTGATCACCATAATCCAAGTATTCATCACGGTTGACAAACTCGATATATTTACTCGGCACCAAGGAAAAATCTTTCTTTTCAATTTCCTCAAAATCCGCTGAATAGCAATATTCCGGAACATCTTTGTAATGCTGAATGTCTGCATTTTCATCCCCCCTTGATAATTCATCATTCACCATTTTAGTCGATTGCCATTGATGATAGGTATCCGTAATCTTTTCTATATCACTATCGGCTAACTGGATAAACTTCTTTTCAAAAGGCACGCCCATCTGACGTAAATCCATAAACAACACCTCGCCCTTACGATTTCTTTGTTGGCGTTTTTCATCCCCGGTATCTTTTATTCCTCCTAATTTATTTTTATTGAGAATCCAAAGTGTTACTGAAATATCGGTGGTGTAAAACATGTTTCTCGGTAAAATCAAAATCGCCTCCACCAAATCATTCTCAATCAGTTTCTTACGAATTTTATACTCCTCTCCACCACCTGAAAGCGCACCATTTGCCAAAATAAATCCAGCTACGCCATTTTCAGAAAGTTTAGAAACCATATTGAGAATCCACCCGTAATTGGCATTGCTTTTGGGCGGCACTTCATAGCCTCGCCATCTTGGGTCATCAATCAATTCATCAGTTCCTCGCCAATCTTTTTGATTAAACGGCGGATTGGCCATAATGAAATCAGCTTTTAAATCTTTGTGTTGGTCTTGTGCAAAAGTATCGGCTGCTTTTTCTCCCAGATTGGCAGAAATCCCACGAATCGCCAAGTTCATTTTCGCCAGTTTATAGGTGGTATTTGTGTATTCCTGTCCATAAATAGAAACTTCCTTTTTGTCCCCGTGGTGGGCTTCAATAAACTTGATGGACTGCACAAACATTCCTCCTGAGCCACAAGCCGGGTCATAAATAATTCCCCGATAAGGTTCAATCATTTCAGCCATCAGATTAACAATGGTCTTTGGCGTGTAGAATTCGCCTTTACCCTTTCCTTCTTTTAAAGCGAATTTTGATAGGAAATACTCATACACTCGACCGACAATATCAGTGGAGCCATCTTTAATGGTATCGATTTCGCTGATTTTATCAATCAAAGAAGCCAGTTTGGTTTTATCCAATCCCAAACGAGAAAAATAGTTATCCGGTAAAGCGCCTTTAAGTGAAGGGTTGTTTTTTTCAATAGCATGTAGGGCGGTATCAATAATTAAAGCCAAATCATTTTGCTTGGCGTTCTTTTGAACGTAGGACCAGCGCGAAGTGTCTTGGAGATAGAACACATTTTCCATGGTATAGAAATCCTTCATTTCTAGGTATTTCTCTTTGCCTTCTTCAATCAGTTTTTCCCTGCGTTGTTCAAACTTATCACTGGCAAACTTGAGAAAGATTAATCCTAAAACAATGTGTTTATATTCCGAAGATTCCACAGATCCTCTTAATTTATCACAAGCTTGCCATAAGCTTTCTTCCATTGCCTTTCCTTTGGTCGTTTTGTTTTTTGTCATTTGATGATTCTAAAGATGTTATATTGTATGATAGTATTAAGTAATGGATAAAAATACTCAAATATAATTTAGACTTTTTATCTACTAATAACAACATATTTAACACCTAAGAAAAAGAAATAAACCATCTAAAATGCGATGTAGATTGTGGTTGAAACCCTGAGGAAGTTTTATTGATCTTTATACCCTTTCAAAACAATAGATAATTAATGTATAAGTTCACCTTTCCATTTTCAAACCCAGCACTACCCCTTCACAATTAGCCTCTAATCCATTTCTCAAAAGCTTTCTTTTGCTCTTCTGAAGGATTAGCTATTCTACTAACCTGATGTTTTCCATAATAAACCTCTTTTGAAGACCTTAGATTCACTGTTTTTAACCTAGAAGAATTATCAAATAAAGTTAATTCTATCTGATCCTTGGAAAAATATTGAGTCCATTTAGATAAATCTCCATTTACCTTAATACCGTTAACCGCAACAATTTCATCCAGAATAGAAATTCCTGCTTTTTCTGCTAC
>CAZKFN010000075.1:8580-10985 GCA_964552035.1 uncultured Flavobacteriales bacterium
AAACATTAAACACTTTTCCTTCTATCAATATAAAACCTAAGTGTGCTTCATAAAATTCATCGGCTGGGAGTTTTTCGTATTTTAACCCAATATAAGCCAAACTTTCTTTTAATTGTTTTTCTATGTTTTTTGTCCCATTTATATAATTCTCAAAAAAAGTACTTAAATCCTTTTGAGCAATTTCTTCCACTTCTTTTTGGTAAGCAGCTTCACTAATTCCTTGACCTCTTTTATAATACTTTTCATAAAACACTCTTAGCACATCATCAAAGGACTTTTTATTTTGATTGTTCTTGCGAATAAGATGATCCAGCATAAAGGTTACCAAAGCACCTTCGGTATAAATAGAAGACTTCCTATTGGGGACACCAGGAGTATAACCGTCCAACCAAGTATCAAAAGAAGAATCAGCCACCGAAAGATTTTCTACTCCAGGATTATTAAAATGTCTATCCAAAAGTTGATTAAAGGTTTTAAAGTATTCCTTATCTCCAAAAACTTTAGAGCGATAAAGCATCAGGTCTCCATACCATGTTGTAGCTCCTTCAGACAAATATCCCAGGCGATTATAGTTTTCCTTAGAAAAGTCATAAGGCCACATTTCTGCCGGTCGTATTCGCTTGACGTTCCATGTGTGAAACAATTCATGAGAGCTTACTCCCAATAAATCCTCATACCTACCTTTTTTATCCAACACGCTATAAGAAGGTCCTAAAGCAATTACGGTAGAAGCAGAATGTTCTACACCATGGTAAAATTCATGCGTTAAAATTTGAAATAAAAAATGATAATTTTCAGTAGGAAAATCACCGAAAAATTTAATTTGCTCTTTTGTAAATGCCTTAAAATCTTTAATAATAAGACCTTCATTCATTTTGAATTCTCCTTGAAACCATAGGTGAAACGTGGTTTCTCCTATCTTATAGCTACAATGCTGCAGATCTGCAGAAGCAATAAATGGGGAGTCGGCTAATTCATCAAAGTTATTCGCTTTGTATTTTTTATTAGCAACAGCCTCCAAAGCTATGGCCACTCTATAATTGCTGGGAATATTCAAATCTAATTCACAAGCTTCTTCCATTCTATCGGGAAGGTATAAGAGACAATTAATAGGGTTAACATACAACTGATGGGCATCCAAATAAGTAGAGCCTGCATTGAGCTCAAAAGCATAATAATTATATTTTACAATGACTTTTTTCGCTTTAGAACAATCTACTTTCCAAAGATCTTTTTTTAGCTTCTTAAAAACTAAAGGGTTTTTATTTTCATCAAAAGCTTGCCATTTCTGAATATTCTTTGCAAAATCTCCAAGCTCATATCGCCCTGGCCTCCATGATGGTAACTGAATCTCTAAATGGTCTTTTCCTTCTGTTTCTACTTCAAATTCTATATCAATATAATGGGAATTTGGATCGGTATATGCGATGGTATATTTCATAATTGTAAAGTTAAGCAGCACAATTGGCTTTTAAATCCTATTATAATAAATTAATAGGGTACAAGCAAATGCAATCTTGAGGGTTTTTTTATACCTTTGGACTTGCATGAAAAGCACGCTTGATTTTTTTCGTTTAATACGCATTCCCAATCTGATTGTTATTGCGCTAACGCAGTATGCAATTCGTTTTGGAATTATTTATCCTTTTCTAAAACAAGCCGATCTTAACTTATTTATGCCCGAAAAATTATTTGGTTTGTTGGTCCTAGCTACAGTTCTAGTCGCTGCTGCGGGATACATCATAAACGATTATTTTGATATCAAAATAGATTATATCAATAAACCCCAACAATTGTTAGTAGGGAAAACGATAAAACGTAGGGTAGCTATTGCTTTTCATATGTTTTTTAATACTCTTGGGATTTTTATTGCTGCCTATGTTGCCTTTAAAATTGGGCATCCACTACTTGTTTTATTTCAGTTGGTCAGTGCTGCTTTGTTGTGGTTTTATACCGTTAATTTCAAAAAGCAATTTCTAATAGGAAATGTGATTATTGCTTTGCTCACCTCCCTAGTCCCTTTTACTGCGGGTTATTATGAAATTGCTATTATGTATGATCAATTAGCTTACATAGAGCATAATATCATTCAATATCACAGTATTATATCTCTGTTATTTAGCATAAAGTATTTACTCTATTGGATTATAGGATATAGTATTTTCGCATTTTTATTAACCCTTTCTAGAGAAGTAGTTAAAGACATGGAAGATATTAAGGGGGATAAGGAATACGGTTGTAGAACTATGCCAATTCTTTATGGGATTCCAAAAACCAAGCGTTTTTCTATTTTTATCCTATTGCTAACGCTTTCAGCTGTGGCAACTGTTGAGACTTTGCAAATTATTTCCGGTGATTGGCTTTCATTTTTTTACTTCCTGTGTTTTATTAGCTTGCCACTTATT
>CAZKFN010000075.1:10995-11609 GCA_964552035.1 uncultured Flavobacteriales bacterium
AGCCCAGGAAAAGAAGGATTTTTTCTTTGTTAGTCAAGGAATTAAAATTACCATGCTCTTTGGAATATTATATACCATTATTATCTTTTTATACCATTAAATCTTATGCCTCATTTTTTAAATCCCAAAAATTATGAATTGATTTTAGGGTCTAAATCCCCTAGGAGAAAAGAATTGTTGGAACATTTAGGTTATGTTTTTGAGCAAAAAAGTTTGGATTTAGAGGAAAGTTATCCTTCAACTTTGGATTTGCAGGAAGTAGCAGAATATTTGAGTAAGAAAAAAGCTGATGCTTTTAAAAATGAGTTAAAAGACAATCAATTGCTCCTTACATCTGATACAACAGTAATTCTTGAAAATCAACTTTTAGAAAAAGCAGCTAATGCAGCAGAAGCTCGTGCAATGCTTCAACAATTAAGCGGTAAAAAGCATGAGGTTATCAGCGGTTTGTGCCTTACAAGCAAGTATAAACAAGAAGCCTTGTCCGTAAGTACTTTGGTATATTTTAAAACTTTAAGTGAAGAAGAAATCGAGTATTACATCCAAAAATTTCAACCCTTTGACAAAGCTGGGGCTTATGGCATTCAGGAATGGATTGGTTACATAGGAATTGA
>CAZKFN010000075.1:11619-12592 GCA_964552035.1 uncultured Flavobacteriales bacterium
AAAAAATTGAAGGTTCCTTTTACAACGTCATGGGTTTACCTGTAAAGGAACTGTATGAAATGATTCGGAAGTTTTAAATCTTTATTTGGTTTTATCTAAATAAAATAGTGATGGTAGAATAACAATTACACCTAAGATCAATGCAACATAAGCTTTACTATTACTGGCAATTTCTAAGTTTTCAAAATCCAAGAAAATTATTCCAAAAGTAATTAAGAGTATACCAACAGTTCGGATAACCCCTATCTTTTTCATATCAAATTATTGTATTATACAAAATAATTTCACTAACCTTTACTTTATAAAATTACTAAAAATATAGCACTTATTTTTTGGAGTATTGCACTCAATGAGTAATAGGTTTATATTTCCTCTTATTGATAAAATAGGTTAATACCACAATGGCAATCAATGCTACTTGCGCTGCTAAAGTTTGAACAGTAGGATAAATTCCCAGCCATTCAACCCGAAACATAGATGGTAAATACGTTACTGATATCCATCCGCTTTCTTGTAAAGAATGAAAGCCTTTCCCCATTAAAATTAAAGCCAACAATACAATCAAATAAGAAGAGTAAAGGAAAATCTGTTTGATAGGTACTTTTTTAGTGTATTTTAAAAATACATAAGCAATAATACCAATGGCTATAAAAGCAGAGAAAGTTCCAAATCCTATGGCTGATTGATTTTGTAAGCCTGCTTCCAATTTAATGGCTTGTAGGAATAAAATAACTTCAAAAGCATCTCTAAAAACAATCATAAAAGCAAAAGCTGCTAAACCAAACATTTTATCTTTTTGAAGATAAACTCCAATTTTATCCTCTACAAATTCCTTCCATTTTTGAGCATAAGTTTTATTATGCAACCAAAACCCAGCAAAAATTAAAATCACCACAGCAAGAAGAGAAACTAAGCCTTCCATGATTTCTCTATTTTGTCCTCCAAATTTGATGATGTAATCCGAAAGAAACCA
>CAZKFN010000076.1:0-12333 GCA_964552035.1 uncultured Flavobacteriales bacterium
CAGAATTTGCAGGCACTACCATTTCTTCTAAAAACGAGGAAGGAGGGATTAAAGCCATAGCTGCCAAAGATGGAATCTGTGCCATTAATATTCAATCTGGACGCATGCTCTTGGCTTACGGATTTATGCGTAAGGTTTTTGAAATTTTTGAATTGTATAAAACCTCCATAGATATGATTACTACTTCAGAAGTGGCGGTTTCAGTTACCATAGACAACACCTCACATTTAGAACAAATTTGTAGCGAATTGGAAAAGTTTGGAAGTGTTGCAGTGGATCAAAACCAAACTATTGTCTGTATTGTTGGAGATTTTATTCAAAACGATAAAGGGGTAGCACTAAAAGTGTTTAAAGCATTAAAAGATGTCCCCATTCGAATGATTTCTTATGGAGGAAGTAATCATAATATTTCCTTGTTGATTAATACAGAAGACAAAAAGAAAGCACTTATTAATTTAAATACACTATTTGATTGATGAAGTTTTTTGAAGAAGACCTTTTGCCTAAGTTGCAAAATATCCCTACCCCTTTTTATTATTATGACCTTAGGATTTTAGATAAAACACTAGCATCAATTAATTCTGCTATTCAAGGTTTACCTTATATAGTGCATTATGCTATGAAAGCTAATGCCAATATTCCCGTGCTAAAAAAAATAAAGGAAGCAGGTTTTGGAATTGACACCGTAAGTGGAAAAGAAATTGAAAGGGCGATAGAACAAGGGTTTGTCGGCAATCAAATTGCTTTTGCAGGAGTAGGGAAAACAGATGAAGAAATTCTATTAGGATTAAAACACAAGATTTTTACTTTTAATGTTGAATCACTCGCTGAATTAAAAGTTATTGATGAATTGGCAAAAGGGCAAAACACCCTTGCTAATGTTGCCATTCGACTTAATCCTAATGTAAATGCAAAAACCCATCACTACATTACAACTGGGTTAGAAGAGAATAAATTTGGCATTAATTATTGGGAACTTCAAGATTTATTTGAGGTATTGCAAAATTTAAAAAACATTGAATTAAGAGGATTGCATTTTCATTTGGGTTCGCAAATAAGAGATTTGTCTGTATTTAAGATGTTGTGTAACAGAGTTAACGAGCTGCAAGCTGAGTTTAGAGAGAGAAATATCAATTTAGAACACATCAACGTAGGGGGTGGATTGGGGGTGAATTATACCCAACCTGATGAGGAGTTGATTCCAGATTTTCAATCCTTTTTTGATGTATTTAAAAATTTTATAGAACTATTACCCTATCAAAAACTACACTTTGAGTTAGGAAGATCCATCATTGCTCAATCTGCAGCGTTGATTTCTAAGGTATTGTATATCAAAAAAGGGATTAAAACAGATTTCGCTATCTTAGATGCTGGTATGACAGAACTTATTCGCCCTGCTTTATATCAATCCTCACATCATATACAAAACTTAAATAAGCTCAATCAAACTTATGATCATAAATTCGATGTAGTAGGTCCTATCTGCGAGTCTTCCGATTGTTTTGGAAAAGCCATACCTTTACCAAAAAGTGAAAGAGGAGACCTCTTTGCCATTCGTACAGCAGGTGCCTATGGCCAAGTAATGAGCTCCCAATATAATTTAAGAGAGCTTGCAAAAACTGTTTATTATGAAGAATTATAGAAGTTTATTATTGCTTTTATTTGTGTTAGTGCAAAGTTTAACTTTTGCTCAACTTCCACAAAAACGAACTTATTATGCTGATGAAGGAATTGTACCCAGAGAGCATTTGGTGGATTTTCAGCATTTACTATTGAAAATTCAATTTGAACCTGAAGAAAAGACAATTCATGCTGAGGTAAAACACACCTTTAAAGTACTTCAGCAAAAAGTTGATTCAGTAGTTTTAGATGCTATTAACATGGATTTTAAAAAAGTTTTAGTCGATGGTAAAAAAGCAAAATATGAGAATACTGGAAAATATTTGATTATATATTTTGATAAAACCTTGAATTGGGAAACTGAACACAGCTTGACAATAGAATATACTGCAAAACCAAAAAAGGGAATGTACTTTATTGGTTGGAATGACCCTACCCATAGAAGTAGAAAACAAATTTGGACACAAGGTCAAGGAATAGACAACCGCCACTGGATTCCAATGTACGATACTAAAAATGATAAAGTGGTTTCTGAAATTATAGCTGATTTTGATGAAAAATACCGCTTGGTTTCTAATGGAAAACTCTTAAGCGAAGAGAAAATAAAGAATGGGCAAAAACGTTGGCATTATAAGATTTCACATCCACATCCTACCTACCTAATCATGTTGGCAATTGGAGAATATGAAATAGAAAGAAGGACTTCAGATTCGGGAGTGGAAATGGATTTGTATTATTATCCTGATCATCCCGAACAAGTTGAGCCAACGTATAGGTTTTCAAAAAGGATGTTTGATCTATTTGAAAAAGAAATCGGTGTTCCTTATCCCTGGACAAAGTATTCTCAAATCCCTGTACAAGACTTCATGTATGGAGCAATGGAAAATACTACAGCCACTATTTATGGAGATTTTTATTTGGTGGATGAAAGAACTTACCCAGATCGAAATTATGTAAGAGTAAATGCTCATGAGTTAGCACATCAATGGTTTGGAGATATGGTTACGGCAAGGTCAGATGCCCACCATTGGCTACAAGAAAGTTTTGCAACTCATTTTGATTTAATGTATCAGCAAGTTGCTTTTGGAGATGATGAATATAATTGGGTAAGAAGAAGGTATAACAACACAGCTCTAGAGGCATCAAAGAGCAATTTTAAAGGTCTTGCAAACAGCACAGCAGGATCAGCTCGATTTTACCCTAAAGGTGCTTTTGTCTTACAAATGCTAAAATATGTAGTAGGGAAAGAATCTTTTAATAAAGCTGTAAAATATTATTTAGAAAAACATGATTTTGGCAATGTAGATAGCAAAGATCTGTTGGTAGCCTTTCACGAAAGCCAAGGTCTATCTTTAGATTGGTTTTGGGAAGATTGGATTTACAAAGGGGGAGAACCTTTCTATGAAGTAAGTTTTAATCAATATGGAAATAAAGGAATTTTTAATGTGGAGCAAGTGCACGATGCCAACGAACTGGTAGGCTTATTTAAAATGCCGATAATATTTCAGGTTTTTTATAAAGATGGCACTAAAGATGAAAAGACTGTATTAATTGAAAAACAAAGTCATCAAGTTATTTTTGATCTTCCAGCAGACAAGAAAGTGGACTTTATGTTGTTTGACCCCAACAGTGAGGTAATGAAAAAGTTAACTTTCCCGAAAACAGTGGATGTGTTAAAAGCTCAAGCTCAAAAAGCAAAACATATGATAGATCGCTATGATGCTATTGTGGCGTTAGGAGAGATGGATTTTGAAGGGAAAACAGATTTTTTATTAAAACGTTTTGAAGAGGAGAATTTTTATGGAATTAAGAATGAAATCGCACAGCAAATTATTCCCTTACTTGATGAAAATGCTGAGAAGTTAATACAATCAGGACTAAATCATGGGGATGCTAAAGTAAAAGCGCATATTTTGGATAATACCATTAGAATAAGTGCGAGTATGGAAAAGGAATATAAAAAACTGCTTGACGATTCCTCTTATGTGGTGATTGAAAAAACCTTAAACTTACTGTCCTTCTACTTCCCTCAAAATATTGAAGAATACTTAAAAATTACTCAAGGTGTACAGGGAGATCGCTCGCATAACGTAGCTATAACGCATTTAAAAATAGCTTATGAAAGCACCTTAGATAAAAAGTATATCAAGCAATTAGTAGATTATACCTCAGTTTCTTTTGAATTCTTAACTCGAATCAATGCAGCAAAAGCACTTAAGGAATTAAATTATTTAGATGAAGAAGCTTTAGGCAATCTTTTGGAAGCATCTTTTAGTTTTAATGCACGTTTAAGGGGACCCATTCTGACTGTTTTAAATTATTTCTTTGAGCAATCAAAATATAAACGCCTCATGGTTCAATACGTTAGCAACCACGACTGGGAGGATGAAGAATTTCAAAGTGTATCGAAATATATAAGGCCATAGAAAAGCTTTCATCAAGAGTTAGAGGCACAAGCTAGAATGTTGTGAATTGCCTATAATTTAGAATCGGTTATTGGGGGCTCAAATTATCTTTCAAACTACCTTAATTTGAACATCTCCTATTTTTATAACATCTCCTTTCCTTACTTTGCAACGTTTTCTATGCTCTATTTTGTCGTTGTAACTCACTTTTTTATCCTCCACTAACTTTTTTGCCATGCCCCCACTTTCGGCAATATTGCAAGCTTTTAGCAGTTTGATAAGCTCGATGTATTCTCCTTCTAGTTTAAATGATATCATAAGGCAAAATTAAATATTAAGAACAATTAGATAAGGATAATGAGGAAAATATAGATTTATGCGTTCCTTTGGAATCTTATGAGAAAGTATTTTTTGATAATTTTAATAAGCCTCACGATAGCAGAACTGTCAGCTCAGAATTGTTGGAAGAAAAACAGCTCATTTGCGCCAGGGGAACAAATAGATTATAAAATTTATTATTACTTAGGAGGGATATGGATATCGGCTGGTGAAGTGTATTTCAAAACTGATACGATGAGGTTTGGACAAGATTTATACTGGTATTTTGACTCTTATGGACAGACCTACCCCAAATATGATTGGATATATAAAGTCCGCGATCATTACCAAGCTTATACCCATTATGAAAAATTGCAACCGAGCATTTTTCGCAGAAAAGTTGAAGAAGGAAGCAGCTACCTTTGGGAAAACTATAGTTTTAATTATCGAGAAAACCTTGTGTTTACAAAGATTCAAAAGGAGAGAGAGGGCAGTTATGTGCTGGATACTATCTCCATAAATACATGTAGCTATGATGTGTTAACCATGATCTACTATGCTAGAAATATAGACTTCTCAAAAATTGAAGTGGGAGACAAAGTACCTATAAACTTATTTATAGATAATGAAGCTCATAACAGTTATATCCGTTATTTAGGGAAGCAAAAAAAGAAAATTAAAGGAATAGGTCAAGTAGATTGTATTGTTTTTTCACCCTATTTAATCGAAGGGTCAATTTTTAACGCGGGTGAAGATATGACTGTTTATGTGAGCGATGATGAAAATAAAATACCCCTGCTTATTGAAACTCCAATTTTAGTAGGGAACATAAGAGCTGTAGTTAAGGGAATAAAAGGTTTACGACACCCTTCTCTTATTAAAATAGATTGATTTTAACCTCTATTTTCATCAAATTAGAAGGAGTAAAATAGAACTAAATATAAAACAACAGCCACTTAATGGTGTTTACTTTTTTAATTTTGGTTTATTTTGTGCAAAATTTATTGGAAAACCAATAAGTCGTTATTTAAATTGTATTAAGGGTAAGAAATTTTATAAGGAATAAAAAATAGGGTTGGTATCCAAATCAATCGTATATATAGAGGATTATTTTCTTGGAAAATTTGTTCGCATATAAATTATGATTTTCTTTGCCCTTCGTATTTTTATGAATTGTTGAATTACATTTTATGTCAAAAAATCTAGTAATCGTTGAGTCACCTGCTAAAGCAAAAACCATTGAAGGGTTTTTAGGAAAAGATTTTACTGTAAAGTCCAGCTTTGGACATATACGTGACTTACCAGGAAAAAACATATCCATTGATATCGAAAATAATTTTGAACCAGAATATGTAATTTCTGATGATAAGAAAAAGGTAGTTAAGGAATTAAAGGCACTTTCAAAAAAAGCAGAGACAATATGGCTGGCAACAGATGAGGACCGAGAGGGAGAGGCTATTTCTTGGCATTTGCAAGAAGCTTTAGAACTAGATGATAAAAAAGTAAAGCGAATTGTTTTTCATGAAATTACTAAATCAGCAATTACAAAAGCGATAGAAACCCCACGTAAAATAAATATTGACTTAGTTTATGCCCAACAAGCAAGGAGGGTTTTAGACCGATTAGTGGGCTATGAATTGTCTCCTGTATTATGGAAGAAAGTTAAACCTTCCTTGTCTGCAGGACGTGTTCAGTCTGTTACTGTTAGACTGGTGGTAGAAAGAGAAAGAGAAATAACAGACTTCAAAACTCAGGATTTTTATAGAGTTGTTGGCTTTTTTACCAGTGGAAATAAAACAACCGTCAAAGCAGAAGTGAGCAGCAGACTTAAAAGTTATAAAGAAGCCCAAAAATTTCTAGAAGAGTGTGAAAAATCAATTTTTACTGTAGCTGATTTAGTAAAAAAACCAGCCAAAAGATCTCCTGCACCCCCATTTACTACTTCAACCTTACAACAAGAGGCAAGTAGGAAGTTAGGATTTTCGGTGGCTCAAACCATGATGGTTGCTCAAAGGTTATATGAGGCAGGGAAAATTACTTACATGAGAACCGACTCCGTTAACCTTTCAAAGGAGGCCATAAATGCAGCAAAGGAATTTATATCAGATACTTATGGTGTGGAATACTCCAAAACTAGAAGGTTTAGCACTAAATCTAAAGGAGCACAAGAAGCGCATGAAGCTATTCGCCCAACCAATATGGGAGTACCTTCATTAGGAGGAAGCTCTCAAGATAGCCGCCTCTATGATTTAATTTGGAAAAGAGCAACAGCTTCTCAAATGAGTGAAGCTCAGATTGAACGTACAACCGCAACAATAAAAGTATCTAAATCCAAAACAAACTTTACCGCAAAGGGTGAGGTGATTACTTTTGAAGGATTTTTAAAAGTATATATGGAGTCTACTGATGATGAATCAGATGAAGAGAAAAGTGGAATTTTACCACCACTTAAGGTAGGAGAAGAACTAAATTTAAATGAGATTATCGCTACACAAAGGTTTACAAAACATCCACCAAGGTATCAAGAAGCTAGTTTAGTAAAGAAATTAGAAGAGCTCGGAATTGGACGGCCTTCAACTTATGCACCCACCATATCAACCATCCAAAAAAGAGGATATGTTGTCAAGGAAGCAAGAGAGGGGATTGAGCGAGAATATAAAGAATTGAAATTAAATCAAAAGGGAATTGATGAAAATGTTAGAACTGAAATTTCAGGTGCAGAAAAGAATAAACTTTTCCCTACCGACATAGGAATGGTAGTTACTGATTTTCTAACAGATCATTTTAAGAAAATAATGGATTATGGGTTTACAGCTGATGTAGAAAAACAATTCGATGATATAGCACAAGGAACTTTAAAATGGAATAAAATGATAGAAACATTTTATAATCCATTTCATAAAAATGTCGAAGAAACTCTAGAGAAAGCAGATAGAGCCAAAGGAGAAAGGAAATTAGGGACTGATCCCAAAAGCGGGAAGCCCGTTTATGCACGTATTGGACGATATGGACCCATGGTTCAAATTGGAGATGCAGAAGATGAAGAAAAACCGAGATTTGCTTCCTTATTACGTCATCAAAGTATAGAAACCATATCTTTTGATGAGGCTATGGAACTTTTTAAACTACCGAGAGAAGTTGGGGAATATGAAGGCAAAACAGTAACGGCAGCTATTGGAAGGTTTGGGCCTTATGTACGTTGGGATAACCTTTTCGTTTCCTTGAAGAAAACTGATGGTGATGATCCTTATACGGTAAAAATTGATAGGGCCATCGAACTGATAGAAATTAAAAAGGAAGCTGAGAAAAATAAGTATATCAAAGTATTTGAAGAAGATAAAAACATTCAGGTTTTAAATGGAAGATATGGGCCCTACATCAAAGCAGGAAGAAGAAATATAAAAATTCCAAAGGATGTTAAGCCTGAAGAGTTGACATTAGAAGACTGTAAAAAATTAATTGAGGCCGCACCAGCAAAAAAAGGTAGAGCAAAAACTACCAAGAAGAGTAGCAAAAAGAAATAGAATATGTTTGAAATAGAAGATTACTTTTCTGCTTTAAATTTTAATGAAATCTCTCTAGGAAAGAAATACGAAGAGAATCAATTAGGCAGTAAATTAATTTTTGAAGCTACAAGCTTAGAAAATATAGATATTGCTATTTTTGATGTACAAGAAGATAGGCGTTCAGATAATATAGGTTGTGCAAAAGCTGGAATGGAGGTTCGCAAACACTTGTTTGAACTTTATCAAGGAGATTACGACTTAAGAGTTATTGATCTTGGGAGCATAAAAGCAGGTAATACTCTTGAGGATACACATTTTGCTGTAGAAAAAGTCGTTGAGAGTTTAATTAAAAAAGAAGTTGTACCACTTATAATTGGAGGAAGTCAAGATTTAACTTTGGCGTATTATAAAACCTATGAAGCTTTAGAAAGTTATGTCAACTTAGTAAGTATTGATGCACGCTTTCCAATAGAAAAAGAAGAAGAGGAGTTAAATGCTTCCAATTATTTTAGCAAGATTCTTTTCCATGACAGTAATACACTCTTCAATTTTAGCAATCTAGGTTATCAGTCCTTTTATGTGGATAACAGGGAGTTAGAGGTAATCAATGGATTGTTTTTTGATATTCATCGCTTGGGTGCATTAAAGTCTGATATACGAAGAGCAGAGCCCATAATAAGGAATGCTGACTTTATAAGTTTTAATATGTCTGCCATTGCTTATTCTTTTATGCCGGCAAATATAAATGCTGGACCCAATGGATTTACAGGAGAGGAAGCTTGTCAAATAGCGAGATATGCAGGAATGAGCGATAAGTTAACCTCTATTGGATTTTATGAATTAAACCCTACCCTTGATGATCGAGGAATGAGTGCTCATTTATTGGCTCAAATGATTTGGTATTTTATTGATGGGTTTTATAATCGAAAAAAAGACTATCCGGTAGGTAGTAAGAAGAGGTATATAAAATACATGGTACCTAATTCACACTCTGGTAGAGATATTGTTTTTTACAAAAGTCCTAAAAGTGATCGTTGGTGGATGGAAGTTCCCTACCCAGAAGGTTTAAGTAATAAATACAAACGTCATTTGATGCTGCCTTGTACCTATGAGGAATACTTAGTGGCAACAGCAGATGAAATTCCAGAACGATGGTTTAAAACCCTACAAAAGTTAAAATAATAGGGGTTTTTTGTTAAAAAGTAAATTTTTTATGCCTATAAAATTAAAGAGAAGTTAAAATTTATGTATTTTGGCTTTTTGAACTTTTGAGAAGTTGTATTATTTATACCAAGAAACTACGATGAAAAGGAACATACTTCTTGCAATACTTATTGCTAGTACTATAGTAGTCAATGCGCAGCAAGATCCGCAGTTTACCCAGAATATGTTTAATAGACTGGCTGTAAACCCCGCTTTTGCCGGTGCAAAGGAATCTATATGTGCTACGATTCTCTCTAGAGAACAGTGGATGGGCTTTGAAGGAAATCCCAAGACCAGCTTATTTAGTGTTGACGGAGGATTTAAATATCGAGATAAACATCAACTTGGAGCTGGGCTAACTGTTATGCAAGATGAAATAGGTCCCCTACGTTCTATTACTGCAAAAGCTGCATTTTCTTATCATTATAGAATTCAACAAGGAATTTTATCTGGAGGATTAGAATTAGGAGCCTTTAATCAATCAGTAAAAGGAGAATGGCAAACCTCAAGTGGAAATTTTGATGGAACGGAAGATCCATCCATTCCTAATAGCGAAGCTGGAAATACTACCTTTGATGTTGGATTAGGTTTATATTATTATACTAAAGATTATTATGTTGGACTTTCTTCTTCTCATTTAAGTCAAGGGAGATTAAAAGAAAAATTAGAGGATCAATCCATGTATAATTATAAACAAGTACGTCATTATTATTTAATGGCAGGATACTATTATAACTTGGGTGTTGATTTTGGAGATTTAGAATTACAACCTTCTGTTTTTGTTAAATCAGACGGGGTCACCGCACAATTTGATATTAATGCCAACCTCTTATACAATAATTTCCTATGGGCAGGCGTTTCTTATAGACTAGATGACGCTGTTGCGGCATTAGCAGGAATAAAATTTGAAGGGCTAAAAGTACCAGCAGAAGTAAAACCATTAAGTATTGGTTTTGCTTATGACTATAATACTTCAAGCCTTACGAAATTCAATAGTGGTAGTGTTGAATTTATGTTGAATTATTGTTTTAAAATAGTAAGAGAAACAACTATTGAACGATATATTGACACGAGATTTTTATAAAATAATTTAAAAAATAATAATATAAAACTGACAAAAAACAAAGCAATTAAAAAATTTACTGTATAATTGCAAGTCCCAAAATGAAAATGCGACTTATTAAGAAGCATTTGTTAAAAACTTAGGGCCATGAAAAGACTGACCTACATATTTATAATACTCATTACTACTCTGTCTGCTTGTAATAGAGAAAACGGAGAGTTAATAGGAGTACAAGGAAGACCTGATTTCTATCAACCCGTACCATACGGTATGTTATTAATCCCTCAAGGTAGCTTTACCATGGGAAATACAGACCAAGATGTGCCGGGTGCTAGGGTATCGGAAACAAAAGTAGTTTCTATTGCTGCATTTTATATGGATCAAACAGAAATTACTAATAATGAATATCGCCAATTTGTTTATTGGGTGAGAGACTCTATTGCTCGACAAACTCTTGGAGAAGAAATTAGTGAAGATGAGTTCTATCATTTAGTAAATGAGTATGGTGAAGATATCGAACCTCCTACTTTAAATTGGAGAGCTAAAATTCGTTGGGATGATATTGAAGTACGTGAAGCGCTCGAAGATATGTACCTTCCAGAATATGAACGCTATCATGGAAAACGACAAATTGATTCTAGGAAATTGATTTATGAATATTCTTGGATTGATTATAAAGAAGCTGCAAAACGTGAAAATAGAGATCAGGGACTCATTGACCGTTCTATATTTATAAGACAAGAAACAACTCCTATATACCCAGATACTTTAGTTTGGGTTCACGATTATACTTATTCATATAATGAGCCCTATACGAATTCTTATTTTTGGCATCCGGCATATGATGACTATCCAGTTGTAGGAGTTAACTGGAAACAAGCACGTGCTTTTTCTATATGGAGAACACGTTTATTAAATGACTACCTCAGTCAAAGAGGTATGGATGATGTACAATATTTTAGATTGCCTACCGAATCGGAATGGGAATATGCATCTAGAGGAGGTTTAGACCAAAACCAATACCCTTGGGGTGGCCCATATATCAGAAATACTAAAGGATGCTTTTTAGCCAACTTTAAACCAGAAAGAGGAAATTATACCGCAGATGGTGGTTTGTATACCGTACATGCCTATGCATATAATCCAAATGACTATGGTTTGTTCTGTATGGCTGGAAATGCAGCAGAATGGACAAATAACGCCTATGAAGAAGGGGCATATAACTTTGGACATGATTTAAATATGGATTATCAGTATGATGCCGAGGATTCAGACCCTCCTTCGTTAAAGCGTAAAGTGATTAGAGGGGGATCTTGGAAAGATGTTGGATATTATTTACATAATGGTACACGTACTTTTGAATATCAAGATACTGCTAAAAGTTATATTGGATTTAGAAATGTTATGTCCTATTTGGGTAGGCCGGAAACAAATGAATAGTATAAAAATTAGAAACTAAACTTTAAACTTTAATTAATAATAAATTCTATACGAATACGAAATAGAATAATAATATTTGAATTGCAATTTTTTTAAACTTAAATTAAAACTAAATGGGAGTAAGCGAATTTTTATTTAAAACGAAGAAAGGACAGCGTATAATGGCAATTGCATACGGCTGGGGTGCATCTGTCGTAATTGTTGGAGCTTTATTTAAAATTGAGCACTGGCAAGGGGCAAGTACTATGCTTATTGTTGGACTAGGTACTGAGGCATTAATTTTCTTCTTATCGGCATTTGAGCCACCTTCAAGTGAACTAGACTGGACGCTTGTGTATCCAGAATTGGCTGGAATTGAAGACGATACCTTAACTAAAGCGACAAGTCGTGACAAGTCAAAACCAATAACTGAACAACTTGATGATATGCTCGAAGAAGCTAAAATTGGACCAGAGCTAATTGAAAGCTTAGGTGAAGGCTTTAGAAGATTGGCAGATCAAACCTCTCAATTAAATACTGTTGCCGATGCATCCGTAGCAACTGATGAGTATGTTGTGAATATGCAAAATGCTGCTGAAAAGCTAAACGGACTATCACACTCCTATGAGCAAGCTTCGGAAGCGCTTACAGGTTTATCTGTTTCTTCAGAAGCATCTAATGACTATTCAAATAGCTTAAAAGATATTAGCTCGAAATTAGCTGAACTGAATAACGTTTATGAACTTCAACTACAAGCAGCAAGTAAACATATGGAAGCAAGCAATGAAACCTTTGAAGG
>CAZKFN010000076.1:12343-12573 GCA_964552035.1 uncultured Flavobacteriales bacterium
AGGAATGACTTCTTTAATGTCTAATTTGAAAGAATCTGTGGAAGGAACAGAAAGATATAAAGAAAATATTAATGACCTTGCTCAAAACTTAAGCTCTTTAAATACTATCTATGGAAATATGTTAAATGCCATGGGTGGAGGAAGAACTGAATCTTAGGAAGCAGAGCTTATATAAAAATCAGAAATTAATATATTAAAACTTAAATAGAAAGTAAGTATGGGTGGTGATA
>CAZKFN010000077.1:0-12558 GCA_964552035.1 uncultured Flavobacteriales bacterium
CTTAATTGAAAAATGTTATTAGAACTAATTTGTCTTCCTTCTCTACGAATAATATCTTCAAAATAATTTTTACAAGGTATGGAAACATCTTCAGAACTAACATATAATGAATCTTCTGTGCTACAAGGAGTAAAGACGATTTTATAGCGTTCCCAATACCCATTGAAATACTCAGAAAGTAAATATTCCTCGGCTTCTTTTTGCTCTTCCCAATAATTCTTTAAATACCTCTTTAACTTTTTATCTGAACGAAGTTTTAATTGTAATTCTTCAAATAAATACTCTACAATAGGATCTTTTTCCTCAACTAACTTTGAGGCAATAAGCTCTCTATTCTTGTCTCCTTTAATAAAAGCCACCTTATAAATTGCAGAAGCAGTAAGCAAGGATGCCGCAAGTAAAACAAATATGGGCAAACTCAAACTAGATCGTGTAGGCCTTTTATGGTGCCATAAAAACAGTAAGTAAGGAACTAAACCCCAGTATAATGTTATTGAAAAGCTCAAAAATTGTACAGAAATTCCTACAGAAACAAAAATGGCCAACAGTACTAAAAACAAATGTTTTTGAGGGCGAACAAGAGTAAATAACTTTTTCCCTCCATGATATAATAAGATTAAAGTAGAAAACGTAAGCAAAGCGAAAATTCCAAAACTGATGTAGCTGTATATTGAAAGTTGGAATATTTGATTAAGATTAAAACTTATGGTAGAGTTAAGGATGGCTGCTTGAATGATATAAATCAGAAGAGAAGAGGATATAAAACCCAAAAGTATAATAACAAAATGGGGTAAGATTTTCTTACTGTTTTTAACTACTAAGGGCAATAGAACAGCGATGTACAATAGCAATAATGCATGCAATAAAAAATCTCCTAAGCTGGGAATCCACCAAAAGATAGCTAAATGTGTGGCTTGGAAAATCCCCCAATTGTCCCATGCCAAAGGTGGAAAATAAAAGATAAAAATTCTGAGTGATAACGCTAAAAAAATAGCTACAATTATTTTTTGCTTTCTGGTTTTAGTCAAAACAATAGGCAAGTAATGAAGAATCAGTATAAATCCCAGTCCTAACAAAGCGCCCCATAAAGAAAGTAAAGTAGTAGAAGTATTGTTATGAGTTTTTATAATCAAATCAAAAAGCGGGTCCCCTTCTTTAGTATAAATACTTTCCATTCCTTTGCCAAAGTCTGTTATTGACTCAATTAAAGGGAAGTTAAAATCTTTTTGAAAGTGATTTTTTAAAAATTGATTTTGGTAGGGGTAATTAAACTGTACGGTAATTAATCCTATAAATGTAGTATCATTTGCTTGGAGTGTTCTTTTTTCCTGCCATGCTGCGCCATCCTTTAAACTTTTTAATGGTTTTCTTAATTCTTCTACTTCAAGGGAGGTAATGTCTTCCGACCAATATATTAATTCATCACCTATAAGAACAAAATAAGAAAAGCCAAAATTTGCCCAATCCTCACTTGTTGATGAAACAGTCTGAAGGAAGCTCTCCTTTTTAAAAGTTTGTTTTAAAGTTTTTAGCTGTTGATCAATTTGTTGTTCCTTTTTATGAAGTGTATTTTGGAATTGCTGAAGGTTGTCACTTCTAGTTTTTTCATAATTTTCAAAGGGCCAATAAGCTAATGCAACTAAGACAAAACCTATAATTAGAAAAATATATGAGGGTGTTCTTCGCATAAATGCAAATGTTAGCAAAAATCAATCCTAAAGTTAGTAAATCAGACTATTTTACGGATTAATTACGTTTGTAAATAAATATTGTTTTTTATTTCTTTTTATAAGGAGATTTAATTATATTTGAAATGCGTATAAAAAATGATTTATTATGGAAAACAACTATAAGGTTTTAGTTCCTACAGACTTTACAGATGAAGCTCGTTCAGCTATTTCACATGCTGCATATATTGCAAATAGTTTCAGTGGCTCTCTTGTGTTATTACACGTAATTTCATCAGATAAAGCTAAGGAAAAGGCTACAGCAAAAATAAAAGAGGAGGCTGAAAAAGCATCTAATGAGTATGGATTAAAAGTAGACTACACAGTTAGAAAAGGTAGTATTTTTGATTTAATCCCAGATGTTGCTAAAGAAATGGGAACCATGCTTATTGTAATGGGAACTCATGGAGTTAAAGGAATACAACATATAACGGGTAGCCATGCATTGAAAGTAATTGCCCAATCCAAAGTTCCTTTTATTGTTACTCAAGATAAATTATTTACAGGACAGATTAAAAACATAGTTCTACCCGTTAAATTCTCTGGAGAAACTAAATCAAAACTTCCTATTACTGCAAGCATTGCTAAACATTTTGAGGCAGTTGTAAGAATCTTTATGTCTAACGAGACCGATGAACTTTTCCGCAAAAGAGTTAATTTAGAAATAGCTTTTGCTAAAAATTTCTTTGATGATAGGGGGGTTAAGTATGAAATTGATAAAGCTGAAAAAACAAGCAATTTCATCCCTCAAATGATAGAACATGCCAATAAGGTTAATGCAGATATGATTGCAATAGTAAATTCAACTGCTGATAGTGGTTTCTTACTTTCAGAACTGTTTGGTGGAAGTAGTGAAGTGGAAGTACTAAATAATAAATATCAAATTCCAACTATCGTTACGAACCCATCACAGATTTTTGTGCCGGGTAGTTTTAAATAAAATATTAACCTCAAAAAATAAAAAAGAGTGCTCAAAAAGGTAGAGCACTTTTTTTATTTCCCCACTTTTACTCTTTGTGATTTACTATAAGCTTTAAACTCTGGAGCATAATGAGATTGAATCACCGCTGAGCCGATACCAAAATCTCCTGTTTGAGTAACTCGCATTTCATACTCAAAGACATAATTCCCTCTAGGTAAATTTTCAAAGAAAAAACTGGTCGATGCATCCGATATCGTTTGATAATAATACAAACCATCTTGAGCTCTATACGAAGAAAGAGTTGCTATGGGTTCAAAAGCTACGGCAGGTTGATCCTTCAAATGTACAAACTCCATAGTCCTATCTACTGCTATCTTTAAGCGAATCAAAACCCTATCCCCAACTTGTAGTCCACTTTTATTAATCGGTGAAAGCTGCCTACCTTTATCCGTATGCAATACCTTAAATAAGGATTTGTCAACTTTTAGCCCGCTTTCTCCTTTTTGCTCCAATTGGTCAAAGTCTTGATAATATTGTATATAAGCTGCACCCCATGCAATAGATTTTCCTTCATTTTTTAACCTAATCTTACCCATATTTGCTTGAACAGCTGTTCCAGTCCACTGCTTTTTAACATAAGCTGAACCCTCGCCTTCTTGTTCAGTTGTTAATATTTTATCACCAGCTCTTAACGTTAACTGCCCATCTTCAGATAATAAATCTTCTCCATGCATGAGCAAGCTATACACTGCCAAGGCTGTAGCTCTACTTCCTTCCCAAGCTTGAGTTTGCTTTTGCTTAAGTAACCAAATCTTCATTTCCTCAACAGATTCCTTATCTTTTAACACTTCATCAAAAGCATTAATCAACATTGCCTGAGTTTCAATTTTGGCATTATACCAATACTGTCCTCCAGTATTTTCTTTCCAATACATCCCCATTTCTTCATCTTCAATAGCATGCTCTTTTAAAGACATCAAAATCAAGTTAGCTAAACTATCTTTTTCATTGATTCTATAAAGTGTTGTGGATAACAATGCTTTACTTAACATATCCTGTGCTGCCCACTCCTTCTTTGCCAAATTCAAATAATACTGATAAGCTGAACTATCCCTAATTGCAATATTTTGATTCATACTCCTTATATAAAGGTATCGAATTTCATTAGCCGATAATCCTGGCTTTTTACCGTGATATCTGTTAATAAAATCATGATATTTTTTTAAAACCTCCTCATCTAAATAATAAACGCCTTCTTGAACAGCAGCATCAATTTTTCTACTATTCTTAATACTTATCCCCATTTGATGCATTAAACCAAATCCTTCCACAATTAAAGAAGTGATATAGGTATTGCTGCGCATGCTTTTAAACCAAGGCCAACCTCCATCAGGTAATTGCATATCCAACAGATGTTCACTCATTTCTGATAAGGAGGATTGCATTTGATTGACTTCAAAAAGCAAGGCAATTCTTTGTTTCTGATCGCTTTCACTTTTAGCTTGCTTCAACCAAGGGGTTTCCTGGATTAGAATTTCCTTTAAATCCTCATTTTGCTCTAACTTAGATAATAATCCGTCGCTATCTAAAGCCTTCCAAGTTTCAAAAACTTCTTGAATCCTCTTTTGCTCTTGGATAATTTTCTGAGCAATACTGTTGGCAAATAAAGCATGAAAAACTTGTTCAGGGTTTTGGGTATTCGGCTGATTCAAGTAGGGTAAAGCTTGTACCGCATACCAAACAGGATTTGCTGTTAACTCCACAGTAAAAGAAGTAGGTTGAATATTCTCAGCTTTCATATTGAGCAAGTTTGAAAATACAAATTCCTTCTCCGTATTGGATCGAATGGGCAGAGGTAAACTTTCAGTAATTAACTGTTTTTTTGCCAATACTGGAATTAAACCTTCTTGTCCATCTGAAAAATTTTGACTTGTTGCAACAATTCTATATTGTAAAAGACTTAGTCCTTCGGGAATTTGAACATTCCAAGAAAAACTCTGTGATTTAAAATCAGAAAGTTTAAACTCTTTATCTTGAACATCTTTTACCAACAAATCAATGGGCTGATTATTAAGAGCATTAAAGAATTGCACCTTTACTACACCCTCTTGAAGTGCGTCACTATTATTTTCTAGCATACTACTAAATTCAAAAGTGTCTCCTTCTCTTAAAAATCTAGGTAAATTAGGAAATAACATTAATCGCTTTTGAGTTTGTATGCTGTGCTCTAATTTTCCAACTTCTAAAGATTGTGTATGTGCCAATGCCATTAACTTCCATTTAGTTAATGCATCCGGCATAGTAAACTCAAAAGATAAAACTCCATCTTTTGCATTGTACTGGGTAGGATAAAAGAAAACTGTTTCTCTGAAATCTTTACGAACTGCAACAGTTTTATCCATTTTCGTTACTGCTTTTTCTTGGGTATTTTCTACTGCATCCAATACCATTTCTTTTTCTACTTGCATTTGTGTATCAACACTTCTAGCAGACATCATTTGCATAGGCAATGGAGCAGCTCTACCACCTCTATAATACATTCCCCCTCCCATATAAAAACCGTACCAATTTAGAGTAGGGTATGCGATAGAAGAAGAATATTGTCCACTCCAATTAGTCTGTCCACGTACGGTTGCATTTTTATTTCCAAATGCTTGTGTCCTCCATGACAATCTTCCTAAACTTTGTTGATATAAACTTAAATCCCAGTTGTGCGGTCGAAGAGCATCTAAATCTTGACTATACATTCCTAAAAGTACCTCAGCATTAACTTTTTCTCCTTTATTCCCACTCACACGCAATTCCCATTTTTCCTTATTTCCCGGTTCGAGCAAGTTTCTATAAGTTCTTAAACTTAATTTGAGCTTTTTATTGCTAAAAGTAACAGGGACATTCTGTGTTTTACTTAAGTATTCATTTTGTTGAATTGCATTAAAATGTAGTGTAAAACCCCCTCTATATTTTTCAGGAATATCAAGAGAAATTTTCTTCTGTTCTTGATTTAGTTGAAGCCATTCCGAATGTATAATTTGACCGCCTTGTTCAATTTCATAGAATAACTGCAGCTTCTCCCAGCTACTCCCCACTAGAAAGGTAAACGATTCTCCTACTTCTGCTTGTTCTGAAAGTGTTTGAACCCATAACTTAGAATAGGCAGGAAGCATTTTAGAATTTTCATCGTAGAGCAGAAAACGCTGATCGTATTTTACAAGTTCTCCGTTTTTTGTTTTGCCTTCTATCTCAATTAAGTATGCTGAAGGATTTAAATCCATTTCAAGATTTATCTTTTGATTTGCCTTAATCTCCATGGATTTTACAGCTGAACCTTTTTTATAATCAGCTATATTTTCAGAATTTCCTTCTAACTTCCACAATTTAAAATTCAAATCTTGCATCACTTCCTTTTGCTCTGAATTTTTAGCATAAACCACAACATCCTCCAAATCTTTATGGCTTATTGCCTGAGCAATGTTTGTGCTGATATAAAAAGGCTGTGCTCCAATTGAAATGGTTTTACTTCCTCCTTGAACCTCTCCATTGGCAGCTGTAGCTTCAATAGTAATTTCAAAATTTTCTATACTTTTTATGTTCCCTTCCAATTGTTCTGATGCCTCAGCAAAAAACTCAATGGAAAAACTACCATCTTCTTCCGAAACTAATTCTCCATTGGCGACTTCTTCCACTTGTTGAATCGGATTAATGGGAAGATACCAATACTGAAATGGGAAATAACTTCTTCTTACGATATGATATTGAAGATTCGTTTTGCCCATATTTCCCCCTGCAAATCTTTCTACTTTACCACTAACTGTAACAGTTTGATTTAACTGCATATTTCCTTTAGTGGTGTCAAATACCAATTCAAACGTGGGGCGTTTATAATCTTCTACAGAAAAGTATTTATTTCCATGTCTATCCTGTATTCTATATTCTCCTTTTAAATCACCTTTTGGTAAAATAAAACTTCCATAATAACTTCCATATTCGTTAGTTTTTAATTCTATAGATTGCACACTCTCCCCATTGGTATTATAGAGTTGTATGGTTTGTGTATAATTTTTTTGCAAGGTTTTCTCACTTCCTTTAGTTTTGATAACTATCCCTTTAAAATGAACTGTTTGACCGGGTCTATATATGGCTCTATCGGTATATAAATAGGTGTTCAACCTTTCGTTAGGAGCAGTAGGATACTTGGATAAATAATGGTTATTTGTTTCTATTAAAGTATCCTTTCCATCCGCTAGATAGAAACTAAAATAATTATCCTTTGCATTTTGAATGCTTAAATAACCCTTAGAGTCGGTTGTATATTTTTCTAAATTCTCCCAGAAATATTGAGCTTTTTGACGGTTATAGGTTGTTTTTAACAATTGTACTTTTATATTTGACAAGGCTTTTCCCGCAGTTCTATCCCTTGCGTAAATCTCCAGTTTACCTTTGTCTTCCCTTAAGAAATAAGCCAAATTACTACTTTGAAAATCTGAGAAAGCATAAACAGAGGCAGCTAAATTAAAAGTAGAATCCTCTGCTGCTAAAAGCAAATAACTTCCAGGTTCTATACCATCTATTTGTACTTCAGTTTCTAATATTTGAAATTTATTCTCAAGGGGTAAATCAGCTTTCCACTGTCGATACACTTTTAGTTTCGACAATTCTTCCAACTGCTTTTCCGTATAAAAATTATATAGTTTTGAACTGTTATACAATATAGGAACGCGGTATAATCTAAAATAAAGTTGATCAAAATTTTTATACTTTAATTTTATAGCGAAATCCTGTTGAGGGAGAGTTACTTTTGGTAATTCTACTGCCAATGATTTTTGCAAAACTTGCTTTCTTAAAAGCCCTGCTTTCATAATTGACTTTTCATCAGCAACCTGTTCAATTTTAGCACATAACTCCATGGTTTTTTCCAAGGCATTTTTAGAAAGCTCATTTTGATCTTGAAGAGATTTAGTTCCCATATTATAATAAAACTCTGCCTGAGCAAACCAAATTTCAGTCTGATATTTATCCGAAAAATCCTTTTCAAAGTCTTTAAGTGTTTTTAAATATAATTCATCTTTGTTTTTCAGGCTCGATATAGAATGGGCATATTTTAAGCGTTCCATTTCTCTTTCAATAAGTACGGACTCCAATCCTTTTTCTTTAGAGTGAAAAATAGCTAGCTCTTTATAAATTTCAATAATGTTATAGGTATTAGAAGTTACATCCTTTTCAAATTCTACTTTAATAAAATCGCTTGTTGGTAAAAACAACTTTTCATTCTTTTTTATTTTTTTGTCAAAGGGAGCGATTCTACCTTCATTAATTTTAAAATAGCTTAGTGCTCTATCGGCTAATAAATCATATAATGTTGGTCTTAATACAAAGCTGTTGCTATCTAGGGGAATTAATATTTCTTTAAAGCTTTCTAGCGGGGTGTTCTGCAATAAGGCCGTATGTTGTAAAGATTTTCTATAATGATTAGCGATATGATTTTGAATTTTGTAGAGGCTCCAATACTGCACTTCTTCTTCTTCAAAATCTATCACTTCACTTCTTTGGTTATATCTCCAACGGTTTTGATTATAATATTGATAATACAGTTCAGCTGTGGCAGAATGCAACAAACTTTTTAATGGCTCTAAAGCTTCTTGAGTTTCTTTTTCAAAAGCTGCTAGAATTTTCAATTGAGCATCTTCTTCTATTCTATCTATATATTTGGAACGATAAGCTAGGGCTTTAAAAATTTGCACTGCATTTTTTTCTTCTAAAGCTCTTTGCAAAATTTCATCGGTTTTATCGATAATAGTTTTCCCTTTCCCTGCCTCTTCCATTTTTGCAACCTCTTGCCAATCCAATACATAAGTTTCAGAACTGTTCGAATAATTTGATTTCGACTGGGTTGTTTTATTTTTACATGCATTGATATTTAGCATCAAGGCCATGGATAGTATAAAAACAATCAAACTGTATTTTTTCATTTTCCTATTTTCTTTAGGTTTTGATGAACAAAGATAGTACCAGCTTTATTCTTCCGGTTGTTTAAAGGGAAACTTTATCTCATCGTCCATACGAGAAAGGTTTAAATTATAACGTATAGATATAATTCGTATAATTATAATTGTCAAAATAGATAGCATTGCATTAAGCTCAAACCTTAATTCAAAATAATGTAAAAGCGCAAATAAGGATCCTCCTATAATGCATGCCATAGCATAAATTTCTTTTCGAAACACCATAGGAATAAAATTTAGTAACATATCTCTGAGAATTCCACCCAGGACAGCAGAAAACATTCCCATAATAACTGCAATAGCTGGTTGAACCTCATACATTAATGCTTTTTGTACTCCTAGAGTTGTAAAAACAGCTATACCTACGGTATCAAATAATGAAAGTGTAGCTCTTAGCTTTTTGACTTGCTTTTTAAATAAAAAGGTAATACCAACGCCGACGAGGATCACAATCAAATAATCTAAATTTCTCATCCAAGCGACAGGTGCTTCTCCTATGAGTAAATCACGTACGGTTCCACCACCAACTGCAGTTACAAAGGCTATAAAAGAAGCTCCAAATAAATCTAATTTTTTATTTGCTGCTGCCATAGCCCCAGAGATTGCAAATGCAAAGGTTCCAAGTAAATCTAAGTAAAAAAGTAGTTTGTCAATGTTAAATAACTCAGCTGTAATCATACTGCTAAAATAAACTAAATTAATAGGAAAAGAGTATTTCGATACATTTTAGAGTGAGTAAGCCAAAATCAATGAAAAGTAAAAAAGAAATATTGTACTTTTCTTTTTTAGGGTTCAATAAAAATTCGATATTTGCAAACGTAAATATAAAAAGCTCAAAGCGTTTTAATCACTCTATTTATTCATTGAACAACCCATAATATTATAGTGTGATTTATTAAAAAGTATCTCAAAAAAGTATGTGGGAAAAACTCTCTAGTTTTGTATTAAGGCGTCGCTATTTCATCATAAGCATCTTAACTCTTGTTACCTTGTTTTTTGGTTATCAAGCCCGTAATATTGAAATGGGTTATGAAATGGGTGAAACTATTCCCAAATCTGATTCTACCGTACAAGTATTTGAAAAGTTCAAGGAAAAATTTGGAAAAGATGGCAGCATTATGGTATTGGGAATTAAAGATTCCAACCTTTATCAACTGGATAATTTTAATGCTTGGCTTCAACTAACAGATAGTTTAAAAATAGTAGACGGGGTTAGAAATGTCGTTTCTATTAATTCCATTTTTAGCCTTAAAAAGATAACCGACCAAAAGAAATTTGAACCAGAGAGGGTTTTTAAAACTCTACCAACCACTCAAGATGAGTTGGATAGCCTTCTTCGTGTCGTATATTCTCTTCCATTCTTTGAGGGCTTTATATACAGCGATGATCATAAATCTACATTAATTGCACTTACTATAGACCAAGATGTATTGGACTCTAAAAATAGAGCAGCTTTAATGGATGGAATTTTAAATCCTGCAAAACAATTTGAAGAAACAACTGGGCTTAGTATACATTACTCTGGGTTACCACATATTAGAGCCAACAATACCACTAAAATTAGCGAAGAAATTTCCTTGTTTATCATTCTTGCAATTTTAATTACTGCTGCTATTTTAATTCTCTTTTTCCGTTCTTTCAGATCCATGGTTAACTCCATGCTAATTGTAGGTGTAGGGGTTGTTTGGGCTCTGGGAATACAAGTTCTTTTTGGATTTAAAATCTCAATTCTTACAGCCTTAATCCCCCCATTAATGATTGTAATTGGTATTCCCAATTGTATTTTTATACTCAATAAATACCATCAAGAATACAAAAATCATGGAAATCAAATTCTAGCTTTAATTCGAGTAATTAGCAAAATTGGGAATGCTATTTTTTTAGCTAACGTAACAACTTCTCTTGGTTTCGGAAACTTTATGTTTACCAACAGTAAAATTTTGGTTGAGTTTGGTATAGTTGCTACTCTAGGAATTGCATCAATCTTTATTATTTCGGTCACTTTACTACCAATTATTTTAAGTTTCCAAGCTCCACCTAAAAAAAGACATACTAAGCATTTGGAACGCCAATGGACGAATTTAGTTATAAGTCAAATAATAACAATTGTAACAAAGTATAGAACGGCGGTATTTTCCGTAATTTTCATTTTAATTGTAATATCTATTTATGGTGTTACAAAGATTAAAACCACGGGAAGTATTACCGATGATGTTCCTCATCATGATCCTGTCTATCTTGATTTAAAGTTCTTTGAAAACAACTTCCATGGAGTTATGCCATTTGAAATCACCATAGATACAAAGAAAAAGAATGGAGCATTAAACCTTAGAAATTTGCAAAAGGCTGAGCAACTTCAAGAATTAGTGGCCAGTTATGATGAATTCTCTAAACCTCTTTCTATTGTAGAAGGATTAAAGTTTGCCAAACAAGCTTATTATGGAGGAAACCCTGAAAGGTATGAGCTTTTTAATCGCCAAGAACAGAGTTTTATATTACCTTACTTAACCTCAGATGATGATGGTACTGCTCAAGAACTACTTAGGTCTTATTTAGATTCTAACAAACAGACTATGAGATTAACAGCTCAAGTTGCAGATGTGGGTTCTACAAAAATGAAAGAAATAATTGCGAACATCAAACCAAAAATAGACTCTATTTTCCCTACCGATAAATATGAAGTTCATTTGACAGGCACTTCTGTTGTATGGTTGAGGGGAACAGATTACCTAATATACAATTTATCTACTAGTTTAAGCCTTGCTATTATTATGATCGCCATTATTATGTCTATATTATTTTATTCAGCTCGAATGGTGATTGTAAGTTTAATTCCCAACTTATTGCCTCTTTTATTCACCGCTGGTCTAATGGGACATTTTGGTATTCCTATAAAGCCCTCGACCATTATTGTATTTGGTATCGTTTTTGGTATATCTGTGGATGATACCATTCACTATTTAGCAAAATATAGACAAGAATTAAGTAAACATTCCCTGAATCTTTATGAAGCTTGTATTAATGCATTAAAAGAAACTGGGGTAAGTATGATTTACACTTCCATAATTCTGTTTTTTGGCTTTGGAATCTTTACCGCCTCAGAGTTTGGGGGTACCTTTGCTTTAGGTTTATTAATTTCAATCACTTTATTAGTTGCCATGGCCACTAACCTTTTATTACTTCCCTCTATGTTATTGTTTTTCGACAAGTGGCTAACTACAAAAGCATTTAAATCAGAGCCCTTAATTGTAATCCTTAGTGAAGAAGACGACATAGACCTAGAAGAATTACATTTGGAAAAGAGAAGTTGAGTTTTATAATTATTAATTTCGAAAAATTATAATTTATTTAAAATGAAAGGAATAGTTTTAGCTGGAGGATCTGGAACCCGTTTACATCCATTAACCATTGCTGTTAGCAAACAATTAATGCCTATATACGACAAACCCATGATTTATTATCCCCTTTCAGTATTGATGAGTGCAGCTATTCGTGAAATTCTTATTATCACAACTCCTCACGATATTGGTAGCTTTAAAAAACTATTAGGTGATGGAAGCCAATTCGGCTGTGATTTTCAATACGCAATTCAAGAAGAACCTAGAGGATTAGCTCAAGCATTTACTATAGGAGAGGAATTTATTGGAAACGATAAGGTTGCTTTAATTTTAGGGGATAACATTTTCTATGGAACAGGAATGGCAGAGTTGCTTCGACAAAACAATAATCCCGATGGAGGAATTGTTTATGCTTATCATGTAAGTGACCCTCAACGTTATGGTGTTGTTGAATTTAATGAAGATAATAAGGTAATTTTTATAGAAGAAAAACCTAAACATCCAAAATCAAATTATGCCGTGCCAGGGCTTTACTTTTACGATAATGAGGTAATTGATATTGCAAAAAACCT
>CAZKFN010000078.1:0-12102 GCA_964552035.1 uncultured Flavobacteriales bacterium
AATTAAAATTAGTATTTGTTTAAAAATGTTAGAAGAAATGAATTTAAATTTGCTAAAAGTTCTACTGAGTAGAGCTGAAACATCTGTTTAATTTGTGTTCTATTTTAACCACATTCATCGCAACGTTTGTGTTCTTTAAATAAGAAGGTTTAAAAATGTTAAAGCTTCGATATAACTTCAACTGTATTGAAATCATTTAACAATCTCAAAATCAATGCAAATTGAGTTGTATGAATTCAAAATTAAATACAGACTAAAGTCTAAAAAAAAACAAAACTAAACTTTAAAAAGAACCATCAAAATAAATTTATTTAAAAGAACTTTCTCATTTATTTTAACTTAATCTATTACTTTCGTAAAATCCTAATCCTTAAGAATGAAAAAGTTTTTTACCTTTATTCGAAACAAGCACAACCTCATATTTAAGGTATTTCTATTTGTATTAGCCGTTGCTTGTATTGTATTTATCTTCCCCAATAAAGCGAAATTTAAATACGAATTTCAAAAAGGAAAACCTTGGGCGCATGAGGATTTGATAGCTCCTTTTGATTATGCAGTACATAAAACAGATAAAGAACTTTCTGAAGAAAGGGAAAGCGCTCTTAAAAGTCATAAACCCTATTTTTATAAAAGTAACAGTGTAAAAGAACAAGCTCTGAAGGAATTGGAAGACAACTTTGAAAATAGTTGGATGAAAGCCAAGGAAAAGGATGTAGATGAAAAATTGAATAATAAATCACTCTATAAAAAATGGGCTGTTGATTTTTTAAATTCCATTTACAATAAGGGAATTATTGAATTACACGCTTCTATTGAGGATGGAGGTAGAGACCAAGAAGTGCTTTTACTGACAGGGAATACAGCAACAACCGTTGAAATAAAACAGCTATACACCATTCAAGAAGCTTATGAACATTTGAACCAATCCGTAAAAAGGTTTAATAAAAATGAACAGGAACTTCTCTTAGATTTAGTTAAAGATTTACTAAACCAAAACATAAGTTACGATAAGCAAACCAATGACTTAATGCTAAAAGAAGTTTTGGAAAAAGTATCCCCAACAAAAGGATTAGTGCAAAAGGGAGAGCGGCTTATTTCCAAAGGAGAACTCTTAAATGAAGATAAGTTTCAACTGGTAGAATCTTTTAAAATTGAATATGAATCTAAAACAGGAGCCAATCAAAGTAGTTTGATTTTAATTGGACAAATTGTATTAGTTTCCCTTATGCTCTTTGCTTTAGGGCTTTACTTGGTTACCCTAAGAATGGATGTCATTCGAAGTGATACTAAAATTGTATTTCTTTTAAGTTTGATTATACTTTTTGTCTATGCTTCTAAAGCAGCAATAACAATAGATAACCTTGATTTATATTTGGTTCCTTTCTGTATGATTCCACTGCTCATTCGAACTTTTTTTAACATTCGATTAGCTCTGTTTACCTACATCATGACCATTTTAATTATTGGTTTTATTGCACCGAATCCCTACGAATTTATCATCTTACAAACCATAACTGGAATCATTACACTTTTTAGCATACTTAACCTTAGAAATAGAGCTCAATTGTTTCTTTCTTCTTTGATTATTTTTGTGACTTATAGTGTGGTGTATCTAAGTATTGGGTTGATTCAAGAAGGGTCTTTTACCAACACCAACTGGGTATTTTTAGGTTGGTTTATTGGCAGTGCTATGTTAACTTTATTTACTTATCCTTTGGTTTATGCTTTTGAAAAAATCTTTGGTTTTGTTTCCGATGTGAGTTTGATGGAACTTTCTGATACCAACAGCAAATTACTTCGAAAATTAAATATGAAAGCCCCTGGGACTTTTCAACATTCCCTACAAGTTGCAAATTTAGCTGATGAAGCTATAAGAGCAATTGGAGGCAACTCTTTGTTAGTAAGGACGGGAGCACTTTATCATGACATCGGGAAAATGCAAAATCCCAATTATTTTATAGAAAATCAAAATTCAGATTACAACCCCCATGATGAATTGGGACCTAAAGAAAGTGCAAAGATTATTATAGATCATGTAATCCATGGGATAGAAATAGCTAGAAGACATAAACTACCGGATATTATTATTGATTTTATTCGAACACATCATGGAACAAGTAAAACCCTGTATTTTTATAGAATCTATAAAGAGCAGCACCCTGATGAAGAGGTAGATTTTAATGACTTTCAATATCCTGGACCTATCCCTTATTCTAAGGAGACCGCAGTATTAATGATGGCCGATTCTGTGGAAGCAGCTTCTAGAAGCTTACCTTCTTATGATAGGCATTCTATAGAAAAGCTAGTAGATGGAATCATAGACCGACAAATTAATGAAGAACAATTTGTTACAGCAGATATTACGTTTAAGGACATTACAACCATAAAAAAGATATTGAAAAAGAAATTGATGAGCATTTATCATGTGAGGGTGGAATATCCCGAAGATAAAGGCTAGGGAAGATGACCTCGAATTCTAACTCCAAACACACAAACATCATCAATTTGTTCATTTATTCCTTTCCAATTTTCAAAAGCCTCATCAAGCAATAACTTTTGCTTTTCCATACTTTCTTTTTGAATAGAAAGTAGCAATCTTTTTAAATTAATAGTTTTAAATTTTTTATTTTTCTCTCCGCCAAACTGATTGGCAAAACCGTCAGAAAATAGATAAAAGCTATCTCTTTTTTGCAGTTGAACCTTATGAGTGGTAAAAGGAGTAGGCTTAGGATGTGCGCCGATAGGCTGCTTATCGGCTTTAATTTCTTCAACTTCTGTTGTATTTTTTCGGATTATCCAAAGTGGATTATTTGCTCCTGCATAATAAAAATATTTCCTTATAGCCCGATCAAAAGCTAAAAATTAACTGCTATATTTCATGGTATTTTTATTCAAATCAATTTCACTGAAGGGAAATCACTAAAAAGTTGATCAACGAGTAATTTTTAAATTTTATTCTAATCAATTTAAAAATGCTTGTGAAAATAACAAGTGTTTATTAATTCATACTCTCACAGCTGCCGTTCCTTTTTAATTCCTCAATTGTCCGTTTCAGTATTCTTTTTGTTGTCCTCAAGGATTATTTAATTTTTTAGACTAGAGTTCTATTTATCTTTGCCCTCTTTTTGTAGAGTAGGTTAATTCGGTGAGTAATTGCTTTACGTAAGCTAAGCGGCTAAATTGCCTTTACAAAACCCAATTTAGGGTCTAAAAAACGAGAGAATATTAATTAAACTGACGAATTTATCAAGCATGAGTAAAACACATATCATCCAAGCACTTATTACATTTGTTTTTTCATTTTCTTTTTTTGTGGATTCATCTTATGCTCAAGAGGCATTAACGCTAAAAGATGCCATTAATTATGCTTTGAAAAATAAAAATGAAGCTATCAATGCAGCGTGGGACATTAAAAATGCAAATTATCAAATTCAAGAAGCAAGATCTAAAGTTTTACCTTCACTCAACGGTGCTGGAGCCTTGACTTATAATGCCAAGCTTCAACAAATGGCTTTGGATTTTAACGGTCAAACACAGGTTTTAAAAATGGGAACAGAATGGCAATCTAATGCTGCTATTCAACTGGAGCAGCAAATTTTTAATCTTGCCGCCTTTACCGGTTTAAAAGCTGCTAAAACTACTAGAGAGTTTTATCAACTCAATGCTACTCTGACGGAAGAACAAATTATTGAAAGAGTTGCGGACAGCTATTATGATATTTTTAAAACTAGAGAGCAAATCAAGACCTTGGAAAAGACAATAGAAAATAACACCAAGTTAAAAGAGGTGATGCAAGGCCTAGAATCGGACGGACTTGCTAAAGAAATAGATGTAGATAGAATTACTGTGGCCGTGAATAACTTAAACTCCAACAAAACAGTACTGCTAAATGCATTAAAACTTCAAGAAAATGGATTAAAGTATTTGATAGGAATGGACATTCATCAACCTATTGCACTTTCAGAAGAAGAGTTCAAAATACAAACCTTGATTCAAGATGAAGGGGATTATGACATCAACAACCGCAATGAAATTAAATTGATGGAAATGCAAAGTAAACTTTTGGAGCTAAATAAATCAGCTGTAAAAACATCGGCTTATCCAACTTTAGGAGTTAGTGCCAATTATGGATACATGAACATGGGAGATCAATTTCCCTATTTTGTAGGAGAAAATCAAGGAGTATATGGTTCTGATTTTTCAGCTATAACGCTAAATCTCACAGTTCCAATTTTTAACGGATTTATGGTCCGCTCAAAAGTGAAACAGTTGGAGATAGAAATCCTTAAACAAGAAGAGGATTTAAAGGATATTAAATTAGCCTTAAACTTAGAAATAGAAAATGCAAACACGCAAATGAGAAATGCAATTTTAACTTTAGAAACACAGCAATCCAACAAGGAATTGGCAGAAAAGGTATTGAAAAGTATAGAGAATAATTATAAAAATGGTTTGGCATCTTTGACGGATTTAATTGATGCAGAAAATTCATTTGCTGAAGCTCAAAATAATTATACAGCCGCTGTTATGGGGTATAAGTCTGCTGAAATTCAGTTGAAAAAAGCAAAGGGAGAATTAAAATCCTATTATTTAGAATAAAAAGAATTGTAATCGAATTAGAACTAGAAATTAAAAGAAATGAGAAAAATAATAACAACTACAAGTATAATCATCCTGTTATTAGTGGGCTTAATCCTTGTTTTAAGTAATAACAAAGCAAAAAATGAAGCTCAAGCCTCAATTGTTGCCTCGGATAAAGATTTTTTTATTCCAGTTCGTATTGCCACAGCTTCTATTCAGGAACTAAGTGCAGAATATTCCGTGAATGGAATTTTCAAGCCCAATAGAGAAGTATTAATTTCTACTGAAATACCAGGAGTAGTAGTAGAAGCATTGGCAAAAGAAGGACAATATGTTAGCAAAGGTCAAACCCTAGCTGTCATAAAGGGAGATTTACAAGCTGTTTCTTTATCCAATGCACAAACGGTTTATAACGATGCCTTAGCTGAAGTTGAAAGATTTGAAAGTGCTTATGAAACTGGAGGTGTAACTAAACAGCAATTGGATAAAATAAAACTACAATTAGAAAATGCCAAAAATAATTTAAGAAGTGCTCAGCTTAATGCTGGAAACACCAAGGTTAAAGCTTCTTTTGATGGAATTGTAAACCAGCGAAATATAGAACCGGGTTCTTATGTCAATCCAGGCCAAATTTTATTTGAAATTGTAGATATAAAAACACTCAAGCTACGTGTAAATATCGATGAAAAAAATATTGGAAATGTAAAGGTAAACCAAAAGGTAGAAATTAAATCCTCGGTTTTACCAGAGCTAAAATGGGAGGGAGTGGTTTCTTTTATTGCTCCTAAAGCAGATGCTAGTTTAAATTTTCCCGTGGAACTGGAAATTCAAAATAAGGAAAATACAGAATTAAAAGCTGGAATGTATGGAACAGCTTATTTTGGAAAAGATGAATTGGTAAAAACACTGGTTGTGCCTCGAGAAGCCTTTGTGGGGAATGTTAGCTCTAAAAGTATATTCATCAATGAGAATAATTCAGCTAAATTAAAAACAGTGAATGTAGGAAGAGATTTTGGTGATTTTATTGAAATTCTTTCTGGAATAGAAGAAGGAAATCAGGTCATTACTTCTGGACAAATCAACCTTTTTGATGGAACTTCTATCGAAATTTTACACTAATTCCTAAGTATTAAAAAAAAGAATAAGATGAAAATAGCTGAAATTTCTATTAGACGCCCTTCCGTAATTATTGTATTGTTTATTGCTTTAACCATAGGTGGGCTTATATCCTATAGCTTTATGGGATATGAGTTAATTCCCAAGTTTGAAGTGAATGTTATTTCTATTCAAACCCTATACCCTGGAGCATCTCCAGAAGAGGTGGAAAACTCGGTAACCAAAGTGATTGAGGATGCGGTTTCCTCCTTGGAAAATGTCAAGAAAATTGAATCCAAATCTTTAGAAAGCGTATCGGTAGTTATTATTAGCTTAAATGATAAAGCAGACATAAACTTTCTTTTAACCGATGCTCAACGAAAAATCAATGCCATAACAAACGATTTACCGGAAGATGCCAAAGAGCCCTCTCTTAACAAGTTCTCTTTGGATGATATGCCCATTATGAACATGACCATTACTTCAAATTTATCGGAAAAGGAGTTGTTTGATTTGTTGGATCAAAAAATTCAACCCGTTTTTGCAAGAATTGATGGAGTAGCAAAAGTGGACATGATTGGGGGAGAGGAAAGAGAGATTCAGGTCAACGTCAATCCAGAAAAAGCACAAGGCTATGGGCTGACCATTACTCAAATACAACAACTTATTTTGTCTTCCAACATGGATTTCCCAACAGGAAGTGTAAAAACAAGAGATAATCAATCCATTATTCGCTTGGCGAGTAAGTTTAGCTCTATAGAAGAAATGAGGAATTTGTCCATAACCACTCCTCAGGGAATAGAGATTAGGTTAAAGGATGTGGCAGAGGTGAAAGATGGAATAAAAGATGCTGAAAAGATTGCGAGAATAGACCGTAAAAATACCGTTCTTTTGCAGGTGTTTAAGCAATCTGATGCGAATGCAGTGACGGTTTCTGACAAAGTGAAAGAAACGATAAAAACCGTTGAAAAGGAATATGCTGACAACAAGGTTAATTTAACCATTGCCAACGATACAACAGATTATACTTTAAGCGCCGCCAACAATGTGATAAAGGACTTACTTTTAGCGATTTTATTGGTGAGTGTAATTATGCTTTTTTTCCTCAACAGCTTGAGAAATGCAGGAATTACCATGCTTGTCATTCCCCTTTCCCTCATTGCTACTTTTATCATCTTAAACCTTTTAGGTTATACCTTAAACTTGATGTCTCTCTTAGGTTTGTCCCTAGTGATTGGGGTATTAGTTGACGATGCCATTGTCGTTATTGAAAATATTCATCGGCATGCAGAAATGGGTAAAAACAAAGTTCAAGCAGCTTATGAAGGAACCAAGGAGATTGGTTTTACAGTAATGGCAATTACGCTGGTAATTGTGGTTGTTTTCTTACCAATTTCACTTTCTACAGGTTTGGTTTCTAATATTTTAAGAGAGTTTACCGTGACCATTGTAGTATCTACCTTATTTTCTCTTTTAGCTTCATTTACAATCGTTCCTTGGCTGTATTCTCGTTATGGAAAAGTAGAATTGCTAAATCCCAAAAGTGTGTTAGGAAAAATAGTAGGAGGATTTGAGCGATTAATGCAAAAAATGAGCGACAGCATTGGTGGAATTTTGAAGTGGTCCCTACGAAAGAGAGCGAATAAGTTGATGACTTTAATGGTTGCTTTACTTTTATTTATCGGTTCCTTTATGTTGGTGGGAATGGGATATATAGGTACAGATTTTTTCCCCCATAACGATAGAGGAGAATTTTTACTTCAAATGGAGTTGGAAAAAGATGCATCCATAGAACAAACGAATTTAGCCACCCAAAAGGTAGAAGATATCTTAAGTCAACGTCCTGAGATAGCTCGAATTATCACAACTGTGGGCCAAGCTTCAGATGGAATGATTAATGTTTCAGGAACAAAATATAAAGCCGAAATTCAAATATATTTAGAGGATGATTATTATAAAGTTGAGCCTACAGTGATTTATTCTACTAAATTAAAACAAGAGATTTCTAGTCAGATAGCTGGAGTGAAATTTAAAACAGTTAACTCAGGCATAATGGGAGCAGAGCAAGCACCTTTACAATTAACAGTTGTTGGAACTACCCAAGAAGATGCTATGGAATTTGCTACAAAAGCAGCTGATTTATTAAGAGAGATACCCGGAGCGTCTGAAGTTAAATTGACCTCAGAAGATGGAAATACAGAGATAAATGTTAAGGTAGATAGAGATAAAATGAATACCCTAGGTTTAAATGTAGCAACTGTGGGAATGACGATGCAAACGGCTTTTGCAGGAAATACAGATTCTAAATTTAGGAAAGGAGATCGGGAATATGACATCAATATTCGCTACGATGAAAGTGGGAAAAAGAATCTTAAGGATGTTCAAAACTTAGAGTTTATAAATGCCACAGGAGAGCGCATAAAACTCTCGCAATTTGCTAATGTGAGTTATGGGTTTGGGCCAACTTTGTTAGAGCGTAGAGATAAATCTCCTTCCGTAACTGTTCAAAGCCAAGTAGTAGGTAAACCCACAGGTACGTTGGCAGGAGAATGGGAAGAGCAGCTTGAAAGCTTAGATAGAAAAGCTGGAGTTGCTTACATTTGGACAGGAACAATGGAAAATCAAGAAGATGGATTCGGCTCTTTAGGAATAGCCTTAATAATTTCTGTTATGCTGGTTTATTTAGTTATGGTATTGTTGTATGATAACTTTTCTACGCCATTTATCGTTTTGTTTTCTATTCCTTTATCGTTTATTGGAGCACTTTTATTCTTGGCTATTTTTAATCAAACACTTAATATATTTACAATTCTCGGAATTATTATGTTGATTGGTTTGGTAGCAAAAAATGCCATTTTATTGGTTGATTTTGCCGATCATGCAAAAACCAGAGGCGCTTCTACCGTAGAAGCTTTAATAGAAGCATATAATGCGCGTTTTAGACCCATTGTAATGACCACTATAGCTATGGTAGTAGGAATGATTCCCATTGCTATTGCCCAAGGAGATGGTGCAGATATGAATAGGGGATTGGCCATGGTAATTATCGGTGGTTTATTATCTTCTTTATTCTTAACTTTAGTGATAGTTCCTGTTGTATATTCTGTATTTGACAGTATCGGTAAACGTTTGAGTAAAGGAAAAGAAAAGGTGAATTATGTTCAGCTTCTAGAAGTGGCAATGAGCGAGAGTAGGGAAGAGGAGTTTGGGGGGAATAACAATGCTGAGAAATCAAGTGCAAAGAATGAGCAGGATGAAGAAGTTGTAGCGTATTCACAAGAACAAAACCTCAATTAAATGAATCTAAAACTGCCGAATAGAATACCTTTTAAAGTATTAACAATACTTTCTGGGAAACTATTTTTATTATTTCTTTTAGCTTCCCTTTTAATTACTTCCTTGCAGGATATGAGTTTAAGAGGGTTTGGGCAACGCTCAATATCTTTTGGAACACTATTTATAGTTCTTTTTGGTATTAATACTTTAGTTTTTTATTTTTTTGATAAAAAAAGAAAAAGCATCACTGAGAAATTATGGAAAAAAGTATTTTTAGTTGGATATTTTTTTAGTTTCTTTTATTTTTATTTTCACATCGCTGTTCTAAGTTGGTTGGTACAGAAAGATTGGTTTAAGTTTCCTCATTCTCATGTTGATTTTGCCTCTTACTCTTCTTGGAGTTATTTTGTTTTTATCTTAGGCTCTTCATTTGTTGTTTATTCTTTTATTTTTTTAGTCCAAAATACCGTTTTAACACAATATGAAAAGAGCCAAATTCAAATGGAGTTGTTAAAGCTAGAAGCCTCGAATGTAGATGCTAAAAATCAATTGTTAAGACAACAAATTCAGCCTCATTTTTTATTTAATGCTTTAAATATCTTAAAAACGTTGATTAAAAAAGACGCAAAAAAAGCAGAAGAATATTTGCTGTATTTATCTGATTTTTTAAGAATTTCTATCACAAAGAATAAAACGGGGATATCTACTTTAAAAGAGGAGTTGAAAATTTGTAATGACTATATGGAAATGCAAAAAATACGCTTTGGAAATGCTTTGAAATATAAAGTTAATATTCCTTCTTTAGCTGAGATAAAATCAAAAAAAATACCTTTTTTTTCTTTGCAATCTTTGGTAGAAAATGCGATAAAACATAATACTTTAACAGAAAATAAACCCTTGTTAATTGAAATTTTTGTAGAAGGAAATCATATCAAGGTTCAGAATAATCTACAGGCAAAAAAGACGACAGAAACTTCCACAGGTAAAGGTTTAGAAATGTTATTTGAACGTTATGAGCTCTTAAATGAATCCGCTCCGGTTATTCATCAGAATGAAGATACCTTTGCTGTTGAATTAAAAATCCTAGCTAATGAACATACTTATAATTGAAGATGAACACTTGACTGCAGAGGATTTAGGAGATATTCTTATGAATGTTATTCCCGATGTTAAGTTGGTCAAAATCCTGAATTCCGTTGAGGAATCTTTGGAGTTTTTTAAAGAAAAACATGAAATTGATTTGATTTTTAGCGACATTCAGTTGGGAGATGGTTTGAGTTTCGATATTTTTAATAAAATTACACCTCTAGCACCGATAATATTTTGTACGGCTTATGATGAATATGCTCTAAATGCCTTTGAAACCTATGGAATTCACTATATTCTAAAACCTTTTAATTCTAAGAAAATTGAAGAGGCTATCGAGAAGTATAAACAATTAAAATCCAACTTTAAACCCCTAAATAACGAGTTTAACGAAGTTATGACTTTACTTCAGAAGTCCAATAATTTACCAACTAATATTTTGGTTAATAAAAAAGGGAGTGTGCTGCCTATTAAAATTAAAAATATTGCTGTAATCTATTTAGAAGAAAGCAATACGCGCTTACTCACTTTTAATGGAGAAAAATATTATTACGACAAGAATTTGAGTGAATTAGAAGGAATCTTAGACGATACCTTTTTTAGAGCCAACCGTCAATTTATTCTCAATAGAGAAGCTGTAAAAGAAGTTGAAGAATTGATTAATAGGAAAGCTATTATTTACTTAAACATTCCTTTTGAGCATAAAATTATTATCAGCAAAGAAAAGAAAAATAGTTTTTATGATTGGTTAGAAAAATAGAGTAGGAGTTTGTGTAACTCAACCTTAAAATGTAGATTGTCAAATTATTGAATGTCAAATGTTAAATTGGAAGTGGGGCTTAATTTTAATTCCTGATCCGATACAACAAAACAAACTATATAGCAAGAGAATACCTTGTAGAAGGAGGAAATTAATATAATAAACGGTATATGAAAGCTAATTTAACTTGTATTATTTTATTACTATTCAGATTTAGCTTAGTAGGTCAAAATGATTTTTTTCCTGATACTTCAATCAAAACATCCTATGTTCATTTAACGACCGATAGTGTTAAAGAATTTTATCATAAAGGTAAGATATACAATCTTTTTAAAGAACGAATGACAACGAATGACCGTGATGTTGTTTTTCCAAAAAATGACACCCTTTTAGATGGTGACTGGATTGTCTTGTATGAGAATAGCGAGCAGCCTTATACTACTGCTAGCTTTATTAAAGGTGTGGAAAATGGAATTTCCTATGTATATGATGTTGAGGGAAACCTTAGAATGGAAATGCCTTATCTACAGGGTAAACTTAATGGAACTCACTATGTTTATAATAAAAAAGGAGATGTTATTTGGGAGAGAGATTTTGTGAATGGATATACACATGGCCACATAATCAGATACTATGAGAATGGATACCCAAAAGAAGAATTTTTTTACGCAAATGGTAGAGAAATAGGTTACAGAAAATGGAATGAAAAGGGAAAGCTAATTGAGGAGAAGAAAGACTATGAAATTCGTAGTGGCTTTAATTTGAAGAATTAATGATTGGTCAACTATAAGTTATTATTTAACATAATAATTTGTTGGATAGAAAAAAGCGTAGGCAGGAAAAAACAGCGAGCCGGCGGTGAGTGAATGGCTAAATGCTTAGTAATTCATTAAAGGCGCTTGTCGTTTTTACTTTAATAGAATTACTTGCATTTAGACAGAGCGTTCTTCGGCTACGCTCAGAACAGGCTCTGAAGCTTATTTCTTGGCTCACATAGGATTATTTTCGGGTGTTCGCGAACTCTAAAGTGAGTCTACTTTCAGTTAACTCTGAAAAGAGTTTGCCTTCAGCGAACTCACTTTATTCGTTTCTTGATTTTTTATAAGTAGGAAAAAGCGCGGCCTGAAAGAAATGCGAGCCGGCGCGGGCGGGAATTAAAATTTTAGGCTGTAAGAGCCGTAATCTGGAAGCCGTAAAAATTTTAAGGGAGCGTGGAAGCTTATTTCTTTCTTGAACTTTTGGTTCGTTTTGCTTCAAGGCAAAATGAACAAATAAACAATCAGCGAGCGTTAAGCAAAGAAAAT
>CAZKFN010000079.1:0-11709 GCA_964552035.1 uncultured Flavobacteriales bacterium
GCAGTAGGACAACGTCAAATTGAATTAAGAGATAAAAATGGAATGGTACTTCAATCTAAAATTGTGAGTTTGGGTACTGGAATTATTGAGGTTCCTTTAAATTTCACAATTCCTGCAGGCAAGGATTATCAGTTGGGTACAACTCCACATAGTTCTAATATTTCTCCATACCTCTATCGCTTAACTCAAGGTGCTCAATTCCCTTATGAAGTTCCAAATGTCGTTAGTATAAAAGGAAATAATACTGGAAATTCAGAGTATGCTTACTTTTTTAACTGGACCGTTAAACAAGCTGAATGTGTAAGTGCTAGGGCAGAGATAAAAGCGGTAATCGATACTTCTTGTACAAGTTCTATTCTGAAATATGCACAAGATAAATACGAATTGGAAGTTTATCCTAATCCAGCAAAGGAAGTGGTAAATCTATCTTATAATTCCAATGAAAAAGCTGAGCGTATTGAAATATACAATTCCCAAGGCGCATTGGTGCAAGAAGAAACTATACGGGACTTGGGTGCTGGTAAATATCAGGTAAAAACTACTAACTTAGCAGAAGGTATGTATTTCCTAAACATTAAATTTACGGATGGAGTCATTCGTAAACAATTGATTATTATGCATTAATAATGAAAATATTTAAGATAGTTTTAATTGTTTTACTAATTCATCTGCAGATAGTAGAAATAAATGCTCAAACCGAATTATTATATGGTTATGAAGCAGAGGCTATTGTCGAAGGCGCAAGTATTGTTCGCTTAAAAGGTGAAGAAAAACAATTGTCCTATGTACTTTATGAGGATAACCAACGTCCAAGTTTGACGAACTTCTTAGAATTTTTTAAAACACAATGTAAAATTCACGAGAAGTATTCTTTTGAGTTAATCGATACTCAAAAAGATCAATTGGGACAAGAACATTATCGATATCAGCAGTATTTTAATGAAATTCCATTAAGAACAGCGCACATAGTTGTTCATGCTAAAGATGGAGAAGTACTTTCTGTTAGTGGACTTATTTATCAAAAGGAATTGGAAGTCCCCACTTCAAAAATTGAGGAATCTTTTGCTTTAAAAAATGCCTTAGCTGCTGTTCCTGCAGTAATCTATAAATGGGAGGTAGAGGAAGAGGAAAACCACCTTAAATTGGAGCAAAATAATCAAGAGGCAAGTTATTACCCTCATGGAGAATTGTATTATATTGGGCAAGATTTATCCTTAAATCATAAAGAACAAAGGCTTTGCTATAAATTTGACATATACGTCCATGAGCCTATAGCAAGAAAAGAAGTGTATGTAGATGTTGAAACGGCAGAGGTGATTTTTCAAGAAGAATTAATTAAATATGCTAATGTTCCTGCAGTTGGAGCAACAGCATACAGTGGAAACCAAACAATTATGGTTGATAGCGTTTCCCCTAATGTTTTTAGGCTAAGAGAAAGCACCAGAGGACAGGGAGTTAGAACATTTAACCTACAAGGCGGCAACAATTATGGAAATGCTACAGACTTTATTGACAGTACCAATTCCTGGACAAACTTTTCACCGGCTATTGATCGTTATGCTCTAGATGCACATTGGGGAGCAGAAATGACCTACGATTATTTTCTTCAAAAGCACAATAGAAATAGCATTGATAATCAGGGCTTCCCTTTATTAAGCTATATTCATTATAAAACTGGATATGTCAATGCTTTTTGGGATGGATTGAGAATGACTTATGGAGATGGGGACAATACCAGAACACCACTTACAACGCTTGATATTTCAGGACATGAAATTGCTCACGGTTTAACTCGTTTTACCTCTAATCTAGTTTATGCTAAGGAATCTGGAGCTCTAAATGAATCCTTTAGTGATATTTTTGGAGTTGAAATAGAACGATTTGCCCGACCTAATAATTGGAATTGGACCATTGGAGAACAAATTGGCGGTGCTTTTAGAAGTTTTTCTAATCCCAAAATATACAATAACCCCAACACTTATGGAGGAGATTTATGGCACGATCAAAAAGGTTGTGTCCCTCAATCGAACAATGATCAATGTGGTGTGCACTCTAACAGCGGTGTGCAAAACTATTGGTTTTATCTCTTGAGCATGGGCGGCAGTGGAACAAATGATTTAGGACATAGCTATCATGTTAATGCTCTTGGCAATGATTCTGCTGCTGCAATAACTTTTAGAAATAACACCCTTTATTTAACTCCAGCTTCAGACTTTGAAGATGCGCGATTTTTCTCTTTTATCGCTGCGGTAGATTTGTATGGATCTTGTTCCCCAGCTGTAGAATCAACCATTAATGCATGGCATGCAGTAGGCGTAGGAGAAGCATATATCAATGGATTGCAAGCAGATTTTGTAGCGGTAAACGACACTGCTTTTTGTGCTGATTATTCTGAAGTAAAGTTTAAATATTTGGGGTATAACATTTATGATTTTAAATGGGACTTTGGCGATGGAAATTCATCTATTTTACCTAATCCAACCCATACCTATTCTTCTTACGGAAACTACACCGTTACCTTATATGCTGATGGTTTAAGTTGTGGGAAAGATACCCTAGTGAAACAACAATACATTAACATAGATTCTAATATTTTATGCGTTACTAAAATGCAGGAAGAAAGTCAAACGGTAACAGATTGTGAAGGTAGGTTTTATGACCAAGGAGGATTGAACGGTAATTATGAAAATAATCATACCGATACCCTACATATTATTCCTTCATCAGATGCCGATTTCATTTTATTAGAATTTACTTCTTTTGATGTAGAAGCGGGTAATATAGGCTTTTGTAATAGAGATTATATAGAAGTATTTGACGGACCGACAACTGATGCACCTTCTTTAGGAAGATTTTGCAACAACATTTTGCCTCCAGATAGTATTTTTAGTTCCTATAATGCTTTAACCATAGTGTTTTTTACCGACAGGTATGCATCCGGTAGAGGGTATGGTGCAACGTGGAAATGCATGAATTCTCAGCAGATTCCTCAAGCTGATTTTATAACCAACGTAGATTCATCATGTAATGGAATTGTGAAGTTTACCAATACTTCTACTCAGGGAGGAAAAAGTTTCCTTTGGAATTTTGGTGATGGAAATACAAGTACGGCAATTCACCCTAAGCATGAATATTACAAAAATGGAGATTATAATGTTAGTCTTACAGTAACAAATGCCATGGGTCAAGATGTGAAAGTTAAAAATGAACTCATCCATGTTTTACGCCCAACAATGTCAAAGATCAAGGAGGATACCTTCTGCTTGAATTCTAATGTGAAGCTTGGAGTACCTGCAGTTGGAAAAAATAGATGGTATCGAGCAAGTGATACTACTCAATATTTTTTTATTGGGGATACCTTAAGATTGTCTAAGTTGGATACTACTCAAACCTATTATGTTGAGAATGTAATAGAAGAGGCAGCACAAAACACCATCCCAATTATGATAGCCGGTAATCATTATATTTCGGATAGCACTGCAGCCATCTATTTTGATGTCCATCAACCTTTGATTTTGGAATCCGTTATTCTTCATGTAGATGAAACAAGATATAGAACGGTTGAGCTAAGAGATAAAAATGGAGGTTTAGTATCTTCTAGAACTGTTTATGTTAGTAAACCAGGATTACAAGTTAGTTTAGATTTCGAAATCTATCCCGACACGGCTTATAGTCTTACAATTGCAGATAGAGATCCTGGTGCAAGAATCAATTCTAACGGTGCTTCTTATCCATATTCTATTCCAGGATTAATTGATATTAATAGGAGCAGTTTAGGTGGGGATATTCATCCTTTCTTTTATTATTGGACAGTGAAACCACTGGATTGTATCAGTGTAAAAGAAAAAGTAACAGTTTATGTTGATACAACTTGCGTTCCTGTATCCGTAAAAAATACCAGCTTAAATCAGGAAAATATAAGCATTCAGCCTAATCCATTTTTAGATAATTTTTCACTTAAATTACCCTTAATTAACGGAACATATGAGTTGTTTTTATACGATGTTAATGGGAGGTTGGTCCAAGATAAACAGCTTAATGGGGCTCAGCAAATACACAATGTTAACACTGCGAAACTTGCCCAAGGGATATACTTTTTAAGGGTAAAAAGTGGAACGGAAATTTATCAGCAAAAAATAATTAAATATTCTAGGCATTAAGCCATAGAAGAAATAAATACATTAAAAGTTGTACGGCTTTATTAACCAAAAAAAATATTTTAAAATTTTTTTAAGCCAACTGCTAAGTTTATTTTTTTTTTTAGGAGTTCTTTCTTCATCTTTATCAGCTCAAACTGATAGTTTAAAAAACAGAAGAAAATTAATTATTTATTCCTATTCTACCGTTTATGCTGCTTCCGTTGTAGGTTTTCATCAACTTTGGTATAAAAATTACGATCAGGAGAGTTTCCATTTTTTCAACGACAATGACCAATGGTTGATGATGGATAAACTAGGGCATGGATTTTCGGCTTATGCACTAACTAAATATACTGCAAAATCTTATGAATGGGCCGGCATTGAAAAAGACAAAGCCACGCTATACGGTGGATTAACTTCTACTTTATTGTTCACCACTGTAGAAGTTTTTGATGGTTTTAGCTCAGAATGGGGATTTTCTTGGGGTGACTTCTTGGCAAATATAGGAGGGTCAGCTTTAAGTTATACGCAGCAACGTTTTTTAAAAGAGGAAATACTGGCATTAAAATACAGTTACATGCCTACAAAGTATAGAGCTATACGTCCAGAAATTCTGGGTAGTAATCATCTAGAAGGTTTGCTTAAAGATTATAATGGACAAACTTATTGGGCTTCCTTAAATTTAAATGCCCTTTCCAAACAAATAAAATGGGAATGGTTAAATATTGCTTTTGGGTATAGCGGTCAAGGAATGTTGCGTGGAAGAGGCTCCTATCAAATCGAAGAGGGGACGATATACCATCCCCAACGTCAATATTTTTTATCCTTAGATCTTAATTTAGAAAGAATACCCACTCAAAATCTATTTTTAAAGACGGTTTTAAGTGTTTTTAATGTCATAAAAGTTCCTTTTCCAGCTGTAGAATTTCACGAAAGTGGAAAGGCGAAATTTCACTATCTCTATTTCTAAATTTTGCCGCTATCGATCAATTGCTTTGCTTTTAGTACGGCAGCTAGTGTCAGGCTATCCGTAATCTCTCCTTTCATTACCATTTCAAATAAATCATTAAAAGGTAATTTTTTTATTTCTAACTCTTCATCTTCATCCGGTTGAGGTGCATGAAAACTTAAATCTTGCGCAATATAAATCATCCCCCATTCATCTGTAACCGAATTGCTGGTATGTATTTTAAGTAGTTCTGTCCATTTTTGAGCTACAATTCCAGTCTCTTCCAACAATTCCCTTTTAGCAGAATCTATGGGAGGAACATTTAGATCTCCACCACCTTCGGGCATCTCCCAGCTGAATTGTTCTATGGGTAATCGATATTGGCCTACAATCCAAGTGTTATAATCCTTATCTAAAGGAAGAATACCAACAGCTATATTTTTAAAATGAATAGTTCCATAAATAGCATCTTTCCCTGCTGGGTTAACTACTTCAAGATGATTAACAGCTATCCATGGGGTTTCATAAGCTCTTTTATTACTTTTTATTTTCCAAGGGTTACTTTTTCCTTTCATTTTCGTTGATTCTATTTACTTTTGCAAAATAAACATTTAAAATGGACTTTAATATTGGGGATAAGGTAGAGGTAATTGATGAAGCTTTGAGCGGAGTTATTTGTGCTATTAAAGGAGATCAAATTACTTTTTGTTGTGAAGATGGGTTTGAATACACTTATGCTTTGAGCCAAGTTTTAATCTATGACCAACAAGGAAAAGTAAAACATCAAATCCATGGGGATTTTAAGCTAGAAGAGGAGTTTCAGCCTTCTCAAGTTGACCTTATAAATCGTGAGGAATCTTACTTGATGTCCCCACAATTTTCTATTTCTTTTAAAGGGAAAAAGCCTGTTTTTGATTTGCATTTGGAAGAATTAGCTCCTCAATATACTTTTGAATTAAAACACGATGCCCTTAATTTTCAGTTAAATTTTGTTCGCAGGGTAATTGAAAAAGCTACTCAATCCCGACAAAGGAAGTTAATTTTTATTCATGGGGTGGGAACCGGTGCACTTCGAGAAGCTTTAAGAACTATGCTCAGAGAGGAATATCCTCATATAGAATATTTTGACGGAAATTATTTTTCTTATGGACAAGGAGCAACTGAGATTATTATTCATGGATTAGGGAAGGCAGATTTAAAAGGATAAAAGTGTTTTTTAATTTTAAAACTCCATTGTAAAAAGTTTAAGTTTGGTATTTTAGCAATATCTTTATGCCTCTTGAGTTTCAATAAGGCTACAAAGCTAAAAGCTATGTTGTTCTATCCCTTTTATAAATCAAATTTTTAAAAATGAGAATTAAAATACTCTTAAGTACATTAATGATAGCTGTACTTTCTTTTGGGCTTTTTGCTCAAGGAGAAAATAAATCAACTTCTGCTTCTTTGTTTTTACCTGAAACTGGTGATTTTGGAGTGAGTTTTACTATTGATGGATTAATAGATAAAATTAAATTGTCACCACCGCAAAATAAGGTGGGCAACAACCTATTATTTGCAAGATATTATCAAACGAATGATAAAGTTTTACGTTTTGGATTTGGGCTGGATATAGAATCTAAAAAAAGAGAGCAGTCGGATAGTGTGGGGTCTGAAATGATTTCTTTAGATTCTTCCAGAAGTCAGTACAATATCAACTTTTCATTTGGATATGAAAAACATTTAAGGACAACTTCAAGATTAGATCCGTATATTTTTACGCAGTTAGATCTTACCTTTATTGGAAAGAAAAAGACGGAAGTAGAAGAGGTTATAGCATCCGATGCAGGAGAAAGAAAGCGAAACAAAACCATAAAAGAAGACGGCGGTATAGGAATAGGAATTTCTGCTGGTGGTGGGTTTAATTATTTTTTAGCGAAACGATTTAGTGTAGGCGCAGAATTTGCCTTTGTAATCCAACATGTCAAAGAAGGAGGTACGATAAGTAGCAATGAAATTACAACACCTATTAATGGCAATCCAACTTCTAAATTTGAGAGTAAGGAAAATTTAACTCGGGATTGGAATGTGGGAGTACGCCCAGAAGCTAGAATTAATATTTCCTACTTTTTCTAATTATTATACAAAAAGGTCTATTTTAAAATGCATCTAAATAAGAAGATATTATTGAAAATTAGATTTGAAAATTGATTCCGTTTAAATAATAGTCTTATCTTTTTTTTTGGCAAATCCTATTGAATAGTTTAGCAAATGAAAAAAGAAGATAAGTACCCTATATTTGATGACATTCCAGAAATATTTTGGTCTGATTTAGAACAAAAGCCTTTTCAAAATTGCATTAATTGCCAAAGCGAGCTTTTTCACGGTAATGTCCCTTATATGATCGAAAAAGCTGTACGTGGCTTTGACGGTGAAAAGATAAAGGTAACAATATTTGAGTATGCTGTTTGCGTGAGTTGTGCTGCACAAATGCAATTGAAATTATCTTTAGAGTCTAGGACAAATATTGCAGCATTTTTTAATTCTAATGTTGATTTTACACAACGTTTAAAGGATTTAGAAGATGCGCCTAGGGCTGCATGGTTAGGAAAATGCTTATTGAGAAATGAACCCATAGATGAAAAAGAGGAGTATCAGCTTTATGCGCTTTGTCATGGGAATCAAATTATTTACAAGGAGTATCCATACCTTATTAGTGGAAAGGCCATAGACAAAATGATCGATTTAATTTCTGCTAAAACTATGGAACAGTTAGATAAGTTTAAAGATGATTTATTTGGAGGTCCTCCAGAATTAAAAGAGTTGTTTGACAAAGCTGGACCAAGGATATTGTTGTAGCTTTACTCCATAACCCAATTAATTTCTACTTTTTTTTTGCCCCATTCTCTGGCTTTTTTTACATCCTTATCCATGTAAATGTCAATTTTATTTTTCCAACGATAATGCATTTTATCTTTGACATAAAAGGTATCCTCTAAAAGAGGAATATAAACAGCAGTATTGTATTGAAGACCAGAATCTAATAGGTCTCTTGAAATAGCAATTACTTTCATGCCTTCTTTTAGGGTGTCTCCCCAAGCTGTTATCGAAGGGTTAACGGCTTTTGTCTGCCAAGAAACATTGTTATAAGCAGTAGCAGTCACTAAAAGGGATTTCACCCTTACTTCTTCTTTAGGTGTGCAAGAAGTACACTCCATAAAAACAAAGGTCATCAAGAAGAAAATAAATTTATTAATAAGCATGCTTGAGGAATTAAGCTAGCAATTTAATGAAATTTATTGAAAATAATCTTTCATTCTTTCAAAATATCCTTTATCTGCTGCGGTTGGATTGGGTTCGAAGTTTTTTGCTCCCTTCAATTGCTCCACGAGTTTTCGTTCTTCTTTGCTTAATTTTTTAGGAGTCCAAATGTTGACATTGACCAATTGGTCTCCTTTACCATACCCATTAATATCTGGAATACCCTTACCTCTTAGTCGAAGAACTTTACCTCCTTGAGTTCCCGCATCAATCTTTATTTTCACTTTCCCATTAATAGTAGGAACAGTGATGTCACTACCGAGTATAGCATCGGCAAAACTGATGTATAAATCGTATAAGATATTGTTTCCATCCCTTTTTAACTCAGGATGTTCTTCCTCTTCAATTACTACGATTAAGTCTCCAGGAATACCATTTCGCATGCCCATATTTCCTTTTCCACTAATGGAAAGTTGCATTCCATTTTCAACTCCAGGGGGAATTTTAAATTCAATGGTTTCTTCCTTTTTTACTATACCGTTTCCTTGACAGCTCTTACATTTATTGTCAATGGTTTTTCCTTCTCCATTACATGTAGGACAGGAAGTAGAGGTTCTCATTTGTCCCAAGAAGGTATTGGTTACACGATTTACTTGACCGCTTCCACCGCAGGTAGAGCAATTGGAAAAACCACCACCTTCAGCACCGCTACCCGTACAAGTATCACATTGTACATATTTCTTAACTTTTATCTTCTTTTCTACCCCGTTGACAATGTCTTTTAAGGATAGTTTTAGCCTTAAGCGAATATTACTTCCTTTGTTAACTCTTCTTCTTCCTCCGCCTTGACTTCCACCAAATCCACCAAACCCTCCAAATCCGCCACCAAAAATATCTCCAAATTGAGAAAAGATGTCATCCATACTCATGCCACCACCAAAACCAGCAGCTCCACCTCCCATACCTGCATGTCCAAATCGGTCATATTGAGCTTTTTTATCAGCATTGCTCAATACTTCATAGGCTTCAGCAGCTTCCTTAAACTTATCTTCCGCACTTTCATCGTCAGGATTTTTATCGGGATGGTATTTTAAGGCCAATTTCCTATATGCCTTTTTTATTTCTGCGGCACTAGCATTTTTATCTACACCTAAAACTTCGTAATAATCTCTTTTTGCCATAATTTTTCTTTCTAGCTCTCCTCTTTATTTAATATGCTTCAACTTATTTACCAACAACTACTTTAGCATATCGAATAACTTTGTCATTGAGAATATAACCTTTCTCGAGCTCATCTACAACCTTACCTTTAAGCTTCTTCTCGGATGTTGTAACCTGGGTAACTGCATCGTGAAAATCACTATCAAAGTCTTTTCCTATCGGCGATTCCATAGGTTCTGCACCTTTTGATTTTAAAACACTTAAAAGCTTATTGAAAATTAAATCTACTCCAGATTTTAAACTCTCATAATCTTGAGACTCCTCCATTGACTTAATGGCACGCTCAAAATCATCGATGATAGGCAAAATATTTTTAAAAATATCTTCAGCCGCATTGCTATATAAGTCTAACTTCTCTTTTTGTGTTCTTCTTTTATAATTATCAAATTCTGAATACAAGCGTAAATACTTGTCATTAAGAGCTTCTTTTTCCTCTTTAAGTTGCTCTACTTCACTTGAGGCTTCATTTTGAGTTTCTACCTCTTGGGCTTCTGTTTCTTCTACTTCCAAGTTTTGTGTATCAACTGCCTCATTTACTTTTTCTTTCTCTTGCTTCTCCTTCTTTTTTGCTTTCATATAAAAAATTTAAAAAACTCATAATTCAATTATACTCTAAACAAATCTTTTGCCAAACAAAAGGGTTGACAATTTGTCATATCTTTTAAAAAATTGTTATTGCAAAAGTAATTGCATTTAATAGATTGTATTATGAATCCTATGAGTTAAAATCTATTTATCTTTGACCTATGGCAAAGAAGGAATTTATTCGTGTAGGTGAAAAAAAAATAATTTATAAAAACCCAGCAAAGACAGTAAAACAAAAAGCTGATACAACAGAGAGTACTAAGAGCAATCCCATAAGACTTCCTACCCATTCTTCAGAAAGTTTTGAAATGGTAGCTATTTGCATGCAAAATATTGAAGATGACTTAGAAAAAGAAATTTTTGATATAGGTGGAAAACAAATAAAACGCCATAAAAGAGCGGTAAGCTTTTGGGGAGATTTAAGTGTATTGTATAAAGCAAATATTTGGTTGAGAACAGCGTTAAAAGTTTTAAGACCTCTTTATTCTTTTAAGGCTCATTCTGAAGATGAATTGTATAAAAAAACCAAAGAATATGCTTGGGAAAATTTATTTTCTTCCGATAAAACTTTTGTGATTGACTTTGCAGTTAACTCCAAAAACTTTGCTCACTCTCAGTTTGCTGCTCTAAGGCTAAAAGATGCTATAGTAGATAGATTTAAAGAAGCTGGAAAGGAGCGACCAAATGTGGATCGAGAAGATGCTGATGTGAGAATTCACTTACATATCAGAGAAGGTTTTGTCAATATTTCACTAGATAGTTCGGGAGAGCCTCTTTTTAAAAGAGGATACAGAAGAGAACAAACAGCAGCACCCCTAAATGAAACCCTTGCCGCAGCATTAATTTTAAAAACAGGCTGGAAAGGAGAAAAAGATTTTTTTGACCCCATGTGTGGTTCTGGTACACTTGCTATCGAAGCAGCAATGATAGCAGCAAATATTCCACCTAATTACAATAGAACACACTTTGCTTTTGAAGCGTGGGCAGATTATGATCAGGAACTTTTTTCAAGAGTTCTTGGAGAAGCAAAGGAAGCCTATAAAAAACCAAAGGGTAAAATTTATGCTCAGGACATTAAAAATCACAATCTGAGAGCAACAAATTTAAATATTGACGCTGCAAATCTTACCAATTATATTCAAACTCAAAGAGCAGATTTTTTTGAAGCAAAACCTCCTTCAACAAATGGAATAATCTTAATGAATCCACCTTATGGAGAGCGCTTAAATGTTAGTGGAGATTTAGATTCATTTTATACCCAAATAGGGAATACTTTAAAACATACCTATCCCGGTTGGACGGCTTGGGTTTTTAGTATGGATAAATCAGCCGTAAAAAATATAGGATTAAGAGCTAAAAATAAAGTACCCCTAATGAATGGCAAATTACCTTGTAGCTTGTTGTGTTATGAGTTATTTCAAGGAAAAAGGATAGATAAACTTAAAGAAAAGTAGGGGTTTTATTGTTTGGAGGATAGACCGATAAACTATTGAATATTGCTGAAAAGAATGAAATTTTCAGTATTTTTACATGTTATTTTTTAAATTAATATTAGATATGAAAAAGTATTTACAAATT
>CAZKFN010000080.1:0-10210 GCA_964552035.1 uncultured Flavobacteriales bacterium
TACGAGTATGCAAGTTTAGCAAACTTGTGGTTTCAGCCACTCACCCACCTCTCCAAAAGTGGTGCACAAAAGTAATAATGTTTATTGATTTGTGGAAATGTTTTTAGTAAAAAATTACACCTTATTTATATCTCTTTAATTACTAGTTAAATATAAATGATAAATCCACCTTTTAACCAGCATTCTCATATCCATATTTTACCCGGATTCAGAATTCCATTGGGATCAAAAAGCGCTTTAATTGATTTTTGCAATTCTAGCTCCTTTGGAAAAAACATAATATCCATATATTCTTTTTGTACCAAACCTATTCCATGTTCTCCAGAAATTGTATCCCCTAGCTTTTTACAAAGCTTAAATATTTCCCTTATCCCATTTTTTAAATGCTCTCCACTCCATGCTTCATCAGACATATCCCCTTTTATAATGTTTACATGCAAATTGCCATCTCCAGCATGTCCATAGCAAACGGATTGAAAACCATACTCCTTCCCTATTTTCTTAACTCCCACCAATAAATCAGCAAGATAAGCTCGTTTAACAACAGTATCTTCTTCTTTATACACTGAGTTTCTTTTGACAGCTTCACTTAGACAACGGCGTAGAAACCACAACTTATCTTTTTGTGCTTTACTGTCTGCCATAAGAATCTCTCCACAGTCAAACTTTTGTAACAATTCAAAGATATCTTCTGCTTCCTTCATCATGACTTCCATATCATTTCCATCCAATTCAATCAATAAATGTGCTTGAATATCATCGGGAATCTCCAGTTCTATACCTTCCACATACTTGATTGCAAAATCAATAGCATCTTTCTCCATAAATTCTAATCCTGAAGGAGTAATTCCTAAATGAAAAATTTGAGATACCGCAAGGCAAGCCTCTTCTGCCTTTCTAAAAGGAACTAACATTAGAACATCTTTAGTTGGTGCGGGAATTAATCTAAAAACAGCCTTGGTAATAATTCCTAATGTCCCTTCACTCCCAATCATCAATTGAGTTAAATTTAAACCGGTTGCATTTTTTAAAACATCAGCTCCTGTCCACATAACGGTTCCATCGGCAAGTACTACCTCAAGATTTAATACATAATCTTTGGTAACTCCATATTTTACCGCTTTAGGGCCACCACTATTTTCTGCAAGGTTTCCTCCAATAAAACAGCTTCCTTTACTTGCTGGATCTGGAGGATAAAACAAACCTTTTTCCCATACTGCTTCCTGAAACACTTGAGTAATAATCCCAGGTTCTACAGTTGCTTGTAAGTTAGCCTCATCAATTGTTATAATTTTATTTAACTTCTCAATGCTTAATAACACTCCTCCATAAATTGGTAAAGCGCCACCACTAAGACCTGTCCCTGCTCCCCTAACTGTCAATGGAAAATTATTTTCATAACAAAACTTGGCTATAAGTGATACTTCTTCGGTATTTTTTGGAATGACTACAACCGAAGGCATGTAAACAAAATCCTCTGTATGATCTGAAGCATAGGGCAGCATTTTCTCTTTAGTTTCTATTACTGCTTCAGCACCAATATGCCTCTTTAAAAAGTTAAGATGCTGTACTTCTATTTTAGAAAAGCTATTTTCCTTATTCATATTTATAGTTTATTTGCTCAAAATTTATGTAAATTCGACTTTTAAAATTATTTTATTAGTACAAAGTAATAAAAGTAAATTGATGAATAGATTATTTTACTACAGTATTTCTGTTTTATTGAGCTTGCCCATAGGTTTATATGCCCAAACAGATGAAGATAAGTACCCTATCGATAAAGAAGAAGCCATTCTAGAAATTGAAGCTAGCAAAAAGCACATATCTTTAAAAGATATTTGGAAGGATTATAAATTCATGCAAGAAAGTGTAAGTGGATTACGCTCTATGAACGACGGTGAACATTACACTGTGCTTGAGCGAACTTCTAATGGTGTTTCTTTAGTTCAATATGCTTATAAAACTGGAGAGAAAGTTAAAACCCTTATCAATGCAGATGATTTAACTTTTGAAGGAACTACTTTGATTATGGATAATTATGTGCTTTCTGCTGAGGAAAATAAAGCGTTGATTGCAACAGATGTTGAGCCAATTTATCGCCACTCTAAAAAAGCATATCATTATATCTATGATATGAATACTAAAAAGATAAGCCCTTTGAGTGAAGGAGAAAAACAAATGTATGCTACCTTTTCACCTTCCGGTGATAAAGTAGCCTTTGTAAGGGAAAATAATCTTTTCTATAAGGATTTGACTTCTGGAAATGAAATAGCTATTACTACCGATGGAGAGAAAAATAAAATTATCAACGCTGCCTCCGATTGGGTTTATGAAGAAGAGTTAAAGCTAGTTAGAGCTTTTGAATGGTCGCCCGATGGAGAACATATTGCATATTTTCGTTTTGATGAAAGTCAGGTGAAAGAATGGAATATGAAAATATACGATGGGCTCTACCCTTCTGAAGAGCGATTTAAATATCCCAAAGCTGGGGAAGACAATTCTAAAGTTGAAGCAAAGATATATAACCTTTCTAAAAATCAATCCACTACAGTTGAATTGAGAGAAGATTATGAGTATTTAATTTCAATGGTTTGGGCAAATGCCAGACAATTGGCAATTATGAGTAGTAACCGTCATCAAAATAAACTGAATGTAAATTTAGTAAATGCCGAGGATGGAAATAGTACCATAATCCATCGAGAAGTTAGCGACACTTATATTGAGATGCCTTTTGAAATTGAGTTTACTAAAGATGAAAAGCATTTTATTATTCAAAGTGAAAACAGTGGTTTTAATCACATTTATTTATATAAAATGAATGGTAAATTAGCGAAGCAGTTAACCAAAGGGAATTATACTATCACTAAATTTTATGGGATTGATGAAGCCAATGGCCTGATTTATTATCAAGCAGCTGATGAAAACCCAATGAATAGAAATGTTTTTCAAGGAAATTTAAAAGGGAAAAATCCCAAAAAGATTAGCCAGAAAAAGGGAACCAACAATGCTGTTTTTAGCAAAACGTTCAGCTATTTTATCAACTACCATACTACAGCAAACCAGCCTAACTACATTAGCTTGCATCAAGCAAATGGAGAGGAAATAAGAATGCTCAAGGATAATTCCAATTTAAAAAAGGAAATGGATGAGTATGAAATCTCTCCTAAGGAGTTTTTTAGTTTTAAAACAACAGAAGGTGTTCATTTAAATGCCTGGATGATTAAACCCGTGAATTTTGACGCTGAGAAAAAATATCCAGTATTTATCACCATTTATGGCGGTCCAGGTTCACAAACAGTTACGAACTCTTGGGGCGGAATGGATTATTTTTGGCATCAAATGCTTGCTCAAAAAGGATATTTGGTTATAAGTGTTGATAACCGTGGTACGGGTGGTAGAGGTGCCGACTTTAAAAAACAGACTTATAAAGAACTAGGCAAATATGAAACCATAGACTTGATAGAAACTGCCAAATACCTTTCCACTTTAGATTATGTTGACGGAGAACGAATTGGAATTTTTGGTTGGAGTTATGGAGGATACATGTCCTCACTTTGTATATTAAAAGGTGCAGATTACTTTAAAGCTGCAATAGCTGTTGCACCGGTTACCACTTGGAGGTATTACGATACAATTTATACCGAGCGATACATGCAAACCCCTCAAGAAAACCCTAAAGGATATGATGACAACTCCCCTATTAATTTTGTAGATCGACTAAAAGGAGAATATCTTTTAGTTCATGGAATGGCGGATGATAATGTTCATTTACAAAACACTTCGGATATGATTTCCGCTCTTGTTGAAGCAGATAAGCAATTTGAGTTGCTGGTTTACCCCAATAAAAATCATGGTATTTATGGAGGAAATACCAGATTTCATCTTTATCAAAAGATGACCAACTTTATTGTTGATAAGCTATAATTAAAACTTACAAGCTTAAAGTAGTTTTTTCTTACTTTAGGCTTTTATAATTTATCCTAAATAAATACGAACACCTTATGGAACAAAGAAAAGAAATACTTGGTCATCCAGCTGGTCTTTTTGTGCTCTTTTTCACAGAAATGTGGGAACGTTTTTCTTTTTATGGAATGAAAGCACTTTTGCTGTTTTATTTAACTAGATATCACTTATTTACAGATAGTAACGGCTATTTACTTTTGGGAAGTTATGCGGCTTTAGTATATGCCATGCCCGTTTTAGGAGGGCATATTGCAGATAAGTACATCGGTTTCCGTAAGGCGGTTACATTTGGTGCCATAATGCTGGTTTTAGGGCATTTGGGTATGGCTTATGAAGGTCATGCGGCTAAATATGTTGATGGAGTGTTGGTTCAAGATACCTTTGCATTGCAAATCTTTTACTTTTCATTGGCCTTAATCGTAATGGGAGTAGGATTTCTAAAATCAAATATCTCTTCTATTGTTGGAGAGCTATACGAAACTAATGATCCTCGCAGGGATTCAGGTTTTACCTTGTTTTATATGGGTATTAATTTAGGTTCTCTTTTAGCAACCATAATTTGTGTATGGTTAGGAGAAGTTTACGGTTGGGGTTATGGTTTTGGTGCTGCCGGTATTGGAATGATGTTAGGTTTAGTAGTGTTTACATCAGGTAAGCGTTATTTAGAATCTCATGGAGAACCTCCAAGTCTTGAAGCCATACAAAAGAAAAAATACGGCATCAAAATAGAATATTGGATCTATATATTAAGTGCTTTAGGAACTTTTGTAGTTTGGCAAATGATTCAGAGCCATTCTGTAGTACAAGCTTTATTAATGGGCGCAGGAGCAGCTTCTTTAGCTTATATTGTCTATTATTCTGTTAAACATTTAGATAAAATTGCCCGAGAGCGACTAATCGCTTTAACCATCTTAATTCTTTTTACCGTTGTCTTTTGGGCACTATTCGAACAAGCTTACATGTCGCTTAACCTTTTTGCTGAGCGAATTATCGACCTTGATGTTGGCGGATATGAATTAAAACCAGGTTGGTTCTTGGGGTTAAATTCATTCTTTATCATCAGTCTGGCCGTTGTTTTTGCTAGATTATGGGTTTGGTTAGACAAAAGAAATTTAAACCCCAATACCTCCATGAAGTTTGCGTATGCTTTAATCTTGGTAGGGTTGGGTTTTGGAGTTTTAGTATTAGGAGGTGTGGTTTCTGGAGAAGAAGGAAAAGTTGCTGCATACTGGTTGGTATTAGCTTATTTACTTCACACTTGTGGTGAACTCTTTTTATCGCCAATTGGATTATCTGTAGTAACTAAACTATCTCCCCACAAAATTTTAGGATTTATGATGGGTGTATGGTTTTTAGCTACGGCAAGTTCAGAGTTTATAGCAGCTAAAATCTCAAACTTAGCTAGTTTAGATCACATTGCTGAAGGAGACTTTATCTCCTCTAAAGCTGCTTATATGGATTTATATTTATATTTATTTTATGCTGGTGTAGCTGCTGGAATTGTTCTAATTATTTGCTCACCCTTTATTAAAAAGCTAATGCACGGCATTAAATAATAAAGACAATTTGATTTTACTTGAGAATTTTTTAGAAATAAACGATAGAATAAAAACGAATGGCAGAAGTAACAACTATAGATAAAGAACACCAAGCATTTTTTGAAAGTAAAGTATTAGGTCATCCCGCAGGTTTATTTGTATTATTTTTTACAGAAATGTGGGAGCGTTTTTCTTTCTACGGAATGCGCGTATTGTTAATCAACTTTTTAACCATTGCTGCAATTGGCAGTAATCCAGGCTGGGAATGGTCTTCCGGAAATGCAGGGGCACTTTTTGGAACCTATGCCGGTTTGTTATACCTCACTCCTATTTTGGGTGGTGTTATTGCAGATAGAGTTACAGGCTATCGCTGGGCAGTATTTATAGGTTGTCTTATCATGACTATGGGACATGCTTCTATGGCTCTTGAAACTGAGTTTTCTCTGTATTTAGGTTTGGCTTTATTAGTGATAGGAACAGGTTTTTTTAAACCTAATATTACTTCCATCATCTCCGAAATGTATAAATATCTTCCAGAGAAAAAAGACGGAGCATATACCATATTTTATATGGGTGTGAATTCTGGTGCTTTCTTCGGAATGATGCTGTGTGGGTATTTAGCTGAGCGTGTTGGCTGGGCTTGGGGTTTTGGGTTAGCTGGAGTTTTTATGTTATTTGGAACACTTCAATTTCTTTTAGCTAAACCATTGTTTGGAAAAATTGGCGGTATTCCCCATAAAGGAGATAGAGAAAAAGCCATAGCTGAAGACTTAGCTTTTGAAGCAAATAAAGATTTAGAAGAAGAAAAGAAAACGGGAGTACCCGCAGAAAAAAGAGAATACAAATCCAATCCTTTTACTCTGACAGACAAGATTCTAATTGTAGTCACTTCTATTATTGGATTACTATACTTAATTAATGATCCAGTTTCAAAAATTGGAGGAGTTCACCTATTACCTAAAGAGTTTGTTTTTCCTGAAAATGTAATGTCAGGCCCTTTAGTAATAACTATTATTGGTTTACTTCTCTTTCTCTATTTAGTTTTTAGTAGAATATCTCGATACGATAGGGTGCTTAGAGATAGAATGATAGCTGTAATCATCTTTGCATTTTTTACCGTACTTTTCTTTATTCCTTTTGAACAAGCAGCTACTTCAATGGTGCTCTTTGCTCGGGATTATACTCAACGCGTACTCACTGGGGATGCTGCATTAACCTTTAATATTGTCAACACTTTACTTACCGTTATCCCATTAATTATTGTGACATGGGTGTTAGTGGTACTCAACAAAAGGACTTTTAAAAAGATACCCGGTAGTAATATTGTCTTAGCCATTTGTTTTACTCTAATGTGGGGTCTTGCCATTTGGATGTTGGCCCAGGATTTTTCTACTAAATCTTACGATGTAAAATACGAAGCAGCCGTAGTAAAAGAAGAAGTTGATGGAGAACTTAGAGCAAGCTACTACCCTATTACAGAAGCTCGTCAACTACGAGAAGGGGAAGAACTAGTAACTCATATTTTACAGTTTTCTTCCAATAAAGATTTAAAAGTGGGGCAAGAAGTTGCTGCACATGAAGAGCTAGGAAAGTTTATATACTTGGACGATAAGCAGAAAGAAAAATTGAACAACGATTATCTAACTGCCAACAGACCTTCAGAAATAGTTAGAGGAACCATTGCAGAAGTTAAGGAAAGTGAGGTGGAAATTACCGTTTCATGGTTTAGCATCCTCAACTCCTTTTTTATCATTGCTTTTGCCTCTTTATTTTCAAAATGGTGGGATAGCAAGTACAATCCTTCCGCTGCGGTAAAATATGGATTAGGTTTAATTATCATGTCTTTAGGTTTTGGGGTACTTGCATATGGTGCCAACTTAATTCCAGCTGGAACGCCTGCAGGTGCCATTCGAGTAGGAATGATTTGGTTAATCTTAGCTTATGTTTTTCATACATTAGGAGAATTATGTCTATCTCCAGTAGGACTGTCTTATGTGAGTAAATTAGTTCCAGCCAGAATGATTGCTTTAATGTTTGGAGTGTGGTATTTAGCAACTGCTATAGGAAATAAAGTTGCTGCCTCTCTTGGTGGAATGGTTGATCAAATCCAAGAGGAGTCAAGTCTATCGGCTTTCTTTTTGATTTTTACCATAGTGCCAATGATAGCTGGTTTTGTTGTAATTTTATTAAATCCAGTATTAAAGAAACTCATGCATGGAGTAAAATAAGAGAGCTTATTTGAACCCTATGCCTTAAAGCAACCTTTGAAATGCAAAAAACAGAGCATAGAGATTTAGGGGTGGCAATGACTAAGTTCTAATTTTTAGAATGCCTTTCCTGACTTAAACATTAAATATTTCTGTTCTTTATAAATCGCGTGCTTTAAGGCACTTATAAAATTGATAAAGTGTTTTTTGGTGTCCCTGTGTCCAAATCCAGAAAGTTCTTAAATGATTACGAAGATTCTATCGTCCCTCTAGGACGAGACTGTATATGATCTTAATGTTTTTTATCCCTATCAATCCCTCTAGAATTAGCTTGTAACATCAAAGCCAGTAGGGCGAAACGCAAGTGACGGCAAAGTCGCTGATATACAGGAACACCTCCATTGCCATAACCCTCCCAGAGGGACGAGATATAGGTAATTCAGATGTACACTCACACAAACTTCCCAGAGGAACGAAACTGTATGTGATCTTAATGTTTTTTATCCCTATCAATCTCCTCTAGAATTAGCTTGTGGCATCAAAGCCAGTAGGGCAAAACGCAAATGATGGCAAAATCGCTGATATACAGAAAAAGTTAAGTAAAAAAAAATAGCTGCCTCAAGGATTGGGCAGCTATTTTGTATAGTAGTTTAGAGGAGAATTATTTCACTTCAACCAGTTCTACATCAAAAATTAAAGTAGAAAAAGGTTTGATAATTCCTCCAGGTTGAGGGTGTGCTCCATAAGCCAAATCCGAAGGAATAATCAACTGTGCCTTCCCTCCTTCTTTTAGTAAAGCAATACCTTCTTCCCATCCAGGAATAACTTGGCCATGTCCTAAAGTAAATTCTATAGGCTCATAAGGTCTCTGAGGATTATATAAGTTATTCTCTTTAGCAATTTCTTCGACACTTGTATCAAAATAAGTACCATCTAATAATCTTCCGGAATAATTCACTCTAACTGTTTTTCCAGCTTCTGCTGCTTGTCCGGATCCTTCCTTTTTAGAGATGAAAATCAGTCCACTTTCAGTAGGTTCAACAACAATATTATTTTCCTGAATATAAGTCACTCGCTCCATAGCTTCACTCATTCTTGCTTCCTCTTCTTCCCGTGCCATTTTAGACATTAATTCTTCTTGAGTAGCTACAGATTTAATTTTTACCGTAAAGTGAAGAATACTTGCAGAGTCTATAAATGGTGGTAATTCAGGCATTTGAGCAGTTTTTAAGAAAAAACTATCAGCGGAAATTATAAATGTAGCGCTATCCCCTACTTTCATTCCTGCAAAAGCTCCTAATATATCACCCTTAAAAGCAGGTTCAGAAACTTGAATTTGGGCATCTTCCCCCATTTCACGCGTATCTACTAAAACCGAGTCATTTTCTGTTGAGTAAACCATTTCCATGGTTACTATATCATTTACTTCAACCACTCTTCCAGTGTCGCTTTTATTATGGTAATTAACGTATAAGTTATCCTCTATTTTTTCATAACCTTTATACTTATCATTACTTAAAGATGGGTTGCATGCTGTTATAGTGGTTACAATTAACCCCAATCCTAATGCTGTTTGTAATACTTTTTTCATTTTAATTATTCTACATTTATAATATCAATTTCATAAATTATAGCTGTATTGGGTGGAACAACTCCAGCTACAGAGCCTTCTTCTCCAAAAGCATTCTGCGAAGGTAATATAATTTTCAGTTTTTCACCAGACTTTATTCCTTCTAACCCAACTTCTACTGCTTCAAGCAACTCAAACTCTTTTCCATAATAAAAAAATGGACTAATTCCCCGTTCTAAGGTATTGATAAACTCATATCCGCTAAAAAACCGTCCAATATGATCCAAGTGGACTTTACTTCCTTTTCTTATCTCAATCCCTTCTGGATTTCTCCGCTCTATAATTCTATACACTTCACCCTCTAAAGTATCTATTTTACCTTTCATTTTTTTCAAATATTCGTCTAAAACGCGCTCTTGCTTTATTTTTCTGTCAAAAAGTGCTTCTTTTTGAAAAACCTTTAATTGATTAGGAGGGATGACTTCCATAAGTCTAAAATACAGATAGATAATACTATCTTTTGGAACATTAATCCTTTTTTCAAACGCATAAAAATCTTCCAATACACTTCGTTTTAACATATAAACACCACTATCACCAACAGAGCGCTCACAAAGGGCACTTGATAATTCATCTTCGTGGATAATTAAAAAATAAGGAAACTCTTCAATAAAATGTAGGGTATCTTTAGCTGCATTTCTAACAAGGAGGTTTAGTTTCACATACTGACCAATTGAAGGAGATTTCCCCCTTCCAATTTCTATACTTTGATATCCCGTTGACTCTTCTTCCGACGTTCGTTTGTTAAGTTGAACAACCAAAAATATAGCTAGTAAAGAAAAAAGCACAAGAAGTATTAAAAATACTTTTCTCATTTTTTCCCTATAAGGTTAACATCAAACAAAAGCGTAGATTGAGAGCTAATTTCTTTT
>CAZKFN010000080.1:10220-11472 GCA_964552035.1 uncultured Flavobacteriales bacterium
GCTAAATGAGCCGGTATAATCAATAAAGCTTTATCTCCAACACTCAAATATTTTAGAGCCTCATTTAAGCCACTTTCTACATTTTCAAAATCAACCATAAGCTCTTTAACTTTAGAAGAGTCTTCCAAATATAATTCAGTACCATTCAACAAATATTGCTTGTATTTTAATACCGCTATATCTCCTTTAACTAATTTCTCTCCTTCTCCATTTTTATAGACGTGATAACGCAAGCCGGTTCCAGTTTTTTCAAAATCCTTTCCTGTGCTATCAATATAGGCGTCAATCCTTTCTTTCTCTTTAAGTAAAAAGGCTTGATGGGATAATATCATAATCTCTTTATATTCCTCTTTATCTTTAAAAGTAATTTCATTGGTTTTCTTTCTCTCATTGGTACATTGAAGAAAAATTAAAGCAATAAAGGTATATAGGATGAGTTTCAAACTAAGCGTTAAGAGTTTTTTCATATTTAGGTAGAATTTGTTCTATCTTTTCAAGAGTATCTTTAAGGCTTAATTTACATACACCTCCAGCTGCGTTAACATGTCCCCCACCTTCAAAGTATTCTTCAGCAAGTTTATTGACCCTAAAATTACCTTTAGAACGAAAAGATAGTTTTACTTTTTCATCATCCTCAGTTAATAATATGGCCATTTTTATTCCTTTTATGCTGAGAGGATAATTTACAATCCCTTCCGTGTCTCCCTTTTTATAATTATACTTTTCCAAAACCTCTTTAGAAAGAGCAAGGATAGCGGTATTGTATTTGGGATATAAATGCAAAGCATCATTTAAAGCATATCCCAAAAGTTTCAAGCGATCGGCAGAGAAGTTATCAAAAACGAGTTGATATACTTTATTAGGCTGAACTCCTAACTCTAAAAGATAAGCGGCTATGTTATGAGTTGTGGGAGTGGTTGCAGGAAATCGGAAAGAGCCCGTATCTGTTAAGATTCCAGTATAGATGCAATAAGCAAAATTGATATTCATCCATTCTTTTCCAGAAAGCTTTTCAATGAATTGAAAGACAATTTCTGCGGTTGAGCTTGCCGTTGTATCACTCCAAAGGAAATCAGCAAAATCATCTGGATCTTGATGATGATCAAGGTTGATAAAATAAGCCCTTTTATTTTCTTTTAAAGCAGGTTTTATTCCACCTGTTCTGTTGAGTTGGTTAAAGTCAAGGCAGAAAATAATTTCAGCTTCAGCTATTGCTTCTTTAATTAAAGTTTCATCATCCATATAATTGAGG
>CAZKFN010000081.1:0-11426 GCA_964552035.1 uncultured Flavobacteriales bacterium
GAGAAGATTGCGTTTATTCCTTTTGGGAGTTGGTTTAGGATTAATCATAGTTTAATTTTATTTTGGAGATAGAAAACTAGGACAATGGACCCCACAATCTAGAGTAATCACAGCTATTGATAGCGCCCAGATGGTATTTGCGCCTAAAGCTTCTTGCCAATTAGATTGCCTTGGGATAGACGAAATAGCTTTGAAAGAGTTTTTTAAAGCTTCTTCAGTAGATTTTTCTGAAAGTTATGCACAAGCAAAACCTTGTCCTTCCTATCTTCTGAAAAATAAGGAAGAGTCTTTAGAAATGTTTTGGGAAGTCTGTGAATCCAGCAAAATAGCGGAATTAAAGCGTATTACTAAGGAAGGTGTAACTTGCAATTGCCAATAAGCATAAAGGTTATAATCCAGAAATTAATACTCTTTGGACTGTAAATTAAATTTTATTCATTAAGCAAGTCGGTATTGAACTACTTGTTTTACTTTCTCATAAAGATTTTGAGGTTTGTAAGTCCTCCAGTGCAATTCATTGAGTTGCCCTCCTGTCAAAATGTAGTAGTCAATGTTTGCCGTATGAAAATCTTCAAGCAAGTATTCTCTAAAATTGACAAATGCAATCCAGCCATCTTCTACATCATCAAACCATTCCTCATAGTAGGAATCATCGGAGTAATGGAAGTTTAAAACATTTTCACCAATTAATATAAACTTATCGATTCCTTCATTCGTAAGTTGATCAATTATATTTCTTTTGAGAAACATAATGTCGTTGTGCAATAGGTCATTCCACTCACCAATGAGTTCTATGATGGCATAAGCTTCTTCATAATCTACCATTAAAATTTTAATAAATAGAGTAGGGGATTCTATGTCGTCCCATTGAGGGTGGATGAAATGATCGTAAATGGCATGCGTAAATTCAAATTCACTATACTCCCTACCATAAAATGGTGAGCGTTCGTCTTCTGAGGCGATGTAATAATCTCTCCATAAGAAATGAGGTTCTATAGTGTGCATAAGCTTTACTTAAGAATAATATAAAGTTAAAAAAAGGAGTTTAAAAACCATGTTTTTTTAGCTTAAAAATTCTCAACGGCATCTCTCACACTCCCATATTTTTCTAATAAGGCTTGAGCCTCCTTTTCGTCAATACCCAACTCATTGACTATCATTTTTATTCCTCTTTTTATTAATTTATGGTTGCTGAGTTGCATATCGATCATTCTATTTCCTTTCACTCTCCCCAGTTGAATCATTACTGCTGTAGAAATCATATTAAGAACCAACTTTTGAGCAGTTCCTGCTTTCATTCTGGTACTTCCTGTAACAAATTCTGATCCTACTACCACTTCAATAGGAAAATCAACTGAAGCAGCTAATAGGCTTCCTGGGTTGCAAGTAATACAAGCTGTGAGTATGTTGTTTTTTTTAGCATTCTTTACGGCTCCAATAACATAAGGGGTCGTTCCTGAAGCAGCGATTCCAATAACAAAATCCTTTTCTGAAATATGATGTTTTTTTAAATCTTCCCAACCTAAATCTTCATTATCTTCAGCAAATTCTACCGCTTTTCGAATAGCAGAATCACCACCTGCAATTAAACCAATAACCTGCTCTGGATTTGCACCAAAAGTAGGAGGGCACTCAGAAGCATCTAATATTCCCAGTCGTCCAGATGTACCAGCTCCAATGTAAAATAGACGACCACCTTCTTTGAGTTTGTCCACAATTAAGGGGATTATCTTAGAAATTTGTGGGATAGCTTTTTCTACCACTTTGGGTACCTTTTGATCTTCTTTATTGATGTTGTTTAACAACTCATCTACACTCATTTTTTCTAAATGATTGTATTGGGATTCCGATTCTGTAACCTTATTCATTTTATTTCTCTTCTTTTATAGCTTTAATAAAAGCTTTTAAATCGCCTTTAAACTCATTCTCTAGACGTTCGCTAAAGATGTCTTGCTTTTCGTGGTAGGTCTTAAAACCCGATAAATAGGCATTGTTAATATCAAAGTTAGCTACTCTTTTTTCTCCTATTTCTGAATTATCATAAAATATGGAATGAGCCAATCTTTCTTTGATTTTATTAATTTGTCGAGCTTTTAATTGCTGTTTTTCTTCTAAACTCATGTCTCCCTCAAAAGTGTGATATAAACTGTCTAAACTAGTTGTTTCTCTATGCATAAATTCTCTATAAAAGAGCTGCCGATCTTGACTCTTGAAATAAGTTGTGATTTCTTTTGCATTTTTCCCAAATTTGTATTCCATAAAGCGTTTTGCCCCTTCCTTCCCCACAAAGGTGGCAAAATTCTCATTGAATTGAACTTGATTTCGTCTATATACAGTGGCATGGGTTAATTCATGAATAATTAATTCGGCCAAGCTGCCTTCATTTCTTTGAAGCATAGAAGAGAGAATAGGATCTTTAAAGAAACCCAAAGTAGACCATGCACTTACTTCACTTATGTCTGTGTCAAACCCTTTTTTTCTAAGTTCTTCTGCTTCCTTTTCAGCTTTCTTAAAATCAAAATACCCTTTGTAGCTAAACTTCCCTGCTATGGGAAACTTCCACTCGTATGCTTCTATTTCAAACTCTGGGCTTGCAGTAACTACCCATAAAATTGCTTTGCCTTTTTGATCGTAAAAAGTAGTATAATTCTTAGATGGACTTAAACCCAAACTATCTTGAGCAAAAGATTTAACCTCCTGTATATATATAAACTTATCTTTTATTGAATCGGCCATATTGCCTTCTTCCATCAATTGTTCTATATCTTGAGCGTGGTATAAAACTTTAATTTGCCCTTTTGCCTGACCTAATCCGTAAATAACAGATGGATAGTGATAAGCTAAAAAAAGAAGAGTTAAAATTAAAAGCCCGTAGAGGATTTTTTTTAGCATTTATACAGCGTTTAAAATGTCAATTAAAATAGGTTTTAGGCCACTAAAGAAAAATTCTATAGCAATAACCATTACAATCAATCCCATTAATCGCATCATAATTTTATTTCCAGTTTCACCTAAAAATTTAATAATTTTTGTTCCGCTCCATAAAACTATAAAAACTATAAGACATACTAGGAGAATACTGCTAATTAAAATAGTTTTTTTAAGAGGATCGGCAGCATCTTCCATTAGTACAATCGCATTGGTTATAGAACCTGGACCACAAATCATGGGAATAGCCAAAGGAGTGATGGAAATATCATTGAGATATTCTCTTTTTGCAGTTTCATTGCTCATTTTTATACTTACTAATCTAGCCTGAAGCATATCATAACCCATCATAAAGAAAATAATCCCACCAACCATGCGGAAACTATTGACAGAAATACCAAAAAACTCAAAGAGGATTTGTCCTGAAAAAGCAAAAGCAATTAAAGTTAAAGCCGACACTATTGTTGCCTTTTGAGCAGTCTTTTTTCTTTCTTTATTGTTTAAGGGTTCCGTCATGGATAAAAAAATAGGCATAACACCCAAAGGGTTCATCAAAGTGATGAATGAAGTAAAGCAGAGTAGTGCAAAACCTAAATAATCTTCCATGACAATACGTCGATTTAATTTTTTGCAAAGATGATTAATTGCAATGAAATTTTTCCCCTTTTTATAAAATGATGTATATTAGCCTTTATTAATCCAACGACTTTTAAAACCTAATTTAATAATTATAATGAAAAAACTTATATTAATAGGGGCAGGTGTTTTGTTTGCTTATATTGCTAGTGCTCAAGAAATTAGAGTATCTGATTGTTCTCCATATATGGAATTAAAACAAGCTGGTAATTGGGCAATTGAATATTATACTGCCAAAGATAAATTAACGGGAAGTAGTAAGACTGAAGTTCTCGACGTTAATGGTGGGGTAAATGATGTCTCTGCTGTGCTAAAAACGACAAACTACAATAAAAATGGAGAGGAAACGATGGTACAGGAGATGGGATTCAATTGTAAAAATGGAATTTTGGAAATGGACATGTCCAAACATATTCCTTCTGAAATATTTCAAAGTTTTGAAGGCACTCAAATTGATATGGACGTAGAAAATGTATCTTATCCTAAAACATTGAGTGTGGGTCAAAAGTTAAACGATGGGAGTGTGAAAGTTAAAATTCATTCGGGATTAACTATTAATTTAAATGTGTTTTTAACCGATCGTAAAGTGGAAAGTAAAGAAAATGTTCAAGTTCCTGCAGGGAATTATGAGGCATATAAGATTAGTGGAATAATAAAAACCACTGGATTAATTCGCTCTGAGAAAAAGGTTGTGGAATTTATTGCCGAAAAAGTAGGTGTTGTTCGTACTGAGCTATATAAAAAGAATGGGAAATTAGAGAGCTATAGTGTTTTAAAGGAATACAATTAAAAAGTATTGTTGTTTTTTTTAATTAATTTAATTTTCCCAGATTTCCTTTGCGAGTCTATAGGTGTTGCAGTGCGCTTCAACAATATGTTTTAATTCTTTAGAATAACCTCCTCCCATGCAGCACATAAGAGGGGTTTCTGAATTATAAGCAGCTTGTAAAACCATTTTATCTCTTTTTTTACAATCTTCCATGCTGACTGCCATTCTACCAAGTTGATCTGTTTCAAGTATGTCCACACCAGCGAGATAAAATATTAAATCAGCTTGCACATCCGATATAACTTTAGGGAGATGTTCTTGAAGTATTTCAAGATATTCTGAACCAGTAGTTTGATCTTTCAGAGGGACATCTAGGTCGGAAGTTTCTTTTCTTAAGGGATAATTGTTGGCACCATGCATGCTAAAAGTGAAGACCTTGTCATTATTTTTAAATATTTCAGCAGTTCCATTTCCTTGATGAACGTCTAAATCTATGATTAATGCTTTTTTTATCAATCCATGCCTCAAGAGGTGTGAAGCAGCAATAGCAATGTCGTTAAGCAGACAAAAGCCTTCAGCTCTGTTAGAATAAGCATGGTGTGTACCTCCTGAAACATTAAAGCCAATACCATATTTTAAAGCATATTGGGCGGCCTCTAAAGTACCGGAAGCAATTCGCCTTTCTCTCTCTATAAGTAGTTTAGAATGTGGAAACCCAGAACGAATTTGTTCGCGCCTATCCAATTCTAAGTTGTAAAGTTTCCTCCAGTAAACGGGACAATGTACAACTAGAATATCTTCCTCTGAAATTAGTTGAGGTTTAAAAAAGTTTTCTTCTTCCATTGTTCCTTCATAGAGAAGTTGCTGAGGTATCAACTCATATTTTTTCATAGGAAATCTATGGTTTTCAGGAAGAGGGTGGACGTATGTAGGATGAAAAGCAATCTTTATCAAAGGAATGGGAGCTATCTGTTTATGATTTATTTTTCTTTCTAATTGTTTTTTCGATATCCTCCCACATTTCTTGAGGTACAGCATCAAAAGAGGTGAATTGTCCGGCATTATAGAGCCATTCTCCTCCGTCGATAGTTACAACTTCTCCATTAATATAAGCAGAAAAGTCTGAAATTAAATATGCAGCAAGATTAGCTAACTCTTGATGTTCTCCAAATCTTTTTAAAGGGATTCTTTGTAGTGGATCCACTTTTTCCATAAGTTTTTCAGGAAATAATCTACTAAAAGCTCCCTCAGTAGGGAAGGGGCCAGGAGCAATAGCATTGGATCGAATATTATATTTTGCCCATTCGGCAGCCAAAGATCGAGTTAAATTTAATACACCTGCTTTTGCAACAGCAGAAGGAACAACAAATGCAGATCCCGTCCAAGCATAAGTGGTTACAATATTTAACATAGTTCCTTTAATCTTATTTTCAATCCAGTATTTCCCCAATAATAAACTACAATTGTAACTTCCTTTTAAGACAATATCGACAATAATGTCAAATGCCTTTGTAGAGAGTCGCTCAGTAGGACTTATAAAATTTCCTGCTGCATTGTTGATTAAAACATTGATTTCTCCGAATTGCTCAATTCCCTTTTCTATTAACTTTTCAATTTCTAGCGGTTTTCTTACATCGCAGGCAAAAGGTAAAATTTGACCTTTTGTATCTTTTTCTAGCTCTTTAGCTGTAGCTTCTAATACCTCTATTTTACGGCTAGCAATAATAACATTAGCACCAATAGTTAAAAAATATCTAGCCATGGATTTACCTAGGCCTGTTCCACCTCCAGTAATTAAAATAGTTTTCCCTTTTAATTCTTCAGCATGGAACATAGGGCTTGTATAACTCATATTGTTTTATGTTTAAGGTTTGGAACTATCTAGTAAACCCAATAAAGAGTTGATAACCGATAGTACAATACTAAACAAAAGAGCCCACCAAAAGTTGTCTACTTTAAATCCACTTATTAAGTCATCTGCCAATAAGATGATAATAGCATTAATGGCCAATAAAAATAAACCAAAAGTTAGAAGAGTTATAGGAATGGTAAGAATAATTAATAGGGGTTTAACAAAAAGATTCAATAGGGATAATACAACTACTATAATTATTGCAGTTAAAAAGTTTTTCACTTCTACTCCAGGTAATAAAGAGGCAGTAAGCACTACGGCAATAGCATTAACAAGTATTTTAACCACCCAATTCATTTACTTTCACTTTTAGTGATTAAATATAAGGAAATTATTACTTAGTTGTTTAATTAAATCCTTAAAAAAGAATTTCGTTAAATAGCCATCATGATTTGTGCACAGATAATTGCTCCAAAGGTGCCAATAGCATAACCTAAAACGGCTAATAATACCCCAACAGGAGCAAGAGCTGGACTAAAAGCAGAGGCTACAATGGGTGCAGATGCTGCCCCACCAACGTTGGCTTGACTTCCAACGGCAACAAAAAAGAAAGGTGCTTTAATAATTTTGGCAACCGATAGTAAAATAATGACGTGTATAAGCATCCATATTAAACCGATAACAAATAAGCCTAAGTTATCAAAAATTGCAGTTACGTCCATTTGCATCCCAATAGTAGCTACTAATACATATAAAAAGGCACTTCCAAACTTGGATGCTCCTGCGCCTTCATAATTTCTTAATTTGGTAAAGGATGCACCTAATCCAACTAAGGTTGCGATTACTACGATCCAGAAAAAACTACTAGCTAAGGAAGTCAATCTTAAATTGGATAAAACCTCCTTGTGTTCAACCATATAAGGTGTAATGATATCGGAGCCAAGGTGAGAAAGTGCTGTCCCTCCAAAGCCTATAGCTAAAATGATCATAATATCGGTTAGGCTAGTTGTTCGTAATATACTGCTGCTATAGTTTTGTATTCTATCTTTTACTTCTTCAATAGCTGAGGAGTCAGCTTTAAATGCTTTATCAATCCTACTAGACATTCCTGCTCCAATTAATAAAAAGGCCATCCAGATGTTGGCTACAATAACATCAACAGTAATCATTGCTGAGAAAAGCTTGTCACTAGCTCCGTAAATTTCTTTCATTGCAGTTTGATTAGCACCACCGCCAATCCAACTACCTGCAACAGTAGCGAGTCCTCTCCATACTTCATCTGGACCACTGCCACCAACCATATCGGGAGCAAAGGAAGAAACAGCTAACAGTGCAATAGGACCTCCTACAATTATACCAACAGTTCCTGTCAAAAACATAATGATAGCTTTAGGGCCTAACCGCATTATTCCTTTTAAATCAATGTTTAAACAGAGTAATATTAAAGAAGTGGGTAGTAAATACCGCGAAGCCATATAGTAGAGCTGAGAATTTTCTCCAGAAATGATTCCTAGGGAATTGAGTACAGAAGGAAGAAAATAACAAAGCAGTAGAGCGGGTACAAATTTGTAAAAATTGACCCAAAATTTACTTTTTAAAGAGGAGGTGTAAAAAATTAAAGATAAGAGAGCAATTAAGATTCCTAAAACAACGGCATCATTTGTAAAAAGAGCTGCATTTTCATTCATAACTTCCAATTGTAATTGTGTAGGCTTAAAATCTTAGATAATAATCAAAGTGCTTTTTTAAATAAAACCGCTAAAATACAAAATACATTAACCCTAGGGTAAAAAAGAATTAGGAAATATGTTTGCTTAGTATTTTTAATTTTTTGACTTTGTTGTACTTTCCCATTTGTTCAAATGAATACATTAAGTTGTTAATCATTCTTTTAACTATAGTTGTTTCATCACAGGGGAAAAAATACTCTCCTTTTTTATCGGTATGGATTTCATTTAAAAATCGATGAATATCTTCTTGTTGAAAAAAGGATCCTTTATTAAAGGTGTTTAGATAAAATAAAATATCAGAATTATTTATTTCTTTAATATAATTTTTAGGAGTTCTTAAGTACACCATGATGAATAATGTCGGTAGGTTAACACCATAGATAGGGATTTTTAATCGCTGAGCTATTTCTAAATAAATAATAGAAAGGCTTAATGGACTACCACTTCTTGATTTAATAACATTATATATCAGATTGTTTTTTTCTGAATAATAATTCTTTTTATTTATTTCAAAACCATAAATGTCAAAGAATACCTTATTGATGATATGAACCTTTTCCATAGCGGTGTATTCACTATTTAATTCTAACCAAACATCCTGAGTGAGTTGGTCAATAAATTCATAAATGTATTGCTCGTCCATTTCAGGATACTGATACTTTGATAAAATTAAAGCAGCATCTAAAACACTTTTATCCTTACAATTTGTCCATTTAAGAATTGCATTTACGGTTTCTTCAAAGTGAATTTCTTGAATTATTTCTTCTATTCTACTTTGTAAAATTGGGCTTGATGAGGTCTCCCAAGTTGTTTCTAGAATCGAGACTATGCCTTGGCCAAGGGTTTTTAACTCCTGACTAACTCGATAAAATACAAATTCATCAGGGTCGTCTAGAAGTTGAAGTAAAGCAGATATTTTAGAATCACTAATCATCTTTAACAAAAATAAGAAATGAAGGACTCTATTTAGAATAGTTTTTAAGAGTTATCCACCTTGCTTTGTTGATTGAAGAGTGATTTCCTTAAAAGTAGAAAATTTAAATTTCAAGAACACTAAAAAAGGGAGTACATGTACTCCCTTTTTTTATTTATACCGCTGCAATCGTATCGGATTGATACTCCCCAGCTTCTAATTTTTCTTTCACCTTTTTAAAAGTTTCTATGGTATAATTTACATCATCAAGCGTATGCATAGCTGTAGGAATTAACCTTAGAATAATCATTCCTTTTGGAATCACAGGATAAACCACAATAGAGCAAAACAAATTGTGATTTTCTCTCATATCGAGCGTCAAGTTAGTGGCTTCACCAAGACCACCTGAAAGTACTACAGGAGTTACCTGAGTATTGGTTGTCCCAATATTAAATCCAGCTTCTTTTAATCCACTTTGTAAAGCATTTGCGATTTCCCACATTTTTTCTCTAAGCTCTGGTTTTGTTCTCATCATTTCTAGCCTTTTTCTCGCTCCAACAACTAATGGCATTGGAAGAGATTTGGCGAAAATTTGAGAACGCATATTATAGCGTAAATAATTGACGATTTTTTCATCACCAGATATAAAAGCGCCAATACTAGCAAAGGATTTGGCAAAAGTTCCAAAGTAGACATCAATTTTATCTTGAACGCCTTGTTCTTCACCAGTACCTGCTCCTGTAGCCCCCATAGTACCTATGCCATGAGCATCATCCACCAATAATCTAAAGTTATATTTTTCTTTAAAATCGGTGATTTCTTTTAGCTTACCTTGATTTCCAGACATTCCGAAAACACCTTCAGTAACAACTAGAATTGCACCATTTTGCTCTTCTGCTAATTTTGTAGCTCGTTGTAATTGCTTTTCAAAGCTATTCATGTCGTTATGAAGATATACATAACGTTTACCTTGGTGCAAACGAACACCATCTAAAATGCAAGCGTGGCATTCAGCATCATACACAATAACGTCATTTCGATCTACTAAAGCATCAATTGCCGACATACAACCTTGATATCCGTAATTGAGTAAAATGGTATCTTGTTTACTGACAAATTCAGAAAGCTCCTTTTCTAAAGCCTCATGTTCTTTCGTATTTCCCGACATCATTCTAGCTCCCATTGGGTAAGCTAGTCCCCACCTTTTTGAGGCCTCAGCATCAGCTTTCCTAATTTCAGGATGGTTGGCTAATCCTAAGTAATTATTAACACTCCATTGTAATACTTCCTTTCCTCTAAAAGTCATCCTACTGTTTAATTCTCCTTCTAATTTAGGGAAAGTGAAGTAACCGTGACTTTCTTTGGCATGTTGACCAAGTGGTCCCGGATTTTCTTCGAGTTTATCGAATAAGTCTTTCATTTGATATGTAATATTTTAAAACTTTGCAAAGGTAGTTCTTTCTTATTTGAATACAAATTCTATTTAAATTCTGCTGTAATATTTTGATTGTTAGGGTAAGACATTAGTATTTAATAATAAATATATCTTTATGCAACTTTTTTATGAAAATAGACGTCATTATGTTACTTTTGTCGGACAGTAGTGATTATAAATATTTATTATGAAACACAATTACTTTTATTCAAAACTTAAGAAAAGGTTAAAGAAATTTAGCTTGACCTTTACGATATTATTTTCTTTGATATTCACGTCAGAAGGTATAGCACAAACAATGATGCCATTACCAGCTCATAATAGTGTTTATAGTGGAATATATGCCAGAGGTTTATGGTTTGTTGCTCCAACTGACTTTATTATAACTGGTTTAAGGATGCCTTCTAGTGCTGGAATAGGACAACAGTATATTCATGTTGTTAGGTTTTATGATCAGATGCCTATTGCTACTACTGGATCCTCTAACTTTACAACTCTAACCTATATTTCTAACGCCCCTAATGGTGTTATTCAACCTGTTAATATTTTTGTTAATGCAGGAGATTCAATTGGGATTTTAGGTACAACAACAGGGATATTTAACTCCTATGGACCCACTACTTTATACACTTCATCTATACTTGGGCATTCCGTTGATTTAAATAGATTTGGTTATCAAGGAACCATTGAAAATGGTTCTGCACCTACAATTTGGGGTAACGTTGGAGGGCAAATAGGAAGAATTGAAATGTATTATATTCCCCCTCAAGAAGGAGCTAACAATGCAGCAGTACTTTCTATAGATTCTCCAAAGGTGTTTTGTGCTGGTACCCAGGATATTTATGCAACAATTGCAAATAGAGGTATAAATCAAATTGATTCGGTTGAAGTGCATTGGGAGTTAAATGGAGTACCACAAACTACTATCAATTATACACAGTTGATTGACACCATAAATGGTAACTCCCCGGATAGAGTGTCTTTAAGACTTGGAACTACTAGTTTTCAAGCATCTACCGATATTAAAGTATGGACTTCCATGCCAAATGGTGTACCTGACACCTTAAATGATAACGATACTGCCCAAACAACTGTTGCTCCAGCTATGGCAGGATACTTTACCATAGATAATACCGCTCCAACAGGTCGCTCCAACTACAATA
>CAZKFN010000082.1:0-9616 GCA_964552035.1 uncultured Flavobacteriales bacterium
GATGTTAACGAAATGGTTGTAACAAACGATGTAGTTACTTTTAAGGGAACTTCATACTCGTAATAGTTATTGTCAAAATCTGTCCCTAAACGTAAAACAACAGACACATCTCCATCATTTAAAGCTTCACTTACATTACCTGCTTCAGCATGAGAAAACATTTTTAATTTGTTGTACTGACGAATATCCATATCTAAATATCGGTATGCAAACTTGGTATATCCATCTTGCAGATTACAAACATCTAAAACCATAGATTGCTCATTCAATTGTCTCAAATTCGTTGTCCCAAAATCTACTTCACGCTCGATATCAGGTGGCATGGTATAATTAATTGGCGTACGATTAGCATTCTCTTCTAAGTTAACAGCCGATATGTTAAACAAGGTTGAGCCAGGCTCATTTCCATGAGTATCACCAGGTGGCAAATCACTCCCTGTATACCTTCTCCATTCTCCTCTAACCAATCCTAATCTTGCAAAACGAACAACAACATCTTCGTCAAAACCTTTTAAAAACATCCTCATAAAATGAATGGATTTAAAGTCCCTTATTCCACCAACAATTTTTTCAGGATTTCTAATTGGAATTTTAAATTGATACCAATTTACTTCTTTTGTCTTTCCATTTACTTTTTGCTTTGCTTGCACAACATCTGTAATGTAGTTAGAACCAACATTTCCCGGTTGCAATAATTGCGGTGTTAACTTTACCCTATATTGATAATAGGCTTCTATTTTATCTAAATTAAAGTTCTTATTGATGTCTTCAACATCCGGCAGTGTGGTAGCTGCTGTTGGGTATGATTCTGGCGACTGTTCCGCTGTTGGAGAGTTACCTTCGTGCCCGTTAAACATTCTATAACGATCCAAGATTGGAAGTTCTTGTGCATCATAATCACTTCCCCTATAGTAGTGATAATTATCGTTCGATGGGTCAGCTTGAAAGCGGGCATAAGCATCCGGAGTTAATATGGCTTGTAAACTATCTAAAAAACTTTTGTGGTATATGCGCTCATCTGCATCACTTAATCCATCCAAGCCTATATCCTGAAAAGCTCTTGATCTGGGGTTGTTATCAAAAGCATTAACTACAGATTGGACCGTTGGCACTCTTCCCCATATAGTATTTGCAGTATTTTCAGTAGAGCCATCAATAGAAAAACCGTTTTCAAAACTTTTTCTTGAATCCTTTAAAATATCCTCAGAAACAGAACCTATATTAAAATAGAGTTCCCCGCCACCGTGATTAGGATTACCGTCTTGAGGATTAAAAGGATCCATAATCCAAAATTGAATATACTCCACATTAGAGGCTTCAAAATCCGAGGTTTGAATGGCACGCATAATCCCTCCCCAACGTGATTGAGGGTCTTTTAGTGAACCATCTGCATTTAAACCAGCTGAAAACTGTGAGCCTGAGGTTTCATAGTTATATGGTCCTCTTTCCTGGGGATAAAAAGCTAAATCTAAGGTTGGTAGATTATTAATCAGCCCAGGGTCAGGATCCTTATTTGGAAAGACCTCCGTTTCCATAATTTCCCTAGAAAAGTTATTCGATTGGCTTTCCGAATTCCTGATATGTCTAGGAGTTCTACTATCATTTCTAAAAAATAAAGGGTCAATGGTATACCAAGCCAATCTTGCACGATTGTAACCATATGCTAAATTACCACTGGTATTCCCTTCTGGAAACAAATCATCTTGTCCTTCAGGAGTGCTAGCTAAATACCAGGAACTTGCACTACGTATATCAATAACCGTTTGACTTCCCTCAAAGTCATCAATGTAAGCAACCCCACTTTTCCCTATTGCACGAGAATTCCCAGGGAATAATCTTGCTGCTTCACCAGATAATGTAACAGTTGACTTTTCCTTAGTTGAATAAAAAGGGAGCATATCCGCAACTTTACTTAAAATAGGAACCTCAGTTGAGTAGGTTCCATCAATGCCCACTACGGTGTTTGAAATAGGTTCATCACCAATGTTTATTTTCCTAGTTAATGGTCTTTCAGTAAGATTAAGTACCGTTCCCCCAATATTAATATCATCTGAAACTCTATAATCAAAACGAGAGCCAAGCAAAGTTTTTGTCTGAATATTAAACATTGAATTACTTCCTAGGCTTACTTTAATTTCCTGACCGGAAGCCATAATTCCATCGTTGAGGATCTTAACCCTACCTAGATTATAATCTACCGTATAATCAACATTTTCTACTAATCTTGTCCCACCTGCTGTAACGGAGACAGAGCCTTCGGGAATATTAAATGCATCTAAAGAAATTTCAGATCCAGAACTGGATTGGTAACGACCTATAAAAGTATACTTATTATGGTCTACATCTTGTTCAGCTAGAGTTTTTGTGGTGGAGTATAACGAATCAAAAGCATACTTTTCTTGTAATGCCGGATCGTCAAACTGCCTTTTTAGATAATCTCCAAATGGCTCTAAAACTGGAAAGTAAACTCTTCCTGTTCTTGGATTAATCGTAATACCAGGTAAAAAATCAAATAATCCATCAGCTTGAGGCAGTTGAACTGTATTTACTCGGTCGAGTGCTAAAGTAGTAATAATAGGTTGCGATTGATTAGGACCTTCAGGGAAATAAGGAATCTTTACTCCCGTTTCACTGTTTAGATACCAAATATCTAATTTAAAATCCTCCTCGCTGATGTCGTAAGCATTAAGTGAATATACGTTTTTCATCATTAAATCCCATAAAGGGATAGATGTATTAATGTTGGTTCCTTTCAATAATTTCACAAAAACTGCATCTTGTCCATCTACCCCATCCGTAGATAAATCTCCTACTTGATACACCTTCCCGTTAAAGGTATATTGATAAGCAACTGCTAAAACATCTTGAGGATCTAAAGTTCTATTAAGAGAAATATATCCTAATTCTGGATTAAATGTATATTCATCAGGACCAAGCATAACGGCATTTTCTATGCGCTCATAATCCTTTCCGCTTTTAAATCCTTCTGCTTCTAGCGCTCTATCTGCATCGTTAAAACCTCTAATGTCTTGTGCTTGAGGAAAATTTCTACTTAAGTTTTCATATAAATTATTAGCATCATTGCTTGCCACATTTACTCCAGAATTACGTTGAACAATTGAAGGGTTTGCAATTCTCCTATCATTTCCCAAATCTACAAAAGCTAATATATTTCTAGTATTGTTATAGCTTCCTTGAGTATTTGTGATGTATACCTCTACTGCTGTTATTTTTATTCTTGAAGTTATTCTCGGTGGTTCAGAAAGGTTGCTTTCATAAGATTCACGAAAGAGATGCGATAAAAAAAAGTGCTTATTATCTTCATATTCTGCTGCTGACTTTTCAAATTCCTGAATTTGAGCACCTCCACTGACAGAAATTTCTTTTTTCTCCCCTTTTTCTTGAGAAAAGATAGAGGTTACTCTTAATTTTCCAAATTGTAATTCTGTTTTTATTCCGAATAAAGTTTGTGAACCCGTTATTAAAGAGCTTTGTAGTGGTAAGGCGACGTTACCGGCTTCAATTTTTTGAATTATTTCATCCTCATAACCCGTATACTCTAACTTGGTTTGATTTTCAAAATCAAAAGTAGCTTCAGTATTATATGAAGTTTGAAGTTTTAGCTTTTCACCAATATTTCCAACTACATTTAATTGAATTTTCTGATTAAAATCAAATATACTTGTTCTCCTTTGTCTTTCTGGTAAAATTGGATTATCTCTTCTTGAAACGTTGATTCCAAAAGAAAGTTCAGCAGATCCTTGGGGTCTGATATCAATAGTATTTCCTCCAAATATCCTATCAAACAATTCTCCTTTAACATGTAATTGGGGCCTAAATCCTTCTACTTGGTCCATGGACTCAGCAGCAGCCTTTTTGCGCCAAAAATCATATAGCCCCTTTTCCATATCATAATCTAGATATTCATCCAGCGTCATATAGGTTGGGCTTCTATAATTATCATCCCCTATTCGTTGAAAGAAGTTATACTTCCCACTTTCAGTATCATATTCAAATTCTTTTTCAATATTTTCAGGGTCTGAAAGTTGTAGAGGAGACCACTCCTCATTGATTCCCTCTTCACTCTCATCATCAAAAGGATAAACCAAGGAATCTTCATCAGTTGAGTCGGCTACAGCAATATTTTCAAAGGAAAATTTACCCATAGAAATAGCAGCACCACTTGGCGTATCTGCAAATGGTGTACTAACAAATGCACCCATTAATAGTATAAGTGCAATTATTCTACTTGTATAGGAACTCTTAAGTATCAACTATTGTGAGCTATTTTTCACCCACCTTTTAAGGTGATCTTAACAACTTCCTCTACAGTTAAATCTTTATTTTCCCTCAATATTTTGTCAACTCTTTTCATAGCTTGGTTTTTATTAAACCCTAACATAAGGAGAGCTGATAACGCTTCTTCCTTAATAGTATTGTCTTTAGATATAAGAAATCCACCTTCAAGATTAGTTTTTGATACTTTATCTTTAAGATCGATAATAATACGTTGAGCAGTTTTAGTTCCAATTCCTTTAATTGTTCTAAACCAACCATCATTAGATTCAAGAATAGCCGATTGTATTTCACTGGGGTTTCCTGCAGATAAAACCAATAAAGCTGTAGCAGCACCTACTCCAGATACTGAAATTAACATTTGGAATAATCTCTTTTCTTCTTCTTCAAAAAAGCCATATAATAATTGTGCATCATCTCTTACAATAAACTCTGTATAAAGTTTACAAGCTTCTGTACTCCCAATTTTTTCATAGGTATTTAAAGATACGTTTACCTTATATCCTAGACCATTACATTCTATAATTACATAAGTTGGCGTCTTCTCGACCAATTTACCATTAATGTGTGCAATCATATTTTACTTATTTTCTTGTTTGTGCGTCTGCTGCTGCAATAGTAGCCATATTTACAATTTCTCGAACACTACTTCCTAACTGAAGGACGTGAACCGGCTTTTTTAATCCCAACAAAATTGGCCCAATGGCTTCTAATTCCCCCATTTCTTGAACTAACTTATACGCAATATTTCCTGATGAAAGATTAGGGAATATCAACACATTCACATTCTTATCTGCTATTTTTGAAAAAGGAAACTTTTCCTTTAACAATTCATTGTTTAAAGCAAAATTAGCTTGTAGCTCTCCATCAACAATTAAATCGGGTACTTCTTCATGAAGAATACTTACCGCTTCTCTTACTTTTCTTGGTGGTTCAAAATCAGTAGAGCCAAAGTTAGCAAAAGATAACATTGCTATACGGGGAGTAATTTTTAAACGCTCTACTGATCGAGCAGTTAATTTAGCTATATCTGCCAAATCTCTTGCTGTAGGATTGACATTAATGGTTGTATCAGCAAAAAATACGGGGCCATTCTTCGTAATCAAAATATACATTCCTGCAATTCTACGAACCCCCTCCTCTGTTCCAATTGCCTGCAATGCGGGTCGAATTGTTTCAGGATAATTTCTTGTAATGCCTGAAATAAAAGCATCTGCATCGCCTTGGTCAACCATCATTGCGCCAAAGTGATTCCTATCTCGCATCTTATGACGGGCTTCATATTGAGTTACTCCTCTTCTTTGTCTCTTTTCAAAGAAGATGTCTCCGTATTGCATACGCTTTTTCTCCCATTGCTGTTCCTTTGGATTAATTACCTCCACTCCATCTAAATCAAGCCCATATTCTTCTTTTAATTCATTAATCCTTTCGACATGCCCTAAAAGAATCGGTTTAGCAATACCTTCATCCTTTACAACCTGGGCTGCCTTTAGCACTTTATAGTTATCTGCTTCAGCAAAGACTACCCTCTGCAATTTCTTTCTTGCTCTAGTTGTAATATTTTTCATCAACTTGCTGTCTAAGCCAAGCCTAGCACTCAACTCAATACTATATTGTTCCCAATCGACAATATGCTTTTGGGCCACGCCTGAATCCATGGCTGCTTTTGCAACAGCAGGTGCAATAAACATCAATAACCTTGGATCCATGGGTTTTGGTATTAAGAAATCTCTACCAAAACTTAAATTTTTAGATCCATAGGCTTCATTTACTTCCTCAGGAACAGGCTCTTTGGCAATCTCTGCTATCGCTTTAACTGCTGCTAATTTCATTTCCTCATTAATCTTTGTAGCTCTAACATCTAAAGCCCCTCTAAAGATAAAAGGGAAACCTAAAACATTATTCACCTGATTGGGATGATCAGACCTACCTGTGGCCATAATAATATCTTTTCTAGCGGCAATTGCATCCTTATAAGGAATTTCAGGGTCGGGATTGGCCAAAGCAAAAACAATTGGATTTTTTGCCATACTCTTTACCATTTTTTTAGATAATACATTTCCTCTAGATAATCCTAAAAAAACATCTGCCCCAACGATGGCATCTTCTAACTGGTTTTTATCTATAGCTGTTGCATACTTCTTTTTATAAATACTTAAGTCTTTTCGATCAGATCGAATTACCCCTTTGCTGTCCAGCATTATAATATTATCTTTTCGGGCACCAAGAGACATGTACAAATCAATACAAGCCATAGCCGAAGCACCTGCTCCATTGACAATTATCCTAACTTCATCAATCTTTTTTTCAGCAACTTCCAGAGCATTCAGCAAAGCCGCAGCTGAAATAATAGCTGTACCATGCTGATCATCGTGCATGATAGGAATGTCTAACTCCTCTTTTAATCTTTTTTCAATTTCAAAACACTCTGGAGCTTTAATATCTTCTAAATTAATTCCTCCAAAAGTTGGAGCAATAGCCTTAACCGTGCTAACAAAATGATCCACATTTTTAGCATCAATTTCTATATCAAATACATCAATATCAGAAAATATTTTAAATAATAAAGCTTTGCCCTCCATAACAGGTTTAGAAGCCTCAGGACCTATATCACCAAGCCCTAAAACTGCTGTTCCATCAGTAATAACCGCAACTAAATTCCCTTTTGCGGTATAAGTATAAGCCAAATCCTTATCTTCTGCAATCTTTAAACAAGGCACAGCTACACCAGGGGAATACGCTAAAGCTAAATCTCGCTGTGTACTATATGGCTTTGTAGGTTTTACTTCTATCTTTCCCGGCTTACCGTCTGAATGATAATCCAAAGCTTCTTTTTGTTTTCTTTTATCTGCCATTTCATGCTTAATTTTAAGGAAAGATAAAAGTAAGCATTAAGCTGCTCAAATGAAATATTTATTCTAATTTGAATATTCAATGTATAAACTAAACATATGAAAAAGATTGTCGTATTCTCTGGAGCTGGAGTCAGTGCTGAAAGTGGTATTAAAACCTTTAGAGACCAAAATGGACTATGGGAAAACCACGATATAAATGAAGTAGCAACTCCTCAAGCTTGGGCTAAAAATCCGGCTTTAGTATTGAAATTTTATAATCAAAGGAGAAAACAAATGTTTGAAGTTTCTCCCAATTCTGCTCATAAGGCAATTGCCAAATTAGAAAAATATTATGATGTAACAGTTATTACTCAAAATGTAGATGATCTACATGAAAGAGCAGGATCTTCTAATGTAATTCACCTTCATGGAGAATTGAAAAATGCACGTTGTGAAAAAGAAAATTGCCACATTTATGACTTTAGAGAACGACCCATAAATCTTGGAGATTTTTGTGAAAATGGACATCAATTAAGGCCAGATATCGTTTGGTTTGGCGAGATGGTTCCCATGATGGAAAAAGCGAACTTTATAGCTTCAACTGCAGATATTTTTATAGTTGTAGGTACATCTTTAAACGTTTATCCAGCTGCGGGGATTATCCATTATTTAAACCAAGGAATTCCCTGTTATCTTATCGATCCTAACATTCCACAATATAACTTTCCTAACAATTGGGAAATTATTGAAAAAAAAGCTGGAAGTGGGATGCCGGAGCTGTATCAAAAGTTAACAGAAGATTTAAAATGAAATTGACGGAACTTTCTGCTTTATAAAATCCTACAACTCAATTTCATTTATAGTATAAAGTTTATTCAACTCTTCATAATTAAGGTCACTTTCAATTCCATCAATTAAATCAGAAGGTGGAATAACAACTACTAAATATTCAACTTCCCCTGGAAAAGGAAAATCTCCAGTTTGTCCTGGAATAGTTTGAGGAAATGGAACGCTTTTATCGTTGAAGATTTCTAAATTAACAAACTCTTCCTCAAGTGCATACTCAAAGGTAATAGTAGATTCTTCCCCCTGAATGGGAATAAAACCCGTTTTAAAATAAGGTATTATACTCCAATTTGCAGGCAGTAAATTATCTTTTAAAAACTCGTCCAAGCTTCGAGCATATATAAAAATCCCTCCTTCTTCTATCACATCCATTTTTAGAGCGGATACCCTAGCTGTATATTTCAGGGTATCTTCTCGCTCCCAAAATTCATTTTCCACTACAAAGGAATAAGCATTAACCACTGATTTTCCTTTAGTTATTGGATCTCCACTTCTATCTTCTTCTTTGGAGCAGGAAGTTATTCCTACTATAAGGGTTAGGATCAAAAAGCGGTAGAAAAAATTAATTATCTTAATGGATTTCATTTATTTCAATTGAATGATAAGTGTATATGCATTGAAGCTAATTTAGTTAAATAAAATTACTTATTATTTTAATAACCCATTTAGTTTAAAGCATAAAAAAAGGCCGTTCAATGAACAGCCTTTTTTAATTAACTATTTGTTGGCTTTTTAGAAATCAATTTCTTCAAAGTTATAAACTTGTTTCAACTCTTCATAAGAAGCATTTTCTGGAACTCCATCAATTAAAGATGAAGAAGGGATAATAACTGCTTTGAAAGAATAATCACTAGAGGGGTAACTCGAACCATTCTGTGCTAAAATTGATTTTAAATCCTGATCTATATTATTTTTCACATATAAATCTAAATTTCCTGAATCATATCCATATTCTAGGCTCATAGTTACTTGAGCTGGATGTCCTGAGATAGCTAAACCTGTGATAGCTTCAGTATAAGGAAGTGATTTCCATCCATCTCCTGCAATTAATGTATCTGCTAATTTTACATAAACTATTACTGCTCCATTATTTACAACATCTTGATTGATTTCAGAAACAGAAAGAGATTTAAATAAATGCGTTCCTTTGTTCTCCCAATCAGTAATATTTACACTATAAATAGAAGCATTTACATTAGCATTTCCATTAGCTCCTGCTGGTCCTGCTGGCCCTTCTTTACCATCACATGCAACCATGCCAACTGTGAAAGCAAGTGCTACAAAAGCACTAAGAATTTTTCTTGTTTTAATCATTTTCGTTTTTTTTAATGTTTATTAATGACAAATATAGTTGAATTATTTTTAAAAATTATAAAAACATTATTGAATTCCATAAACAGATTTTAATTCGTCAAAATTATTGTAATCTACTCCTAATAACATGCTAGCCGGTGGAATAACTACAACTTTATAATCAGATTCCGGAATTGATATGGCAGCAGTATCATTATAACTTATTTCTATAGGAACTTCACCAGTACCAATTGCATAATTATAAGCTTGTCCATTTCTAAAATAGGGCATTGCATTCCAATTGTTATTAGTAGACTCCTTTGTAAAAAGCTGAACCGTACCACTAT
>CAZKFN010000082.1:9626-10319 GCA_964552035.1 uncultured Flavobacteriales bacterium
ACCACTATCCATTACAGCAGCATCAATTTCTGGTATCAAAAGCGTATCTCTATGCATGTAAAAATCTCCATCGATATGAATTGTGTAATCGCTATCTGATAGTGTGAAAGTGTAGGACATTACATTTGCATTGCCATCCCTTCCGTCTTGCCCGTCTTGCCCATCCTGTCCGTCTTGTCCGTCTTGTCCATCTTCACCAGCCGGACCTCTTGGTCCACTTCCAGTTGAAGCGTCTTTACCTGGAGGGCCTTCCGGACCTATTGGCCCTGCAGGACCTTGCGCTCCGTCTTCGGCACAAGAAGATACGGACAAAGATAAAACAGTAAATACTGCAATTAATAGTGTAGGTATTCTTTTAATTCTCATATTTCAACATTTTGAATAACAAATATAAGTTTAATTCATTTATTAATGCTTATAAAGCACAACCCAAAAGAAACAAACAATATATCTTATTGATTTATAGATAAATAAATTTAAAAAAATATTTCTATATTACTTTTCACAAGGGTAAAATAATTAGTTTTTGTTTAGTTGTATTTTTAACAATAAATAGCAAAAGCATCTTTTTTAATAGAATTTCTCCTATTTCAAATTCATCATTCTTAATTAATTTGGAGGTAGTTGAGTATTTTAGTGCAGCTGAAATTGTATCGAAATAGAAACTGCTATAAAAAATATACCCCTTAATGG
>CAZKFN010000083.1:0-9412 GCA_964552035.1 uncultured Flavobacteriales bacterium
TGATTATTGAATAAAATTCACAGTAAAGGGAATAAAAAAAGCGAAAAGGAGAACTTTTCGCTTTTTTTAAAATTGAATAGAATTAAAATAACTTCATATTATCTAAAACTTGCATAACTGAACGAACAGCATCAGCAGAATTATTTAACAATTCTTTTTCACCTTCGTTTAAATCTAACTCAATAATTTTTTCTATACCATTTTTACCAAGAACTACTGGAACGCCTAAATAAATATTATCCATACCATATTCTCCATTCAATAAAGCACAAACTGGGAAAATACGTTTTTGGTCTCTTACAATGGCTTCAACCATTTGAGCTGCAGCGGCACCTGGTGCATACCAAGCCGAAGTTCCCATAAGGTTAACTAACTCTCCACCGCCTTTCTTAGTTCTTTCTATTATGGCGTTTAACTTATCTTCACTAATTAATTCCGTTACAGGAATACCACCTATAGTAGTATAACGTGGAAGAGGAACCATTGTATCACCATGCCCACCCATTAATACTGCTTGGATGTCTTTTGGAGAAAGATTTAATTCTTCAGCTAAGAATGAACGGTAACGAGCAGTATCCAAAATACCAGCCATCCCAAACACTTTGCTAGAGTCAACTTTTGCAGTTAAATAAGCCGTATAGGTCATAACATCTAATGGATTCGAAACAATGATGATTTTGGCATCTGGAGAATGTTGAATAATGTTTTCAGTAACTTCCTTTACAATCCCTGCATTGGTGGCAATTAAGTCATCTCGGCTCATTCCTGGTTTTCTAGGGATACCAGAAGTGATAACAACAACCTCAGAGCCTGCAGTTTTGGAATAATTGTTAGTTGATCCAATGGTTCTGGTGTCGTATAAGTTGATTGGTGAAGTTTCCCAAATATCAAGAGCCTTACCCTCTGCAAGACCTTCTTTAATGTCAACTAACACTACTTCATTGGCTAATTCTTTGTGAGCGATTACGTTGGCACAAGTTGCTCCAACATTTCCTGCTCCTACTACTGTAACTTTCATATTTATTGTATATTGTATTATTATAATTAAACAAGGAATTGGCTAAATTACTCAATAGCATATTGAATTTAAAGTTTATGCTTTGAAAAAGAAAGTTATAAATAAAAAAATTAATCATAAAGGCAACCTTTCAATAAATTTACGTCTTAAATACATAAAGTATAAATGAATTTATCGGATAAGGAGGTGGTAGAAAGGCTTGTAAAAGCTTGTGCAAATGGCGATGAGAAATCACAGGAGGCCTTGTTTAAACATATGTATGGGGAAATGATGCACATCTGTTATCGCTACGCCAATCGGCCAGAAGATGCAAAAGATCTTTTGCAAGATGGATTCGTTAAAGTACTGAAGAGTATAGGAAATTTTAATTTTAAAGGTTCTTTAGAAGGCTGGATTAAAAGAATAATAGTTAACAATGCAATTGATTATCATAGAAGGGAAAAGAAACGATTTGCTATTAGTGAAACGTATATAGATGAAAGCCAAATAGAGGATATAGAAAGCGGCGAAGGGTTGTTTGATGAAATTAATGCTAATGATTTGTTGGATTGTGTTCAACAACTCAGCCCAGCTTATAGAGCTGTTTTTAACATGTATGTGCTGGATGATTATACTCATGCAGAAATAGCTAAGGAGCTGGGAATTAGTGAGGGAACATCTAAGTCCAACCTCTCAAAAGCAAAACAGAATTTAAGAATAATGATATTAGAAAAAATAAAAAATGCCAACAAATAAATTAAATAAAGAAGAACAAGCACTTAGAGATAAGCTTAATCAAGCTACATTTTCCTACGATGCTTCGGATTGGCAGGATGTCAAATCTAAAATGAATACAACCCCTCCGAAAGCCCTCACTACAAATGTGCTTCTAAAAGGGGCAGCCATGCTATTAATTGTGGTTGGAAGTGTTTTAGCACTTCAATATATGTACAATCAAGATGGAATTTTTATTGACTTAGAAAATAATGAAGTTAATACTGAAGAGGAACAAAAGGTGAATTCTTTTGAAACCGTTATTGAGGAATCAACCAATAATAATGTTGTTGAGCAAAATGGAAATGTAGAAAATAATCTTGAGCAAAACCAGCAAATTACTCATGAGGAAAATTATAAATCTGAAGAGTTTGTTAAAGATGAGAATAATAAAATAGTAGATAAAGTTAATGAACCTGAAGGGCATACAGTTAAAGAAGATGAAAGTTTAACGCATAAGAATAAAACAACGATTGTAGAAAAATCTTATACCTCATTTATTAGAATAAAAGGAGAAAGATGTCTAGGAAATACTATTGAATTAAGGGCAGATTGTGATGCAAAAGGTAGGGAGTTAGTTTATCACTGGAAAGTGAATGGTAAAAAGATAGCTAAGCAAACACAGAAAATACAACTGCTTTTAGACCAAGAAGGAGACTATAAAATAAACCTTCAAATTACGGATAAAGAAGGAAATATTTTGAGTGAAATTGAAAATACTTTTGAAGTTTTGCCTTTTGATAATCTTGACTTTACCTATATTAATCATCAAGGAATTTTGAATGATTTTGAAGTAGATTTTGATTATGAAAAGAACTTAAAGAACATCAGCTGGTCTATCGATAATAAAGAAATAACGCTTAAAGAAAACACTACTTATGACTTTAGAAAAGCAGGGCTTTATGATGTAAAAATGAGGCAAACAAATCAGGATGGCTGCATCTTAGAATTGGAAAAACCAGTTGTTGTAGAGGCTAACTTTGTGCCTTTAATCAATGCTTTTACCCCCAATGGCGATGGTATTAACGATGAGTTTATTCCCATAGGCTTTGAAGATTTTGACGGGCAATTTAGATTTGTGGTTTATGAAAGTAGTGGAGCAGTGGTATATGAGACGAATGATCCTAAAAAACCATGGAACGGTAAGAGAAATAATACAGGAAATCTGATGCCGGAAGGAAATTATGTTTGGAAGGTAGAGGTGAGGAAAGCTGAACAACAGCGTATTTTTACCGATAGAGTGAAATTGTTAAATATTAAATAAAACTTAATTTTACTCAAATTCCTTTGATTTATCTAGAGATAAATCATTTCTCTAGAAACTTTTGCTCTTCAACTGCTTTCAAGTAATTTTGTAGGCTTAAAATTTATCTCATGAGAATTTCTAAACAGTATGATCCTTCTACCACTGAAGAAAAGTGGTATGCACATTGGTTAAAACAAAATTTCTTTCATTCTAAACCGGATGATAGAGAGCCTTTTACTATAGTAATTCCTCCACCAAATGTAACAGGAGTTTTACACATGGGTCATATGTTAAACAATACCATTCAAGATGTATTGGTTAGGCGCGCGCGATTATTAGGGAAAAATGCTTGCTGGGTGCCCGGCACTGATCATGCTTCTATTGCTACCGAAGCTAAGGTAGTTCAAAAGTTAGAAGCGGAAGGAATTAAAAAATCAAATTTAACAAGGGAAGAGTTTATGAAGCATGCTTGGGAATGGACCGATAAATACGGCGGTACCATTTTAGAGCAATTAAAGCGATTAGGAGCTTCTTGTGATTGGGAAAGAACAAGATTTACCTTAGAAGATGAACTTTACGATACCGTAATTGAGGTGTTTATTGACCTGTATAAAAAAGGAATGATTTATAGGGGAGTACGCATGATTAACTGGGATCCTGATGCTCAAACAGCTCTTTCGGATGAAGAGGTAAACTATAAGGAGGTAAATTCTAAATTGTATTATCTCAAATATAAAATTGAGGGTTCTGAAGATACTCTAACCATTGCTACAACTCGTCCTGAAACTATTTTGGGGGATACTGCTGTTTGTATCAATCCACTAGATGAAAGACATCAACACCTAAAGGGGAAAAGAGCTTTAGTGCCTTTAATCAATAGAAGCATTCCAATTATTGAAGATGAATATGTTGATTTAGAATTCGGAACAGGATGCTTGAAAGTAACTCCAGCACATGATATCAATGATTATGAATTGGGTTTAAAGCACAATCTTGAGTCTATTGATATTCTTAATGATAATGGCACTTTAAATAAAAATGCGAAATTGTATGTAGGGAAAGATCGTTTTGAAGTGCGAGAAGAAATCATAAATGAACTTAAAGAAAAAGGGCATCTTGAAAAAGTGGAAGACTTGATGAATAAAGTGGGGTTTTCTGAAAGGACAGATGCAGTGATAGAGCCTAAATTATCTTTACAATGGTTTTGTGATATGAAAAAAATGGCTAAACCTGCTTTGGAAAATGTATTGAACGATACAATAAAATTCTATCCAGCTAACACCAAAAATACCTATAAACATTGGATGGAAAATATTAAGGATTGGTGTATCTCCCGTCAACTGTGGTGGGGACATCAAATTCCTGCGTTTTATTACGGAGATGGACCAAAGGATTATGTTATTGCAAAAACAATTGAGGAGGCAATTTCTTTAGCAAATGAAAAAACAGGAAAGAGCTTTAAGATTGAAGACTTAAGACAAGACGAAGATGTATTAGATACTTGGTTTTCTTCCTGGTTGTGGCCAATTTCTGTATTTGATGGTATTCGAAATCCTGATAATAAAGATATTCAATACTATTATCCAACCAATGATTTGGTAACCGCTCCTGAAATTATGTTTTTCTGGGTAGCTAGAATGATTATGTCGGGTTATGAATATCGGGGAGAGGCTCCTTTTAAAAATGTTTATTATACGGGAATAGTAAGGGATGCCCAAAGAAGAAAAATGAGTAAATCTCTAGGGAATTCACCAGATCCTATTCAATTAATGGAAAAGTATGGTGCCGATGGGGTTAGAATAGGTATGCTTTTAAGTTCCCCAGCAGGAAATGATTTGTTGTTTGATGAAGATTTATGCGAACAAGGAAGAAATTTTTCCAATAAAATATGGAATGCCCTTCGCCTAGTAAAATCATGGACTGTAGATGAAAAAGTAGAAGCAACACCAGCTGCTGAAATGGGCAATCTATGGTTGACTTCAACATTTCAACATAGCTTAAAAGAACTGAACGACAACTTTGAAAAATTTCGCATTTCAGATTGCTTGATGACAGTCTATAAGCTAACATGGGATGAGTTTTGTTCCTGGTATTTGGAAATGGTAAAACCAGAATATGGAAAAGCACTCTCTGAGAAAACCTATAAGCAAGTGGTGGCTCATTTTGAGAATATTCTAAGGGTTTTACATCCTTTTATGCCTTTCATTACTGAAGAAATTTGGCATTTATTGGCAGAACGTGGAGATAGTAATTGCATTATGGTTAACTATTGGCCAGAAGAAAAACAAGTAGATAAGTCTTTCGAAGAATTTAAATCTGTTAAAAAGCTAATCGTAGAACTAAGGAATCTAAGAAAATCTAAAAATATTCCTTTTAAAGAAAAATTGAGTTTAAAAATTAACCAAAAAGATGAGGTAGAGAATAAGTATAATGAGATTGTAAAGAAAATTTGCAACCTGGAGGAGATAAGCTTTGCTGCTGAAGAAGTTCCCAATAGCATTTCCTTTGTTGTAGAAGCTGTAGAATATTTTGTTCCAGTAGAAAATCAAATAGATATTGAGGCGGAAAAGGAAAGAATCAATGAGGAGATTACTTATTTGGAAGGCTTTTTAAAGGCAGTGGATAAAAAACTGTCTAATGAACGCTTTGTAGCAAATGCCCCATTACAAGTTGTGGAACTTGAAAAGAAAAAAAAGGCAGATGCAGTAAATAAAATAGAACTTTTAAAGAAACAGTTAGCCTCTTTTTAAAATTATCTGAATTAAAGAAATAAAATAGGAGGGAAGAACTTATTCTTTTAATTTGAAAATAATTTCTTCCATCATTTTCTCAGCTGCTTCATAGGGTGAAATTGATTTTTTTTCAACTGCTTCTTCCAATTCTAGAAGTTTATTTTGAATGCCTGAAGCTTTAAATAAAGTGTTTTTAATTAAGCCATCAATGGTTTTTCTAAACCAACTTTTCAATTGTCGATTACGTTGCAAGTTGAAATAGCCATTTTTTTGAGTGAGTTCGGCATATTGGCGAACTAAATCCCAGGCTCCGTCCATGTTTTCTGAATATAAGGCAGAGCAAAGTTTAACTTGAGTTGACCATTCACTTTCTGAAGCTGGGAAAAAGTGTAGTGCATTTCTATAACCTCTTGCAGCCACTAAAGCAGCTTGGCGATTATCTCCTTCAGCTTTGTTAATTAAAATGCCATCGGCCATTTCCATAATTCCTCTTTTAATTCCTTGTAATTCATCTCCTGCACCTGCCAACATTAAGAGTAAAAAAAAATCCGTCATGTGTCGCACTTCAGTTTCAGATTGACCTACACCTACTGTTTCTACAATAATAATATCATATCCGGCAGCTTCACAAAGGATAATACTTTCTCTACTTTGATGAGCTACTCCTCCTAAAGAACCTGCTGAAGGAGAAGGACGTATAAAAGCATTTTCACTTATACTGAGCTTGTCCATTCTAGTTTTATCTCCTAAAATACTTCCTTTACTGCGTTCTGAAGAAGGATCTACAGCTAAGACAGCTACTTTTTTCCCTTCTTCTTTTATAAGGTGCATTCCAAAACTTTCAATAAAAGAGCTTTTGCCTACTCCTGGTACACCTGTAATACCGATTCGAATAGAATTTCCAGAATAAGGGAGGCATAATTTGATTAATTCATTGGCGGCTGTCCTGTCGGTTAACAAAGAGCTTTCACAAAGGGTAATTCCTTGACTTAAAGCAATAATATCGCCGTCAAGTATGCCTTCTAGTAATTCTACAGGACTTAATTTCTTACGCTTTTTATGGACATACCTTTTGTTTTGCATGCCTCTAAATTACTTTTTTCTACAGATCATTAACCCATCCCGTATCGGGAAAAGTACATTTTCTACCCTAGGATCTTCCTGTATGTATTTATTAAAACTGTCTAAAGCTGAGGTGCTTTTATCCATTTTTTCTTTGTCTTGAAGGATTTTGCCGCTCCACAATACATTGTCTGCAATAATATAGCTTCCTTGTGGAAGAACATCAATTAAAAGTTGATAATAGTTGAGGTAATTTCTTTTGTCGGCATCAATAAAAACTAAATCCCAAGGCTTTTTTAAGTGGGGAATAATATCCATGGCATTTCCAATATGTTGAATAATTTTATTTTCAAAGCCAGCTTCATGAATGTATTGATTCACCATTTCTTCCAATTCTTCATTGATGTCAAGGGTATGTAGCTCCCCATCTTTTTGAAGGCCTTCTGCCATACAAATTGCGGAATATCCTGTATAAGTTCCAATCTCTAAAATGTATTTAGGTTTAATCATATGGCTTAACATACTTAGAACTCTCCCTTGAAGATGCCCACTTAGCATCCTTGGGGAAAGAACATGAGCATGGGTGTTTCTATTTAATTTTTTTAAAACCTCACTTTCTTCACTGCTGTTATTTTCTATATAATTTTCTAAATCCGGTTCAATAAAACTCATATTCTTTAATTTTTAAGATTTCTTTTTTTGCTTTAATTTTTTTTCTTAAAGTTAATGAATAACTCATTTCTTTCCCGTGGTGCAATTGAATTGTAAGCAGTTTCGAAAGTTTTAAACTCAAAGTATGGCTCAAAATAGGTGATGTATTCCAATTGATTTCCTCCAAACGGTGGGTGTTCCTCGTAAAGAGGAATGTTAAACAATAAACCTATTAATTTCCCTTGAGGTTGGAGCAATTCATGCATTTTTTTTGCATAAGAAGCACGGTGTTCAGGTAAAAGTGCACAAAAGAAAGTTTGTTCCACAATCAAATCATATTTTCCTTTATGCTCAAAAAAGTTTTCATTGATTAAATGTGCTTTAGGGAAATCGGGATTTCTTTCTGAAAAAGCTAAAAGTGGAGTATTGGCAATGTCTAATAAATAAATGTTGGTAAAACCTTTTTTAAAAAGGTGAGCAGCCTCATGGGCGTTTCCACAACCTGGAATTAAAATTTTTAAATTCTTTTGTTGAACTTGTTCGAAATAATTTACTATTGGAGTACTGGCATACCCTATGTCCCAGCCTGTGTTTCGCTCTTTATACCTTGTTTCCCAATGAGTAGCTGTTTTCATTTTCTTAGTTTTAATAATACAATATTTTCCATATGGTGAGTTTGAGGAAACATATCCACCGGCTGAACTTCTACTACTTTGTATTTCTCATCCAATAAAGCTATATCTCTAGCTTGTGTTGCTGGGTTACAACTTATATAAACAATGCGATTGGCTTCAATGTTCAATAATTGCTTTACCACATCCGGGTGCATTCCCGCTCTTGGTGGATCCGTAATAACTACATCTGCCTTGCCATTTTGTTCAATGAATTCTTCGGTAAAAACATCTTTCATGTCTCCTGCATAAAAATGGCAGTTGTCAATTTTATTTTTTTGAGAATTAATCTTTGCATCTTCTATGGCTGCTTCTACATACTCAACACCTATTACCTTTTTAGCTTCATCGGCAATAAAGTTGGCAATAGTGCCTGTTCCAGTATAGAGGTCATAGACCACCTCATTTTTCTGAATATTTGCCATTTCAGCAGCAACTTTATACAATTCATAAGTTTGCGAAGAATTGGTTTGGTAAAAAGATTTCGGTCCAATTTTAAACCTTAAAACTTTGTTTTTAGAAAAGTTAGACATACTTTCTTTGATATATTCTCTTCCTGAAAAGCATTGAATTTCCAAATCGCTAATTGTATCGTTCTTTTTTCCATTGATGACATACATCAAAGAAGTAGTTTGAGGAAATTTTTCCATAAAAGCATTTAACAGAGATTCTCTTTCATCTTTTAATTCTTTAAAAAAAGAAAAGATTACCATAAGTTCACCTGTAGAAGCAGTTCTAATAATGAGGTTTCTTAAAAAACCATGTTGATCCCTTAAGTCAAAAAAGTCCAATTTATTTTCTAGGGCATAAGCTTTCACCCAATTTCTTATTTCGTTAGAAGGTTTTTCTTGTAGCCAGCATTTATTGATGTTTAATACTTTATCAAATCTCCCTGGTACGTGAAATCCAAGAGCATTTCTATCGTCGAACGTTTGTTCGGAATCTATTTGCTCTTGAGTTAACCATGCTTTGTTGGAAAAGGTAAACTCTAATTTATTTCTATAAAAAGTTGTTTTTTCAGAAGCTAAAATGGGTTTAATTTTGGGTAATTCAACTTTGGCAATTCGCTCCAAAGCATCTACTACGGTTTGGTATTTATTTGTCAGCTGATCTTCATAACTGATAAATTGCCATTTACATCCTCCACAAACTCCAAAGTGCTCACAAAAGGGTTCTACTCTTTTTTCTGAATAGCTATGAAACTTAACAATTCTCCCTTCCATAAACCTGCGCCGTTTGATTGTTACTTGTACATCAACAATATCGCCAGGAACACTTT
>CAZKFN010000083.1:9422-9925 GCA_964552035.1 uncultured Flavobacteriales bacterium
TTGGGGTATAAACAATACCTTATCGTCAATTTTCGCTAGAGACTTACCTTCAGCAGCCATTTCTAATACCTTTACCTGCTCGTAAAATGGTAAAGTTCTTCTTCTTTTTTTCATGCTTCAAAGTTAGGGGTTTGGGAGCAAAGATGAGTTTTAATTCTTCTAGATTTATAATATTTAAATTCCAAATAAGTTATACTTTAAATATCATAATGAATGTTTTTATATATTTGTTAATTGATTAATACCCTTAATTTATAATGTTCATTATTTAACTTTAGGATATTGAACCTTAAAGCTTATATAGGTTACTATGTAGATGTGTTCTCACATAAAAATATAAAAATAAAATAATGGCACTACATGAAGAATTAGAAAGGGATGGAAATTGGCTTTTTAAACGTCGAAGTTACTTGCCAATAGGAATTTTAGTCATTGGATATTTACTTTATTTACAAAGAGAATATTACTCGGGTTATTTCTTTTTAGAAGATACTTCCTATGAA
>CAZKFN010000084.1:0-9665 GCA_964552035.1 uncultured Flavobacteriales bacterium
GATCAGGACAAACAACCGTAACCTGATGCCCCATGTAGGCCAACATTTGAAATAAACCCAAAGAAGAACCTATAGAATCCCCATCTGGAGACTGATGCGACACGATGACTATCTTTTTTCGATCATTTATTAATTTATCTTCTACTTTTTCCCAATTTTCCATAGTTCAAAAATAGTAAGTAATACATAAATTAATGAAGTTATAATTGAATTAATTTTACAATGTAAATAGTAGCAAAAACAAAGCTAATGGGTATAAGTTCAACACAATTGTGAAAAGGTTTCCACAATTTAAAACTCAATCATTTAGGATTTGCCTCAAAAGCTGACAAATCGTCAATCTATCAGCAGTATAGCTAGAATGGCATGATTATCGCACTGTATAAAGTACATTCTAATGTTAGTTCTAAACTTATCTATTAATACAAGAAAATAAGTCGTTAAAATTTATCCCATCTTGTAGTAAAATAGAAAAAATACGAATACAATAGAATAAGAAAAACAATTTATAATTACTTTTAACTATTAAACTTATTTATTATGAACAACACAGGAAGAGTTATTATCGCAGCATTAGCAGGAGCAGCTACTGGATTAATTGCAGGAATATTAATTGCGCCAGCTTCAGGTGAAGAAACTAGAAAAAACATAGAAAAGGAAGCTAAAAAGTTTAAAAAATCTTTAGATGAAAAGCTTGATGAAATCAAAGAAGCAGGTATAGAAAAACTTGAAAAGCTAAAAAAATCAACAGAGGAAGTTGTAGATAAAAAATAATTTGCCTAAAAAAGCAAATACTATGCTAACAAATTCAAAGATTAATGAGCTCGTGGAAGAAACACGAGCTTATTTAGAAAAAAGAATAGAACTGCTTAAACTCAGTTTTATAGAAGAAAGCAGCGAGAATTTTGGCGCTATTATGAGTGCTTTTATTATTGCAGGCGTTGCCATGATTTTCTTGATTTTCTTAAACTTTTTTATAGCGGTATCATTAGGTACGCTCTGGGATAGCTTAGCATTAGGATATGCTGCTGTTACCGGTTTCTATTTTATAGCATTACTTGTATTAATTATTTTTAGAAAATCCTTTTTAAAGGAGCCTCTTCAAAATTCTTTGATTAAAAAGATTTTTAAACATCATGGGAAAGGAAAATAAAATAACCGACCTAAAAAGTCTTAGAGCAGCAAGAATAGAGCTGGAAACAGAAGTGTTAACTAGAGAAGTGGAATTAATTACTAATTTCCAACACTTTAAGGACAATCTTTTTAATTTTTCTTCTCTTAGGTCTTTTGCTTCTAATGTTGCTAAAAGCCTACTCTTTGATAAGAAAATAGGGATTTTGACAACCGCTATTGGAGGTTTGATTTTGAGTAAATCCATTGGAAGGACCAATAAATGGCTTGATAGAATTTCTACTGCAACAATTGGTTTTATGTCCAATAAATGGGGTACTTTAATCTGGGAAAAAATTAGTGCAATATTAAAAAAATAATTCTATGGCCAAGAGCAGATTAACACTAGATGTTCTCTGGAAAGTACTCCTAGTGATAACCTTGTTAATTTTCGGACTAGTACATGCAAGCTCTATTCTGATTCCTCTTATTTTCTCCCTTTTTATTGCCGTTCTGTTAAACCCTATGGTTTCTTTTTTAGAACGAAGAATTAAGTTTCCTAAAATACTAGCTATATTAACCGTTCTTATTGTTGTATTCATTACTGTTTCAGCGGCTATTTACTTTATGTCCTCCCAGGCAAAAGGCTTGTTAGAAGACCTTCCTTCTATGGTGACTAAGTTTAACAGCTTAGTAGAAGAAATTGGAAAAAAACTCTATAGTATTACTGGGCTTTCTGCCGATGAGCAGATTAACTTCATCAAAAAAAATTCTGGAAAAATTCTTTCTTCAAGCAGCTTTATTTTAACTAGTACTTTCTATTTTACAACTTCTTTTATTGCTTCTATTACCCTAGTCCCTATTTATGTATTTTTCTTCTTATTGTATAAAGCAAACTTTAAGAAATTCTTACTTAACCTTGGCAAGGAGAACAAGAGTCGCCATGCTATTGAAATTGCTGAAGAAGTAAGCGATATGGTTCAGGCTTATATCGTTGGGCTTTTAATTGTTACTTCAATTATAGCTTTACTTAATATTATAGGTTTACTTTCCTTGGGGATTAAATATGCCGTTTTCTTGGCTATATTCTCTTCTATTTTAACCGTAATCCCCTATGTTGGTATTCTACTTGGTGGAAGCTTATCTGTTTTGGTAGCCTTAATTACTACGGATTCTTTATTTTATCCCCTAGGTGTTGTGGCAATTTATTCCTTTGTACAGTTTTTAGAAGGAAATTTAATTACCCCCAAAGTGATAGGCTCTAAAGTTAATGTAAACCCTATGGCTGCGATTATTGCCTTAATTATTGGTGGAAAAATTTGGGGCATTTTGGGAATGGTTATTGCCATACCTTTAACGGGTGTTTTAAAAATAATTTTTAGCCATTACCCTAGGCTTCAGCCTTATGCTATATTATTGCAAAGTACAGATAAGGATAGTGAACAAGAGGACCTTAAAAAGTTGAGAGAACGTAGAAAAGAAAAAAGATTAAACCGAAAAGAAAAATTAAAAAAGAAGGAAGAATTGCTTTAAGTGGTTTTTAATCCTGCTCTTATACGCCGCCTCGAAATTGAACTTTATTTTTTTGGCTTTTTAGCCTTTTCATAATTTTGAATTACTTCTTTGAACCTAACTATCATCTACAAAAATGCAGGCTGGGATAGTCATACCCTCAGCGCGCTATTCCTTTTTCAATTCCCCATTCTCCAACATCATTTCGCTAATATACTTCACAGGCGCACTCCCATAACTTAAAAAAGTCTCATGAAAATCTTTTAGACTAAAATCCTCTGCTTTTAACTCTCTCATCTTATCCCTCAATTGCATGATTTCATAAAATCCTGTATAATAAGAAGAAAGCTGCACTTGAGAAAGTTGTGCTCTGATCCATTTTCCTTCTGCTTCTGCTTCTTCTTGAAAAGCTTCCCTTTGTAGCAACTGCATAGCCTCTTCTTTAGTGAAACCATGAACATGAACCCCATAATCCAATATGGCATTACAAACCGTTCTTAAGTTCCATTTATAATACATTAAACCCATTTCCTTGGCACTTCCTCCATAGTTATTTTCCAACATCATTCGTTCAGAATACACTGCCCAACCTTCTATCATAGCACCATTACCAAAAATACTTTTAATAATACTAGGAGATTTATTACTGTAAACCAATTGCGTATAATGCCCTGGAACTGCTTCATGAATGTTGAGTATTTGCATCACATACCGGTTGTATTCTCTTAAATAACTCTCCGCCTCCTCATCCGTATAATCCTCTAAAGGCGTTACATTATAGTAGGTTTCAGCATCGGGGTCGTAGGGACCCGGTGCAGAAATAGAAGCTACAGCTACCCCACGCATATATTGAGGTGCTTCCCTTACTTTTAAAGGTTTTTCTTCATCTAAGGTAAGAAGATCATGTGCTTTAACAAAAGCTTCTAGCTGTGGAATTTGTTTTTGAATCTCGAATAAAAATGAATCCCTATGGGCATGTGTTTTACTCACTTCATCGATTACTTTTTGAATCCTGTCTAAGCGATTGCCCGGCATTTCCTCATCTCCAAAATAATCCTCCCATAACATTTCTGAAAGTTGCAACATCTTATCGTGCAAATCACTTTTAGCTTGAACAGCAGCTTTAAAAATTTCCTCTGCAGTATAAGCCGAATGTAGGGTATGAGAAAACTTTTCTTCAAACAGCTCCTTCCCTATTCTAAACGATTCGTCGTCTTTGGGAATTTGAGGTAGGATTTCCATTTCTAAATACTCCACAAACCCTTCTATGGCATGAGTAGCTGTTTTGACCTTGGCTTTAAAATCCTTCTGAAAACCACGATTGTGTGAACTAACAGCTAAAGAATCAATTAAATCTCTCTGAAAGATGGACAAAGACCCCTGAAGTTGTTTTAGAGCTAGCTCTGTGTGAACTCTACTTGGAGATGCCAATTGTTGTTTAGCAGCCTCATAATAAGCGGGTATCTGTTCTAGTTTTTTACTTAGCTGAGTAATTCTCCAATCTAAGTCCTTTCCTCTATAATTTAAAACTTGAAAAAAAGCACCTCCTAAATTATATACCGCAGGATTCCAAGCATAGGCTTTAAACCGCTCGATGTTAAACTTATTGCTTAGCAAAGCGTCCTTAATCATTCTATGATCCACTTGATTAAGTAGATCTAATTTTTCAACATCAAAAGTGTTGAGTTCACTTAGCCAATGTTCTATAAAAGCAATTTTGTTGGCCCTATTTGCTTCATTAGGAATAGGAAGTAAGGAATCGTAGGCATGGTATCCAGCGTAAGAAGCCCAAATGGGCTCGATTTTCCACAAGGCTTCTACAAAACTTTCCTTAAAGTCATCAAAATCGGAATAAGCAGTTGATTGGTGCTGAAAGTTATCTTCAACAGAACTTGGCGATTCACCACAAGCTAAAAAGGTGGCAATTAAGGTAAATAAAGCTAGATGTTTCATTTATTTTCTTTTTAGTTGCTGTTAAAAAAGGAAGTTGAGCAACGGTTCCAAATTTAATTAAAAACTTTAAATAAGTATAAGAAATATCACTTATGACCTACTGTTACAAAAGGAATGTACCGTCGATTTAACCTATTCTTTTCCTTTATCAAGTTGTACAACAACTCCAGTACCGGATTAGATTTTTTAGGCATTTAGAGAGGCCCTATACTTTGCGTGCTCCAGGACTATTAAAATCATCTTATAAACTTAATGTCTTAGTGCTCTCATCGATTTTCTTGGCTTCTCATTTCAGCAATACCATAGACTTAATTAATTTAGACTATAGAACTAGTTAAGAGGTATATCCAAGTCCTCCTCTTTTCATTTAAGAGGAGATGGATTTCCTTGCTTCTTTTGTTTATACCGATTTATATCTTTTTAATAAAGGCTACAAAACCCAATGTAAAATGATTAAGTTTGAACCCCAAATTTAATAAATGGAAATGAGAAGAATATACTTAATTGCATTACTAGCAGGAGTTACAGCGTGCTCTACAACCGATAATTCAGAAAAGGAAGAAAAAGTTAAACGTAAAGAAATAGTTGTGGATACCTACCCTGATGTAAAGAAAGACCAAATCGTAGATGATTATTTTGGAGTTGAAGTTAGCGACCCTTATCGCTGGTTAGAAAATGACACTTCCCAAGAAACGGCGCATTGGGTAAAAGAACAAAACCTCGTAACTTTTAACTATCTGGCTCAAATTCCCTATAGAGATCAAATCAAAGACAGATTAACAACATTATTTAGCTATGAAAGGCAAAGTATCCCTTTTAAAAGAGGAGATAATTACTTTTTTTATAAAAATAATGGAACACAAAATCAAAGTGTACTTTACTTTCAAAAAGATTTAGACGCTGAACCCATTGAATTATTAGACCCCAACAACCTATCTGAAAGTGGGACTACTGCTATCAACGGCATGGGTTTTAGTGAGGATGGAAGATACATGGCTTATGGAATCTCTCATGCAGGTTCAGATTGGGTAGAAATCAATGTATTGGATTTGGAAACTCAAGAGCCATTAAATGACGTAATTAGAAATGTAAAATTTAGCCCCATTAGCTGGCAAAATGACGGTTTTTATTATTCTGCTTATGAACTTCCTACTACCGGATCCGATTATTCAGGGAAAAATGAATTTCACACCGTTTACTATCATAAATTAGGTACTCCTCAAGCTGAAGATCAACTCATTTATAGAGATGAAGACAACCCATTGAGAAATGCTAGAGCTACAGTAACTAAAGATAGAAAGTTTTTAAGTATTTCAACCTCCTCCTCTACCAATGGAAATGGATTATACCTTAAGGATTTGGAATCCGATGGGGAATTAATTTCTTCTGTAGAACATTTTGAAAATGACAACCATGTATTGAAACACCTTGGAGGCGGTAAGCTTTTATTATTGACCAACTACAAAGCGCCTAATAAACGAATTTGTATTCTAGATGTTCAACAACCTCAACAAAAAAATTGGGAAGAGTTTATCCCTGAAAAGGAATATACATTAACTGCTGCAAGTATTACTTCTGATAAAATTTTCCTGAACTATATGAAAGATGTTCAAAGTAAAATTGAGGTTTATAATATGGAAGGAGAGTATCTTTATGACCTTGAATTACCCGGTATAGGCATGGCTAGCTTTAGCGGAAACGAGGATAGTGATACTGCATTTTATTCTTTTACTTCCTACACAACACCAACGAGTACTTACTTGTATAATATCAAAGAAAACACTTCTGAACTTTACTTTGAGCCTAAAACAGACTTCAATTCTGAAGAATACGTTACGGAACAAGTATTTTATAAAAGTAAAGATGGAACAAAAGTACCCTTATTTATTACCCATAAAAAGGGCATCAAAAAAGATGGAAGTAATCCTACTATGCTATACGGTTATGGAGGATTTAACATTAGCGTTACCCCTTCTTTCTCTTCTACCATAGCCGTATTTTTAGAACAAGGTGGAATTTATGCTGTTGCCAATTTAAGAGGAGGAAGTGAATACGGAGAAGATTGGCACACTGCGGGATGGAGGTTAAACAAACAAAATGTTTTTGATGATTTTATAGCTGCTGCAGAGTATTTAAAAGATAAAAAATACACTTCAACAGAAAAGCTAGCCATTCACGGTAGGTCCAACGGTGGATTATTAGCTGCTGCTGTTATGGTTCAAAGACCGGATTTGATGAAAGTTGTTCTTCCTGGAGTTGGAGTATTGGACATGCTACGTTACCATAAGTTTACTATTGGCTGGGCATGGGCTGGAGAATATGGGGACAGCGAAGAAAGCCAAGAAAGTTTTGAAAACTTGTATGCCTACTCCCCTCTACACAACATTAAAGAAGATGTAGAATATCCCGCTACTTTGGTTACTACTGCCGATCATGATGATAGAGTTGTTCCTGCACATAGCTTTAAATTTATCTCAGAACTGCAAGCTAAGCAAGCTGGTGAAGAGCCGGTACTTATTAGAGTGGATGTGAATGCCGGTCATGGTGCGGGCAAACCCATTTCTAAATCCATTGAAGAATGGGCTGACATCTGGAGTTTTGTCCTTTGGAATACCCATGCAGAGACCAACTTTAAATAAGATAATTCTAAGTAAATTAAAAAAAGGAGCCTCATTTCGCTCCTTTTTTTATGTTTTGATTCTTCTGTCTTTGCTTAACTTCAAATTTTTTGACCGCTCTCTATTTTGAGAAGGATAAAAATCTAGACTGTGAATGCTTCAGCACTTTATTTTTTAAACCATGCAGGATATAGGACCCTGAGTGTTTTTGGGGTTGAGAAATAATAGGTATTGTTATAATATTTTTATTGTAACTCCTTTGTAATTATTTAAACAACCAATTCCCCAAAAAAGTATCGGGCTTCGGTACAATTTTAGCTGCGCTAAAATCACTCAGCCACCTTCATGTTGATAAAAATTGTTTTTTAGCTTACTTCACTTCATTTTCAAAGGTGTTCGTGAATTCCTTTAGGTTGTTTTTTGATTTTTTGGCTCTTTGGTATTTATGCTGAGTTTGCCGAAGCATCAAGAAAAAAGAGCAGAATAGAAATCACTCAGCCACCTCTATTTAATTGTGAATTAAGAATTGTTAATTATTAATTATTAATTTTTAATTGTTAATTGTGAATTGTGAATTATTGAATTGTGAATTTTTAAAATAAGTAAGATATCAAAAGGCATTATAATAATTTAAAAGAAATAAAGTACTAAAGCCCATGGAATTTACGCTTTAAAAAATTCAATTGGCTGTAATTTTTTCTCTTTTATTTCTTCGTACTTCTTGAATACGATCAACTATCTTTCGGGGTAGAACTCTTTTTAAAAAGTCTTTTGTCTTTTGCAAAGGTGTTCCTTTAAGAATATAGACGTTATCTTGAGGAAGATGCTTTGTGATTATTTTATTTTCATAAACATGTTTATCTAGTGGATCTTTATAGGAATAATTGCTTCCCTCTAAAAAACCTTTTAGAAGTTTAGCACTACTAATATCATCGTCCAACATTGATTTATTAAACCATAAAAATTGTAGTTTTAAAGATAAGTTTTCAAGTATGGTATAATATTTAGCTTTTACAGTAGGTTTTTGAACTTTTGCATGATAAAATAAGCTGAAAAAATAATCACTATCTGAAGGTGAATACAATCCATTATTGAATATTTTATTGTTCATAATATCCTTTTGCCAAGCTGGATCATAATAATTATCACCTATAAACCTTATATCTATTGAAATTTTCTCTCCTCCAATATATACATATCCTTTATAAGGTTGATATCTTTTTTGTATAATACCTCCTACAGAGGCAAGTCTTTGAAAATTATCTGTTAAAAAATCGATATCCTTATCTTCATTTTTATTTAACTCTATTAAATTTTCAAAACTTCTAAGAACAATATAATTACACCCTACATTTAAAATAGAAAAAAAGCTTTTATAATCCTTCCAACCACCGGCTCCTTCTAAATCTTTTTCTAAAACTGGTAAGGTCATTTTTTCTCCTTTTAAGACCTCATAAAATAAATCTAAGCCTAAAATTAAACTACCCTGATAAAAGAATTCATAAATATTATTGGCTGAATGTACACCATACTTTTCACCAGTTTTTAATTCAATAATCTTTCGTAAATTATTTTTAGATTCTTGAATATTTAAATTGGTTAGTTCTATTTTCCCGGATACTGAGTTAGAATAGGTATAGTTTGGATTTTTATCTTTTATTACAATTAATATAAAACTATTTCCTCCAATTTTATCAGCATAACTAGAAACATCTGTTTTATCTAACGTGCTATAATATAATGGAGCCTCATATAATCTATTGGCATTTTCATGAAAATACTTTTCACTCCAAATGATTTCAGTTTGTAATACGATTTCAAAGCGTTCATTTAAAGTATCAACTATAGTATCTATAAATGGTCGAGCTGTTTTCCATATAGCAAATAAAGAAAAATCTTCATTAAAATGATGTTTAAATCCACTTTCAGTTGCCTGAAATTTAATATTCGAGTAAGAATGAACCATTAGTTTGATATTTAAAAGTTATAAATGACTTAAGTTTAATTATGTAAGTATTAAAATTGTTAAAAGTATTAATTAATCTTTAAACTTTATAATTATATTTTATGTTCTATGTGCTTTACTATTTTTTAAAATTTGGGTCAAGAGGTATTAATAAAAATCATCTCCTTTTAAGGATAAAACACCTCTCCTTCTGCTGCAATTTTTACTTGCTCAAATACAACTTTACTTTCTTCTAAAAAAGGTTGTCTATCGCTATAACGACTTGAAAAATGTCCGATAATCAATTGCTTAACCTCGGCTTGCTGAGCGATTTTAGCTGCTTGGCTTGCCGTAGAATGATATGTTTTTTTAGCTCTTTCCTTATCTTTTTCCAAAAAAGTAGCCTCGTGATACAATAAATCTACACCTTGAATGTAAGAGAGTAATCCCTCATAATAAGCAGTATCTGAACAATAGGCATAAGCTTTTGGCTCCTCGGGGTCTTTTGTTAAAGTTTCATTTTTTAT
>CAZKFN010000085.1:0-9548 GCA_964552035.1 uncultured Flavobacteriales bacterium
TAAACTCTTTTGGGATTTCTAATAAGTGTTCTAAAAGTTTTGGTTCAATATCAGGTGGGTTTACCATATATTCATAATACATAGAATATTTATCAGCAGAGGTTAAAACTAGAAGTTGAACACCTTTATTTTTTAAATTTTTACTTATAGTATTTAAAATTTGAATATAATCTACGGCTACTTTCTTTTCATTTTTTTCTTCTAAATCGATTAGGTCTTCATAATAGAAAAGTAGATTGTCTTGTGGAATGGAAAACAATCCCTTTTGATTTAACTCTACTTTATAAACTTGATTTTCAAAAAGATAGGTTTTATTATTTAAGTAATGATAAGTGTTTTTTAGAAGCACAAAAGATTCTTTGGTAAAAAGTTTTTTATGAATGTAATTTTCTAAAGACAGCTTTTTATTTGGATTTTTATTAGCTTGGGGCAAGGACTTATTTACAAGTTGAAATACATCTTTTACATCTACTTTTTTCAGACATGAATCGAAGTATTTCGTTCTACCGTAGATATGTCTTTCTACTCCTTGGTAGATCACATAATCGATGTTGAATTCTATAAAAAAATCACCTAGGCTTAGAGCGTAAAGCTGATTTAGGCTATTCCATCCAGTGATATTTTTATCAAAATGTAACAAATCATAATGCTGCGCAATGATGTTATTATAACTTTCTATAAATTCAGAAAAGGAATCGCCCATACTCATTACCTTGTATTTCCTTTTTATAGGCTTATCCATGATTTTATCGTAGGCAAAAGCAGGAGGGGTTATTTCAAGAAACTCTTTTTTAGAATGATAATGTGTATAAATTTCGGGCAAGTAAGCCAAACGGAGTAAGTCATTTGAATTTGGCCCGTAGCTATAAAAAGTCAATGACACTAAAAGCGTTATAGGAAGAAGAAACAAGCTGGTTTTTTTAATAAATTTATTCATTGCCTCTAAAATTGAAAATAAATAAATTGTTCTTCTTTTCCAGCAAAATAAAATAAGGAGAGTATCAGGCTATAATATAAGCTATAACGAAATACTTTATGCCAAGCTTGTCCTAAATTTTCTATAGCATAGTTGCCTTTTCTTCCTACCCATTCCACGAGCATAAAAAGGGTAATTAAAATAAATATTATTCCGAAATCAACAGAAGGGAGAGAGAACAATGAAGGCGAAAATATTTTTTTTAGATATAAAAAGCTATCGAAAATAGAATCTGAACGAAAGAAAACCCAACCAAGGGTGACTAATAAAAAGGTAGAAAGCATTTGTAAGCTTTCTTTAAAAGAGGGGAGAAACTGGTTTGAGGCCACTACATCCAAGTGATTTCTATTGTTTTTGGTCAGTAAAATCGGAAGAAAATAAAGAGCATTTAAGGCGCCCCAAGCGATAAAAGTCCAATTGGCACCATGCCAAAAACCGCTAATAAGAAATATGATAAATGTATTTCTTATGGCTTTTCTAGGAGCTACTCGGCTGCCTCCAAGTGGGATATAAAGATAATCTCTAAACCATGTGGATAGGGAAATGTGCCAACGCCTCCAAAACTCTGCAATATCCCTTGAGAAATAAGGGTAATTAAAGTTTTTAAGCAATTTTATTCCAAAAAGTTTGGCAGAACCAATAGCAATATCCGAGTACCCAGAAAAGTCTCCATAAATTTGAAAAGCAAATAGTACGGCGCCAATTAGCAAAGTACTTCCTGATAATGACGTATAATTTTCAAAAATTTCATTGACATACATAGCACAATTGTCAGCGATAATTACCTTCTTGACCAGCCCCCATAAAATTTGTTTCAATCCGTCTACAGCTTGTAGGTAATTAAAATTCCTAACTTCTTTAATTTGTGGAAGTAGGTGAGTCGCTCTTTCAATGGGTCCTGCTACTAATAAAGGGAAGAAACTCACAAATAAAGCATATTGGAAAATGTTGTTTTCTGCTTTTATTTTCCCATGATAAACGTCTAATACATAAGAAACTCCATGAAAAGTATAAAAAGATATTCCCACGGGAAGAATGATGTTAAGGCTAGTTGGATTAAGTTGAACTCCCATCTTTAAAAATAACTCTAAAAAGGAATCTGCGAAGAAATTATAATATTTAAAAAAAACTAGAAATCCGATGTTTAGGGTAATGCTAATCCACATCCATAGCTTTTTATGGTTTTGAGATTTTTGGATTTTTTGAGCAGAAAAATAATCGATAAGTGTGGAAAAGAGCAGTAAAAACATAAACCTCCAATCCCAACATGCGTAAAAGAAATAACTTCCCAATAACAAAAGACCATTTTGAGCCTTTTGCTTTCCTTTGAATACCTTCCAATAAAGAAGGAATATCAAGGGTAAAAATAAAGCATAATCTAGGGTGTTAAATAACATTCTAAGGTTTAAGTATTATTTGTTTATTTCTTTAGAAGTTTATTATTTGTTACATTAAAAAAACTTTATATACCTGTACGATTTAGAGAATACTTCTATGAAAGTTAGATTTATTTTTCTCGCTCTTCCGTTCTGTATTAGATACTTATGTTTTTTTATTATAATTAACACAATATTAAGCTTTTTAAAGATTGCTACTGAGGGTAATTTTTATTGATTTATTTAATGTTAATGCTGAATTAAAGATTTTTAAATTTATGTAATAATATTTTTTTGGGAAATTATTTAATTACTTTTTATAAATATATTATTGAAGATAAGTGTATTAACTCGATAAGATTGAATTTGTTTCAATTTTTTTTACTCCACTTTGGTAAAAACATTCCCCTATTTTTTTTATAGGAAATGTACTCGGGGTATTTTTTTTCTAACAATTGTTCTTCGTACCTTGCCTTGTAAGTAAAGAGAATCAACAGCGCGAGGAAGATCAATAAACGCAAAGTGTTTGCTGAAAATAAGCCATAGCCCAAGCAGAAAAATAGAATTCCGGAATAAATGGGATGACGAGCAAAACGATAGGCACCAGTTTTTATTAATTTGGCCCCTGCTTTTGGACTAGGATAGGGAGATAGATTGGTATTTAAATTAAACAGGGCAGTGGTAGCAAAAATTGAACCTATTAGTGTAAATACAGCACCCATTATTTTTAAAACCAAAGGAATTTGGAAGTCTATAGCCGTCCAACGAAACAGGTAGAGGCTAAACAAAATAAATTGCATACCCACCAATAAAATATCTTTCAAGGAAATTTTCAACTTTTTATGTTATTTCCCTAAATTACGATAAATTACTTTTTAAATAACTCAGGTAATCGCCTTAATAAAGCCAGTTCTTTGTATTTACTTCTAAGGTCTTCTGCTGGAGTTCCTGCATAAGTTACACCACCTTCTAGGCTTTTAGACACCCCGGATTTAGCAGAAATTACTGCCTTATCTCCAATGCTAATTCCAGAGGTAATTCCCACTTGTCCCCAAAGGGTTACTTCATTGCCAATGGTAACACAACCTGCAATGCCACAACTAGCAGCAATCAAACATTTTTCTCCAATAATCGTATCATGACCAATTTGAACTTGATTGTCGATCTTTGTTCCTGCTCCAATAAGGGTTTCAGCAGTTACTCCTTTGTCAATAGTACAAAGAGCTCCAATTTCAACATTGTTTTCAATAATGACTTTTCCTGCACTTTGTAAGCGATCAAAATGAGTAGGGCGATTTTTATAATAAAACCCAAAAGAGCCGATGACAGTACCAGCTTGTATGATGACATTATCTCCAATCTCCACATCATCGTAGATGCAAACCTGAGGCATAATCAAACAATTACTTCCAATCTTAACATTTCTTCCCATAACCACAGAAGGGTGGATTTGAGTGTTTTTTCCAATTGTAGGATTAGAAGGAGCGAAAAACTGATAAGGATTAAAGTAATTTAAAATAGTATTGAAGCTATCAAAAGGTTCCTCGCAGATGACGATAGCTTTGCCCTCTGGTACATCCACTTCCTGATTAATTAGAATCACAGAAGCAGCAGATTGCAAAGCCTTTTCATAATATTTTGGATGATCGACAAATGCTATATCTCCTTTTTCAACTCTGTGAATTTCATTAATACCTAAGATAGAAACATCTTTATCTCCTAGAGCTTTGGCATTTAAAATATCACAAATCTCAGCTAGGGTATAGGGTCGATCAAATTTCATTATTTCACTCTTTCAGAATAAGCCCCTGTACGGGTATCTATTTTAATTATATCTCCTTCATTAATAAACAAAGGAACTCTAACTTCAGCACCGGTTTCAATCGTTGCTGGTTTTTGAGCGTTAGTTGCTGTATCACCTTTAATTCCGGGTTCTGTATAGGTTACAGCCATTTCTACAAAAGGTGGTAAATCGCAGCTTAAAGCTCTTTCCTCTTCTGCATGAAACATAATGTCCACATCATTTCCCTCTTTTAAGAATTGAGGGGCATTAATTAGCTCTTTTGGCAGAAATGTTTGCTCGTAATTTTCTTTATTCATAAAGTGATATCCACTATCATCGTTATATAGGTATTGATATTTACGGGTTTCTATACGAACAGGTTCTATTTTTACACCAGAAGTAAAAGTATTGTCTATGGTTTTTCCAGTAGTTAAACTTTTAAGTTTTGTTCTTACAAATGCGGGTCCTTTACCTGGTTTAACATGTTGAAATTCAACAATTGTCATTAAGTCATTGTTAAAGTTAATACACATTCCATTTTTAAAATCTGCTGTTGTTGCCATAATTCTATAGTTTAGTCAAATATAAATCAATTCTTCTTTTTATAATCAGTCAATACAATATTTTCTGTTTCCACTACTAAGTCTCTTGCTTCTTCATTGGTTCCAATAAAAGTAATTCTATTGGAGGTATTGCTTTTTAATAAATTGCAATACAATGCTATGCCTTCTTCATCTAAATTGGAAGTTGGTTCATCTAAAATAAGAATTTTTGAATTACTTAGAATACTTATCCCCAATTTTAGACGTTGCTTCATCCCCGAAGAGAAATTAGAAATTTGCTTGTTGATGGCAGATTGTAAATACACAATTTGCACAAATTCTTCAAAAGAAATATCTTTTTTTAAAGGAATAAATTTTTGATGAAAATTGAAGAACTCCTTTAAGGTAAGCTGCTCGGGAAGATCTACATAAGGAGCTGCATAGCTCAACTGCTGATAGGCTTTTTCAGCCTCTATTTTCTCTCCTTTAGAATTGTATAAGGTAATTTTACCCTCAGAAGGTAATTCTCCTTGAGAGATTAATTTTAATAAGGTAGATTTTCCACTGCCATTTGGTCCTTTTATAGCACATACTTTACCTTCAGAAATATGGGAAGTAATTCCCCTAAAAATCCATTCTCTATTAAAGCGTTTCCCAATATTCTCAAGCGTAATCTTCATTGTATTAGTTAAGCGGGCTTCTTATTATTCCATTTTCAGAATTCTTAATAAAATCGATAATTTGTTTTTTCTCTACAGTATTTTCGAATTCCTTTTTAACTTCTTCTAGGGAAAGGGATATGTTTTTAGAGTGAACAAATATTTTCCTATAAATGTCTTCTATTTGAGTAGTAACTTCTTCACTTACCCCTCTTCTCCTCATTCCTATAATGTTAACTCCTACAAAAGAGAGAGGTTCTCTAGCAGCCTTAACATAAGGAGGAACGTTTTTTCTAACCAGTGAACCCCCTGCAATAAATGAATGCATACCTATTCTTACAAATTGTTGTACTGCTACTACGCCTTCTAGGGTAACATAATCTTCTATTGTAACATGTCCTGCAATATTAACCGTGTTGGCAAGTATAACGTGATTACCCACAATTACGTCATGAGCAATATGTACATAAGCCATTAATAAGCAATTACTACCCACAACAGTTTTATTCCTGTCTGCTGTTCCTCTATTAATGGTCACACACTCTCTAATAGTGGTATTATCTCCAATTTCAGCAGTGGTTTTTTCGCCTTTGTATTTTAAATCTTGTGGAATAGCTGAAATAACAGCTCCGGGGAAAATTTTACAATTTTTCCCTATTCTAGCTCCATCCATAATTGTAGCATTGGGGCCAATCCAACATCCATCACCTATAACAACATCTTCGGCAATATACGCGAATGGATCTATTTGTACCCCTTTTCCAATTTTTGCATTGGGATGAATAAAAGCTTTCTCCATTTATTTTTCTTTTACTATTTGTGCCATAAGTTCCCCTTCAGCTACTAATTTATCTCCAACGTAGGCTTTTGCAAACATATTACAAATTCCTCTTCTTATTGGATTAATTAATTCTAGGTGAAAGATTAAAGTGTCACCTGGCACAACTTTCTGTTTAAACCTAACTTTATCTATTTTCAAAAAGTAGGTTAAATAATCTTCTGGATTTTCTACGGTATTTAGAACGAGAATTCCACCTGTTTGAGCCATGGCTTCAATTTGCAAAACTCCAGGCATCACAGGAGCCCCTGGGAAATGTCCTTGAAAAAAGCTCTCATTCATGGTTACATTTTTTACACCTACAACATGGGTGTTGCTTAGTTCAATAATCTTATCAACTAAAAGCATAGGGTAGCGATGAGGTAGAATCCTCTCTATTGCTGTAATATCATAAACAGGAGGCTGGTTGACATCATATCGTGGTGCTTGATTTACTCTTTTCTTAATTTCTTGTTTAATCAGCCTTGCAAAATCAACGTTTCCTTTATGTCCAGGTCTTGCAGCTAAGATATGCCCCTTAATAGGTTTGCCTACTAAAGCTAAATCTCCAACTATATCTAATAGCTTGTGTCTAGCTGGTTCATTTTGGAAATGCAGTTCAACATTATTTAAAACTCCAATTCCTTGAACTTCTACTTTTTGGTTTATTTAATAATTCTGCTAGCTCATCTAATTTCTCTTGTGGCATTACTTTATCTACCAAAACAATAGCATTATCTAAGTCTCCGCCTTTGATGAGATTGTTTTTAGCTAAAAACTCTAATTCCCTTAGAAATACAAACGTTCTACATCTGGAGATTTCTTCTTCAAACTCCCCTAAATGATACATTTGTGCATGCTGAGTACCCAAAACTTTAGAATTGTAATCCACCATTACCGTTAGGCGGAATTCATCCTGTGGAACAGCCAACATTTCAATTTGTCTTTCTGTATCTTCATAGGTTAGGTTTTCAACGATTTCAAAATAGTCCTTTTCAGCATTTTGATCCACTATGCCTGACTTTTTGATAGCTTCGACAAAATAATGAGAACTTCCGTCTAAAATTGGAACTTCAGGTCCGTCTATCTCAATGAGAAGATTGTCAATTTCCAAACCATATACGGCTGCTAGTAAGTGTTCAACAGTATGAACCTCTCCGCCATTTTGAGCTATGGTTGTTCCTCTAGAAGTGTCTACAACCAAATCAGCATCAGCTTTAATTGTTGGTTTTCCTTCTAAATCTATTCTTTGAAATACGTAGCCATGATTTTCTTTAGCGGGCTTTAATGTAATTTTCGCTAGTTTCCCTGTATGAAGTCCAATTCCCTCAACAGATACTTCATTCTTTATTGTTTTTTGTTTAGTACTCATAGGTAAAATAACTCTCTGCTAATTATCTTTTATTTTATCTTCTAAGTCTTTAATTTGACTGCTTATTGTTGGTAATCTTCTAAATAAAACGTAGGAGCGTTTAAAATCACTAATGGGAATGGCTGGAGAGCCTTGAACAATTGCATTTTCCTTTAAAATATCCCCTGCAATTCCTGATTGCGCAGCTATTTTAACTCCATTGGCAATCTTTAAATGCCCTACAATTCCTACTTGTCCACCAATCATACAGTCCTTCCCAATTTTGGTAGAACCTGCTATTCCTGTTTGGGCTGCTATGACTGTGTTTTCGCCAATCTCAACATTGTGTGCAATTTGAATCAGATTATCTAACTTCACTCCTTTGCGAATAATCGTAGAACCTAAGGTGGCTCTATCTATACAACTGTTAGCTCCAATTTCAACATAATCTTCTATAATTACATTGCCGATTTGAGCTACCTTTTTGTAATTGTTCTCACTGTTGGGAGCAAAACCAAAACCATCTGCACCAACAGATACCCCTGCGTGAATAATACAATGATTTCCTATTTGAGTTTCTGAATAAATGGAACAGTTGGAAAAAATAATGCTATTTTCTTCTATTACTACATTATCTCCAATACTAGAGTTGGGGTGGATTTTTACGTTGTTCCCTATTTTTACATTCTCGCCAATTGAGACAAAGTTGCCTATGTAAACATTCTCACCAATAATGGTGCTCTCGGCAATAACAGCACTTTTTGAAATGCCTACCTTATTACTTTTAACTTGATTGTATAGCTCCAAAAGTCTACCGAAGGATTCGTAAGCACTTTCTACACGAATTAAAGTTAAACCCTCCTTGGTAGGGTGCTCTGCTTTAAAGTCTTTATTAACAATTACAATGGAGGCATCAGTAGAATAAATGTATTCGGTGTACTTAGGATTGGCTAAAAAGGAAATGCTTCCTACTTTCCCCTCTTCAATTTTGGCAACAGATGAGACCTCAATATCTGGGTTACCTTCTATGGTTCCCTCAAGGATTTCAGATATTTGTCGTGCTGAAAACTTCATGTTTCAAAAATAAGAATTATTTATTGCTAGCTAAAGCGTATTTCTAATGAAGTTATTAACGATGATTTGTTTGGATTAATTATCGTTTACTTTAACTTTTTTAGCATCTTTGGATTGGGATAGCAGAAATAATGTTTTCGAACGGCTTCTGAAAGTGCATCAATATTTAATTGATCAGCTGCCTTAGCAATATCCTCTGTTCTTCCATCTTTGTATAAGAGGTTAATTTTATCCATTTTAGGATTGTATGCATTGTTGGCAATAGACCCAGAAAAAGTAAAATATTCTAAGCTGTTCTTCTCCAATTGATAATCTCTTTTTAAGATGATTTCCCAATCTTCTCTATTTTTTGTAAATGACTCTTTGGCCGACAGCTTGATTTTATATAAGGAACGATTAATTAGAGCATTACAAAGCGTTGAGAGAATCTTGTCGGAATGCTTTCTCCACATTTTTACCGCAGTAATAATGTCAAAATCATCCAACTCTGAAAACTGTTGAAGTACTTCTGGATTATTTATAAAAGACTCTTTATCTCTTTCTTTATAAAGAAAAAAGCGAAGTGCATCTGTACAAAATAGCTCCTCACCATTTAGAGCAAGTTTTTTAGCACGTTTTAAAATGTTGATAATTAATTTCTCGGCAGAAATCACCGTTTTATGAAGATAAACTTGCCAATACATTAGTCTACGGGCAATGATAAATTTTTCAACGGAATAAATACCTTTGGCTTCTACGCATAATTCTCCATTGCTAACATTGAGCATAGAAATTATTCTATCTGAACTTATCACTCCTTCGGAAACCCCAGTGTAAAAGCTATCCCTTTTTAAGTAATCCATTCTGTCCATATCCAATTGGCTGGAAACCAGTTGGTGTAAGAATCTTTTTTGGTGTCGATTTTCAAAAATTTCTATAGACAAGTTTAATTTATCCTCAAACTCTCTATTAAGTGCTTGCATAAAAAAAG
>CAZKFN010000086.1:0-2937 GCA_964552035.1 uncultured Flavobacteriales bacterium
TTACTGTTACACATACTGGAGCTTTGATACTACTTAATCTTTCTAAACTTTCTTTCATATGAATTATTATTAAAATGGTTATTTAAGAACTAGATAAATATACTTATTATTTTCATAATTAAGAAGTATATATCAGGCAGCTATAAGCAATTTTAACAAAAAATTAAAATCAGTACATCCTAAGTTCGTTTTAGGATGAAATACTCTAATTCTTTTGTGAGACAAACAAAAATCAACTTTCGTAAACTCTATAAATTAAATTAAATAAATATAATTTCAAATCTGTGTAATGCTATTAATTTCAATGTAGGTAGCAGTTTTTTGATTAAATTTGCTAGCCTAAATTTTTAGGTTCCACGTGAAACAAGGAGGAAAGAATGTTAAGAGAATATGATATCATAGTAGTAGGAGGAGGGCATGCTGGTTGTGAAGCTTCAGCTGCGGCAGCCAACACAGGCTCATCTGTCTTGCTTATCACCATGAATATGGGGACAATTGCGCAAATGTCATGTAATCCAGCTATGGGTGGTGTGGCTAAAGGACAAATCGTAAGAGAGATAGATGCAATGGGAGGATACAGCGGAATTGTTTCTGACAAAACAGCGATACAATTTAAAATGCTGAATCTTTCTAAAGGTCCAGCAATGTGGAGTCCGAGGGTACAAAGTGACCGTTGGTTATTTTCTAAAGAATGGAGATTGATGCTGGAAAAAACTCCTAATGTAGATTTTTGGCAAGATACCGTTACAGAAATAACAACAGAAAATGGGAAAGTAAATGGTGTAAAAACATCGCTTGGTATTCAAATAAAAGCAAAGGCAGTTATACTTACTGCTGGTACGTTTCTTAACGGACTCATTCATATAGGTGAGAAAAATTTTGGTGGAGGTAGAGCGGGAGAAAGAAATGCAACGGGTATAACCGAACAATTAATTGATTTAGGTTTTGATCATGGTAGAATGAAAACGGGAACACCACCAAGGGTAGATGCACGTTCTTTGAACTTTAAGGTAATGGAAGAGCAAAAAGGGGATGAAAATCCATCTAAGTTTTCATTTAGTGATACTCAGCCTTTAAAAAAACAAAAAAGCTGTTTTATTACATATACGAACGATATTGTTCATGATTTACTAAGGACCGGTTTAGATCGATCACCAATGTTTAGCGGTGCGATTAAGGGTACTGGTCCAAGATATTGCCCTTCAATAGAAGATAAAATTGTTCGTTTCTCAGAGCGAGAAAGACATCAAATATTTGTAGAACCTGAAGGTTGGGATACCATAGAGGTTTATGTAAATGGATTTTCAACATCACTACCACTTGACGTACAAATGAAAGCCATTAAAAATATTCCTGGTTTTGAAAATGTTCGCTTATTTAGGCCAGGGTATGCTATTGAATATGATTATTTCCCACCTACACAACTTAAGCATACTTTAGAAACTAAGCTAATCAAAAACCTATATTTTGCAGGTCAGATTAATGGAACTACCGGCTATGAAGAAGCAGGATGTCAGGGGTTATTGGCAGGATTAAATGCAAGTTTAAAACTAAAAGAAAAAGACCCCTTAATTTTAAGAAGAGACCAAGCCTACATTGGAGTATTAATAGATGATCTTATTACAAAAGGTACAAAAGAGCCTTATAGAATGTTTACTTCTAGGGCAGAGTATAGAATCCTTCTTAGACAAGACAATGCAGACATTAGATTAACAGCATTATCACATAGCTTAGGTCTAGCATCTGATGAACGATTAAGAAAAGTAGAAGAAAAACAAAAGCAAACGGAAGAAATATTAAAGCAATTGTCAAAAAGCAGTATTTCACCAGAAGAAGTTAATCTCTACTTAAAAAAATCTGGAACAAGTCCTATTAAACAAAAGGTGAAATTAGCTTCTATATTAACGCGTCCGCAAGTTTCAATACAAGACTTTAGAGATAAAAAGGAGTTCAACCGTTTTGACTTTAAAAATTACAGTAATGAATGTTTAGAACAAGCTGAAATTAAACTTAAATACGATGGGTATATTAAGCGTGAAAAAGATATGGCAGATCGTTTGAGTAGACTTGAAGATATAAAAATTAAAGATAACTTTGATTACAGTATACTAAAGTCTATCTCAACAGAAGCAAAGCAAAAGTTAGAAGAAATTAAACCTAAAACAATAGGTCAAGCCTCAAGAATAAGTGGGGTTTCTCCTGCAGATATTTCTGTATTACTTATACATTTTGGAAGATAATTATAATGTTCCACGTGAAACATATGCTATGAAAAAGTATGAAAATTGCCCAATTTGTGAAGGTACATCGTTTGTCAATGTACTGGATTGCAAAGACTACACCGTAAGTAAAAAAGAGTTTAGCATAACAGAATGCGACAGTTGTAAATTCTGGTTTACTAACCCAATACCAAAAGAAGGAGATATCGGGTCATTCTACGAATCGGAAGATTATATCTCACACAGCAATATTAAAAAGGGAATAACCAATAGGATTTATCAAAGAGTTCGTAAGATAACGCTAAAGGAAAAATTAAAGCTAATTCAAAAAGAGAGCAAGGGGAAAAATATATTAGATATTGGTTGTGGAACTGGTGAATTTTTAAATCAATGTAAATCTGCAAATTTTAATTGCCTAGGAATAGAACCATCGACTGTTGCAAAGGAATACGCCATTAAAAATTATGGATTAAACATAAAAGAAGAGGAATATATAAGTGAAATAAAAGATAAATCCATTGATGTTATAAGTATGTGGCATGTTTTGGAACATGTTTATCATTTAAATAAACGCATAGAAGAAATGCATAGGATTCTTAAAGATAATGGAGTAATTGTGGTTGCTGTACCTAACTGTAATTCGTACGATGCAAAATATTATCAAGAATATTGGGCAGCATACGATTTGCCAAGGCATTTATATCACTTTAAACCAAAA
>CAZKFN010000086.1:2947-8978 GCA_964552035.1 uncultured Flavobacteriales bacterium
AATATGACTTTGAGCTTAGCAAAATACTACCCATGAAATTTGATAGCTATTATGTAAGCATGTTGAGTGAAAAATACAAAACTGGAAATTCGAAAATATTTAAGGCTCTGATTAAAGGTTTTCAATCCAATCAAAAAGCAAAGCAAGCAGAAACACCAAAATATTCCTCTCAAATTTATATTTTAAGAAAATCTATTTAAAAAAAGGTGATTTAAAGCGATTATAGAACGAATATGCCCGATTGAAGGGATAAGGTCAATACTTCATAGATGTCCTCATAAAGCTAAAGTATAGCAGCATGAGCTGTAGCCCTTAATTAGCTTATGTTACAGAGGAGCAGATTTTAAATCTTTTAAAATATTTTTTAAGAATTAACGTTATATATCTGGCAATCAATCAGATAACTGCTATCCTTTACGTTCTGGATTATTTTTTAAAAAACTATCCCAGGACGAATAACTTTTACGAGTAGATACTGCATCATTTTGGAAATGATGGCAAACAGCAACAGCTAATCCATCAGAAGCATCTAAGTATTTAGGAGAATCTTCATAATTTACAATTAATTTAAGCATTGCAGCAACTTGTTCTTTAGATGCTCCACCTTTACCTGTAATAGCTTTTTTTATCTTTTTGGGTAAATACTCCTGAACGGGAATGTTCCTAACCAATGCAGCAGCCATAGCTACCCCTTGTGCTCTACCCAATTTCAACATAGACTGAACATTTTTACCATAAAAAGGCGCCTCAATCGCCATTTCATCAACCTTAAAATCATCTACTAACTGTAAAGTTCTTTGAAAGATTTTTTTTAATCGTAGGTTATGTTCACCTAACTTTGTCAAATGAATAGCTCCCATAGCTAATAAGGAAATCTTTTTATTTTTAACTGATATTAAACCATAACCCATTATATTCGTACCGGGATCTATACCCAATATAATCTTATCCGCATCTTTTATTTGTTTGTCCATTGAATAAAGCAAAGCTATATAAAATAAGTAATACTATCCTAAGTATAACAATAGGAGTTTTTGCGTTGTATTATATTTATCATTTATTCATAGAAAGAATACAAGTTGCAGATCTACTCCACCCAATTCGAATGATAATAAAAAAACCAATAGTACTAATTTGTGTAATTCTGCTAATGCCCTTGAATTGGTTTTTGGAAACTTTAAAATGGAGAAGTGCAATAAAAAACTTTGAAAAATTAAGCTGGATAAAATCTATTCTATCAATAGGAATGGGAATATTTCTAAGTTTAGTTACACCAAATAGAATGGGAGAATTGGCTGGAAGATTGATCTATATTTCAAAAGGAAAAAGAACTAAAATAATGTACTGTAATATTCTTTGTTCAATGGCACAATTACAAATAACTTTATTAATGGGTTTAATAGCAGCTTTATTTTTTACATCATATTTACAACCCTGGATAAAGATATCGGAAGAATTATCAATAGCCCTAATCGTCGTATTAATAATTTTGAGTACAGGCATTTATTTTTCTTCTAGTCGCTTAGCTAAAATAATAGAGTTTTTTTCAAAGAAAATAAGCAAAGAAGAGGAAATAAAAGATTTAAATATAAAAAAGAAAACAAGGGCCAAGCTCTTAGCATATAGTCTTTTGAGATTTGTTGTTTTTACAATTCAATTTTCAATGCTTCTGATGATTTTTGAAGAACAGATTAGTTTTATTGAGGCTTTTTTATTTGTAGCATTATTATTTTTTGTTATGGCAGTAGTTCCTTCAACTTGGTTAACAGACCTACCCATAAGAACTTCTCTCTCCTTCTTTATGTTCGAACAACTAGGTTACAATGGAACTCATGCAATAGCAGCAACATTTATAATTTGGTGTTTAAACTTAATTATTCCTTCAACTTTAGGTTTTATTATGTTACCCAAAATAAAGTGGCTAAATTGGATTAAAAAGGGATTAATATGATAGAAGTAATTCTTGCAATTTTCAGTATTAGCTATCTAATTTTGATATTTGTATTTAGTAAAGCAAATAATAAATATAGCCCTCAAAAAGCTGAAAATTCATTGCAAAAAATAAGTGTGGTAATCCCGTTTAGAAATGAAGAAAAAAATATCCCAAATTTAATCCATGCACTAAAAAATCAAAATTTAAAGAAACAGGAGTTTGAAATTATATGGGTGGATGATAATTCAACAGATAATAGTATTGAAGTAATAGAAAAAAGAAGAGGTAATCTTAAAATTAAATTACTAAAACTAAAAGAAAAAAAAGGTAAAAAGGAAGCTTTAAAAAAGGGAATCCTCGCTTCAGAAAACAACTTAATTATTACCACAGATGCAGACACAATGCCCAATGAAAAATGGTTAAAAACTATGCAGGAGTACTTTGAAAAAGTAAATCCTGATTTGCTTCTGGGTCCAGTAGAAATAAAAGGTAATAAAACTTTATTCTCTAGTTTACAGCAGATTGAATTTGCAGCTTTACTAGCCAGCACACAGGGTTGTGTTGCTTTAAATAAAGCCATAATAGCAAATGGGGCTAATCTCGCTTTTAAAAAAGAAACGTACCTTCAGTTTAACAGACAAGATCTAGCATTTACAGAGGCATCTGGTGATGATGTCTTTTTTTTACATGCAATTAAAAGAAAGTATAAAGAAAAAGCAAAAATAAGTTTCGCGAATACAAAAGAAGCATTAGTAGAAACTATCCCAAAATCCAGTATTAAAAGTTTAATTCATCAAAGAATTAGATGGGCAAAAAAAACAAGATACTATAAAGATTCCTTTAGTATAATTGTTTCATTTATTGTATTTACAGGAAACATCGCTTTGCCTATCATGCTGATATTGTGCAGCCTAAGGCATATAGAATGGATGTATCTGAGTATGTATTTTTTAGCTAAAGTATGGGTGGATGTTCAACTCTTGTATTCTATATCTAATTGGAGGAGCTTTACGCTTAATTATCTTCATATTTTTATACTATCTTTAGTCTATCCAGTATATTTAATTCTACTTGCTTTACTATCTTTACGTATTCAACCACAATGGAAAGAAAGAAAGGTTTAATTCTTGAAAAATAAAAAAAATACATCTACAAATCAATCACAATCAGCCTTAGCTTGGAGGAAAATAAGGAAAAACAAATTAGCTGTTTTTGGCATGGTTGTAATAGGGTTATTCATAGCAGTTGCTGTATTGGGCCCGCTTATTCGTCCGGATAAAAGTCCAAAAGCCAATCAACAATATTTAGAGTTAGGTAGAAAAAAACCAGGCTTTAAACAATTGATGCTAATCATTCCTGATAAACCCATTAAAACAAAAAAGAATTTCCTTCAAAAATGGATTTTAGGATTTAATGAAATAAATAATAAAATTCCAATAGTTTCTTATAAAGTAAAAGAAGATTCCATACAAATTGTAAAATATTCAGGGGATGGAATTGAAGGTGATAAGCAAAGTATTTCGTTAGATAAGTGGTCAAAAGAAAAAGGTGGTTTTAAAGTTAATAAGCATATACAAACCCAAACATTTTGGTTGGGAAGCGATCGCTATGGCAGGGATATGTTAAGCCGCTTAATGGCCGGCACATGGGTTTCTTTTAGCGTAGGGTTAATTGCCATACTTATCTCTCTTTTAATTGGGATTACTTTGGGGTGTATTGCTGCATTTTATCGTTCTTGGATTGATGATATAGTAGTCTGGCTAATAAATGTTGTGTGGTCTATTCCCACTTTATTATTGGTGATTGCCATAACTCTGGCATTAGGGAAAGGCTTTTGGCAGGTATTTGTAGCAGTTGGGTTAACCATGTGGGTAGAAGTTGCTCGTTTAGTAAGAGGTCAAGTTCTAAGTGTAAGGGAAATGGAATATATTGAAGCAGGAAGGGCTTTAGGATTCAAAGATTTTCAAATTATATTTAAACATATTTTACCCAACATTACAGGACCGTTAATTGTGGTTTCAGCGGCCAACTTTGCTGCTGCAATCTTGGTAGAAGCCGGACTTAGTTTTTTAGGTTTAGGAGCACAGCCTCCCCAAGCAACCTGGGGTGTGATGATTAGTGAACATAAAGGTTATGTTGTTACTGGAGATGCATATTTGGCAATTTTACCAGGATTAGCAATTTGTCTATTGGTTCTTTCCTTTGTCTTTCTAGGCAATGGATTAAGAGATGCTTTTGATACAAAAGGAATAAAAGGAATGGAATTATAATTCTTCAAAAAGCAAGCAAAACAGAAAGGTAAATTAAACTTCCCACCAGCATTAAGATTAGAGAGTAGGGAAGAATATCTTTGGCTTTTAAACCTGTAATTCCCAGCAAGGGAAGTGCCCAAAATGGTTGTAACATATTGGTTAGTTGATCTCCATAAGCCAAAGCTAAAACACTTTTTGCAAAATCTACCCCCAAAGCTTGAGCAGATTGAATAATAATTGGTCCTTGAACAGCCCATTGTCCACCACCAGAGGGAACAAAAATATTAACAATTCCAGCACTTATTAAGGTAAAAGGAGCATAAGTTGTTTCGTTGGAAATGCTGATAAAGAAATTGGACATTTCCGTAATTAACCCAGAATCCTTCATCATGCCCATAATTCCAAAATAAAATGGGAATTGAATTAAAATACCTGCAGCACCCCCAATTGCTTGGTCAACAGCATGAATAAAATTATTAAAAGAACCGTGTAATAATATACCAAGAGCTAACAATAAAAAGTTTAAATAATTAGGGGTAATAAACCCAAGAGGGGCACTGACATCTTGACGAAAAGCAGTGAAAATTGCCCAAAACAACATCACAACAGCAAGGCTTAAGGCAATTAGCTTAGAATAATCAATTCTTGCAGCGCCACGAAGATTTTCTATTGGTTTTGGTGCTGGTGGTGTTGAAAAATTTAATTGTGGAACCTCAACTTTTGTCTTTTTCCCAATCAAATAAAAAACAATAGGAAGAATAATAATAATCAGAGCTGTTGCCGTTAAGTTTAGTGAGGAAAATACGGTTTCAGAAAAGGTAATTTGTTCTGGCAGTTCAGCTATAGCATCAGAACTTAAAATCCCTTGCATCAAAGCTTTTAAATGCCCCGGCTCAGCAACCTTGGTTAGAGAAGATCCTGAGATTCCACCATGCCAAACCATTAAACCAATATAGCCGGCAGCACCAACAAGAGGATAATTAATTTTAATATTTTGTTTTTGTGCATGTTCTCCAACCTTTCGAGCAAAGATAGCTCCAAAGATAAGCCCTAAACCCCAATTAAATAAAGCTACAACAATGGTAAAAATACTAACTAAGAAAGCAGCTTGTGCGGTATTGTCAATGTTACTAACCAAACGATTAATCAAGCGGTTTACCATAGGACTTAAAGCAATCACATGTCCTAAAACAAGAATGAGCATCATTTGCATGGCAAAAACCATCAAGCCATCCTGCCAAAGCCCATTAGCCCAATAATCTAATAAATCAAGAGAATAAGAAAAGACATTGCTTTCTATAGGGCGTGTTAATAATAAGGAAATAAAAAAAGTTAACACTGTCAGTACCAAAGCAATACTGAAAGGTGAAGGCATAATATATTTAAATGCTCTGGCGTATTTATCGCTAAAACTCATTTTAAAAAATTAGACTTTAAATATAGGAAATTATGAAGGGAAATGAGAAAGGAGAATATGGTTTTAAAAATAAAAGACGATTGCATTTATTTATAAACCTCTTTGCGATTAAAATTTGTGGGCCCACCTGGACTCGAACCAGGGACCACTTGATTATGAGTCAAGTGCTCTAACCAGCTGAGCTATAGGCCCGGCTTTTGCAAACTTTATGCTTATCAAAAAGCTAAAGTGAGTAAAAAAATTGCGTAGGCAAGATTACGAATTTTCATGCGAATGTTTTCCTCTTATTCAACGAAAATTTTCTTTTTCTTCTACTATCTTTGAAGCATGCAAGAAGTTCCAATACTACAAAAAGGCGATCAGCTTCGCATTATTAGTACTGCCAGAAAAATTACCAAAGACGAACTGCAGGCTGCTCAAGAATTATTC
>CAZKFN010000087.1:0-8857 GCA_964552035.1 uncultured Flavobacteriales bacterium
AACGCAAACCACGGTATTTTAAACCAGTTGTAACCTTCTTCACCGATTTCAAAATACGTCTTGTGTGGTATGTCATCCGGAATCAATTTTTCACCATCTAAAATGAAATAATAAATACCGTTTTCGTCATAGACTTCAACTTTCTCAATGATTTCATCTTCTGTCATTTCCCATGCATCATAATCTGTACGCTCGCGGATTAATCTGGAGTAGGCACAAAATTTACAGTCAAAAACACAAATATTCGTGGGTTCAATGTGGAAGTTCTTGTTGAAATACGTATTGTTACCATGTTTTTTCTCACGAATATAATTCGCTAAACCACCTAAAAAATTAAGAGGAACTTCTTTGTCAAATAGAGAAATACCTTCCGCAATGGTAATTCGCTCTTCATTGAACACCTTTTGAGCAATTTGCTTTAAATTATCTGAAAGTTGAGAAGCCAATATTATATCTAAATCCATAAATCTTTTAATGTCTATTTTAAAATACAAAGTTACAAACTAAGCATCAGTATTATGAATGTAATCTAACTTTTAACAGCTTATAAAAGTATATGTTTTTTAAAAAGCTGGTAATCGTGCACATTAAAGTTCTAATTTATAACAAGAATTCTATTTTTTGAAGTTTTTTACTGATTGATATATGTGTGTATCTTGCTGATTGGTAGCGAATTGAAAACTATTTTATAAGGAAAAGCAACTATTTTAAAACTCCTGCGTCTAATAGGTGTAAGTTTTTGTGGTAGATAACTTACTGCTATTTCCCTGATTTTATCCCCCTGTTTCATACAGGGGGATTTTTGTTTGCTGTTTTAAAATAGCAAAACACATCCTTAGATAACTTCTATAGAAGATGTCAAATTAAAGTTTACATATAACTACTTAGCAAAAAGGACAATAAAGAGAATCCGGATTGTGCTTAAAATCCTCTTCTAGATCCAGCATTTGGGCAATAACTTCTTTTAGTAAATACAAGGCATGCTCTTTCACTTTTTCTTGGTTCTCTATTTTTATAAAACCTTCAGAGCGATTGGTTAAGGAAATAATCCCTGCTTCTGCTTTCTGACCTTTCTCAATTTCATAAGCAAACTGATAAAGCAAAAGTTGTCGAGCCATACTAAAATCCTCTCGAATAATATTTTCTTGTTTCTTATAATTTACATTTTTATTTGTTGCTCTTCCTGTTTTATAATCAATGATTTTTAAAACTTTATTGTGTCTTTCAATTCTATCTATAAAACCAGTAATTTTAACAGGAAGTGAGAGTTCATCTTTTAGCTCTGCTGATATTTTATATTCTAAATTAATTAAATGAATTTCATCTCCAGCTTTAATTTTCTCTTCATCACTAGAAATAAAGTCTGCAATCATTTTTTTGGCAACTTCGAAAGCAAGTTTATGAAACCCTTTATGAGGCTCTATATTTAAGGTTTTATAGTAACTTTCTAAAAGATAGGAATTAAGATTCTTTTTAATTTCTACTATCGCTTTTAAATCGAGAAGCTGTTTAATATATGGCTGATATAACTTCTCCAAAGTGTCGTGCACAACCGTACCAAAACTATGGCTGGCAATCTGCTCTTCAATTAAATCCTCTTCTTTCATTTTGAGGATATATCGATAATAATAATTTAGAGGGCATTGAATAAAGCTATTAATAGCAGATGGTGAAATACCTTTGGCCAAATGTGTTTTTATCACTTCAAGATGTTCTTCAGTTTTTTTAATGCTAAACTTCTCTGTTTTTTGAATGGGAACTCTTAAAGAAATAGTATGTTCTTTGATTTTTATTCTGGGATTTACCTTAGGTAACTCATTGATGATTTGCTCAATAAATCTACTTCTTTCTCCTCCATTTACAGGATCAATCCTACTGTTGTATATTAAATCTACTTTTTTTGCTCTTTGTATAAGTCTATAAAAATGGTAGGCAAAAATCGCGTCCTTTTCTCTATACGAGGGCAATCCAAATTCTCTTTTAATATCGTAAGGGATAAAAGAGTTTTGAGTTTTCCCAAGGGGTAAAATCCCTTCGTTTAAGCTGCTTAAAATAACATGTTCGAAATCTAGGGTTCTACTTTCTAAAACTCCCATAAGTTGTAAACCCTCTAAAGGTTCTCCTACAAAATCAATGGATTCTACTGAAAGTATTTGTTCAAATAACTGCAGTAGGCTTTTGAATGTTAGTAAATTAGTCTGCTTTTTATTAAGTTCTGAAATACGGTTAAATACTTTATAAAATTCAAATAAAAACTCTTTTTCAATTTCCGTTAAGTTATTGCTAAGGTTGTCTACAGCCTTTATTTTTTCACAAAAATCTTGCATCACCTTAATTAGAGCAGAAGGGCTATCTTCTTTTAAGTTGATAAAGGAAATTTCAATGCTATTTTCTAATTTTTTTAGCAATTCTGCTGGAACATAGATTAAGCGATTGTCTTTAATATCTTTTTCAATGGACTTTACTTTTTGAATAACTTCTTTACCTAGCAGTTGTAGAGCCAATTGATTAAGTAAATCAATCAGATCTTTAAAATAAAAACTGTTTTTAGTTTTAGATTTATTTTTCTTATAATGCAGTGCTGCAATGCTTTTAAAAAAATGATAAAAAATAGAATTCATCAAGGGATAACCCATGGTGACGTTCATTTTTTGAACTGCCTGAGGAATACTTTCTAAAGTGGGCACCAAAAGATTTTCATCTGCTAAAATAATTGCCGTATTTTTTATTTCTCCCTTTTTTTCTTTGATTTTGTCTTCTAGTAGGTTGCCAATTAGCTTAGCCTGAGCAACATTTCCAGAAATTCCATAAATATTTATTTCTTTTTCTTCGTTTTGAAGGTTGTCAAAAACCCAATTCAATTGCCCTTGTTTAGCTTGGTGTTTTCTAAGGAAAAATCCTGCTTCTTGATGGACATCTTCAAGGTAATAGGCATCGATATCCCAAAGAACTTGAGCATTTTTTTGAAGGGCAAACTCGTTGATTATTTTTTGTTCTGCCTTAGTTAAAGCGTTAAATCCGGCAAAATAAAAATGCTTATCACTATCAACTTTAAGCTCTTTTTTACTTATTCGCTCAGCAATTTTTCTAAAAGCTAAACCTTGGTAGGCTTTATTTTCTTGCAATAATTTTTCTGTAAATCTAAGGTAATATTTTCCTAAGCTTTTCCAAAATAGGAGGTACTTTTTTTGAAATGCTGTAATTTGATTGGAGCTAACGTCCCAGCTTTCAATCTCTTTCACTTCTGCTAAGTAGTTGTATAATCTTTTAGGGTCAATTAAATACCGGTCGATTTCATTAAAGTCTTGTAATAAAATACCGCCCCAGCCCATAAAATCTTCAAAGCTTTCGGCTTTTTGCCCCTCCAGTTCTCGATGAACGTGATAAAGTTCAAAAATCAGATCCACTGAATCTAAAATGGAATAGTTTTCTAAGGAAATAATAAAGTCCTCTAAGCTGTATATTTGTGGCAACCAGCTGGCTTTTTTAATGAGTTTTTGGAACTCATTGTTGAGAAATACTGAAGCTCTTCTACTTGGTAGAATGATGTTTACCTTATCTAATTCACTAGAATGTTTAGATAGAATCTCTTGAGTGATTTTGTTCAAAAAACTTTGCATGTTGTAAACTTAATAAAAGCTTTTTAATTTTAATTTTATTAGTGGGTAAATACAGTTTTAGACAATGAAACATTATGAATCTACGTTAAGCTATACTCGATACTTTGTTTAACTTTGTTTTAATTATGAAAAAATCACTAGTGAAGTCTGTTTTTTTATTCTTGTTTGTAGTAAGTAGTAGTATGCTATTGGCTCAAAATAATAAGGCGTGGAATCAGGAAAATGAAAAAGGTGAAAAGTTTGGGCCGTGGAGAGCATTTCATGAAAATGGTAAACTTCGATATCAAGGTCAATTTGAAGATGACAAAGCTGTAGGTGAGTTTCACTATTACTTTGAGGATGGGAACTTGCAATCTACTTTGAATTACGATAGTAAAAATCCATCTAAATCTAAAGCAATACACTATTATCAAACCGGTGAAAAAATGGCTGAAGGTGAGTATATTGATCAAAAAAAATCAGGAGAATGGAGGACTTATGGTGCTGGCGGGGTGTTGGTAGAAGAGTCAAGCTATATTAATGGACAAAGGTTTGGTGAGTGGAGATTGTTTTATCCCAATGGAAAACTTCTGAGTGAGGTGTATATGGAAAGAGATTTAGAGCAGGGGGTAAAGAAAGAGTATTATCCAGAAGGGGAGTTAAAAAAAGAGGAAGCTTATACAGATGGATTTAGACAAGGTGGAACTTATATTTATTCTGAAACTGCAGATACACTTGTCAAAGGTGAGTTTGTTAAAGATGTTCGCCATGGAAAGTGGTATTATTATAAAGATAATAATACTATAGATAAAGTATTGGAATATAAAAAAGGGCAGTTGATGAATCCAGAAGTGATAGAAGATATGTTTACAACTCCAGATGAGTATAAACAGAATGTTAAGGATGAGCTTGATTTTGAAGATTTAAAAGGTACAATTCAGTACGATTAAGGAATTGCATTAATTAATAAAATTATTCTTGAAAAGGTTAGGATATATAATTGTAGTGCTGAGTCTTCTTTTTGTTGCTAGCTGTAAAAGAGATTCACAGGAATTGCCAACACCTGAAAAGACGGGTTATGAATACCTTCCTTTAAAGGTAGGACAGCAAAAGGTTTTTCAAATTGATTCCATTATTTTTAACGAATATACTGGTGGGATTGATAGTTTAACTCATTTTCAAAGAAGAAGCATCATAGATAGTTATTATGGCGATGACAGACAGTTGATTTATAGAATGCTGATTGAAGAGCGTTTATCCGACACCTTACCTTGGGTAGAAAAACAAATGGATAAAGTGTTGATGAATAAAAATTATTACCTTTATGAAGCAGACAATATTCCAACGATTCACTTAATTTTTCCTACAGCCACAGGTGCTAGTTGGAATGCTAATTTACTAAATACCAAAGAGGAGCATTTATACTTTTATCAAGAAGTAGATCGGGATTTTGAAATCAGTGAGATGTATTTTCCTTTGACTTTAGGAGTTCTTCAAATGGATGTGGAAAATTTAATAGAAAAGAGATACACCTTTGAACGGTATGCAAAAGATGTAGGATTTATTTATCGAGAAGACATCAATTTAAAAACCGACTTTTCTGGAGACACCCTTAGTGGATACATTTGCAATTGGACTTTTTTGTATTAAAGCTTAAACTTTAGCTGTTTGCCAATTCCCATATCTTAAGTAGAGCATAGCTAATAGTGCCATAACTCCAAAATAAACAAACTCCATAGACCATACCGCCCATAAATCAAATTGAAAATAAATTCCTACCAAATAAGCAGAAATGAGGTAAATCAGGATGCTAAAACTTTCAACGGCTAAAGAATGTAATGTTTTCCCGGTTCCTGTAACCGCGGAATATAAAATCATAGCTGTACAGAAAAAGAGCATGCTAAATGAAATCACATAAAGTACAGGTTTTACAGCAAGAATAAGATTCGTCTCAGCAGTATATATTCTAGCAAGTTGAGTAGGAAAAGAAAGGGTAATAGGAATAAAGGCAGCAGTGAAGCTTAGACTTAAGATCAAAACTTTTTTCACTAAACTTAAAACCTCTTTTACCTTTCCACTCCCCATTAAGTTAGATACCAAGGTGCTTGTAGCGGAACTAAAGCCAAAAAGAGGAATCATTAAGACCATATAAATACTTCTAACAATGTGAGAAGCAGCTAACTCTAGCTCTCCAATTTGCTCAATAATCATAAAGAAAGCTAGCCATGACACAATGGATAAAAAGTTTTGTGTCATTACAGGTGCAGCGACTTTTAAGATGTTAAGAGTTCTTTTGTATTGGAATTGAAGGTTTTTAAAGAGTTGGTAATGCGATAAATCGATGTATTTTTTGGTGTAAATAATAAAAAAGCCAAGAGCGACAATCTCTGAGATGACTGAAGCTATAGCAGCTCCAGCAATTCCCATAGTGGGGAAACCGAATTTTCCAAATATCAAGAGGTAATCGAAAGCCACATTGACAATAGCTTGTACAGCGGTAGTATAGGTGAGTACCTTGGTTTTGGTAATTCCTGTATAGAATCCCATGAATAAAAAATTCATAAAGGCAAAGAAAATTCCAAACGAACGATATTTTAAGAAGGTAATAGTTCCTTCTAGAATATCATTTGAAGAGGTGACACCAGCTAATAGGTAAGGAGAGAAGAACTGCATAAAAACAAAACCTAAGAGTGCCAAAAGCAGCATAAAATAAAGCCCTTGATTTACAATTCCCCCTATAGCTTTTGGATTATTTTCTCCATTTCGCCTACCGATAATAATTTGCATCCCAATACTAAATCCCAAGCCAACTACCATAAATGCAAAATAAAAAATGCCGGCATTTCCAGCTGCACCTAGCGCAACTACCCCTAATCTTCCTAAAAAGATAGTATCGGTAACATTGACAATGTTTTGAGCTACACTACTTAAAATTATGGGGTAGGAAATTCTCCATATCTCGGGATAAGAATTGATGTTTTTCATGGGCGAGCTAGGGGAGGAGGATAATCAAAATAATTGATGCTTTATTTTTTTTGCGAATATACTCATTCGTGAAGTAGCTTGTACAAAATAAGCTGTCTGCTTTACTCATTACAAGTTTATTTTTAATTGTATTCGTGATTCCCTTATTTCAGCTTTGCTCAACACATAGCATGCTGATGTGGCTTTCCCATATTATTAATTTTTCTTTGAATAAATGGATAATTTCAGGAAAGCAATTATAGAACTGTCGAAACAACTTTAAGTTGGTTGCTGAAAATCCATGAACATTCTGTTTTGAAATATTGCGAGAAAGATTCTTGAGTAATTCATCTCCATAAATTGCTCTGTCTTCTCCGTTTTGTTCAAATTCTACAATATAACAACCTATTAACCAATTACGTACAGTAAGTGCCATATTTACTGCCAACTTTGCTTTAGCTTGCAAGCTGTTATTAACGCAAAAAATGGCATGGGTTAATTTGTTAAAATTCATAGTTAACCTTTTGTTTCAATTACATCTCCTTTTCAACTTCTTTCATTAATTTAAATACTATCAGATAGTTAGCTTTTAAATCTAAACTTGCAGCTATTTAAAATACAAACATTAATTAAAAAAATACTAACCAAAAATGAAAAGTAAAAAATGCAAAATAGGGTAGGAGCTTTCCATATTTAAATCCAGAACTCATAGCGCCATATAAGGAAAGTAGAAAATAAAAGGAACAATTAGAACTCAGGAAATTAGTCTAATAAGTTATAAGATAGACATACATTTTGCATGAGAACTGCGGTATAAAGATAAAATTGGAGTATAAGATTAAGAGGCGATTTAATCTTCAAAATCATCCTCATCTTCTATTTCTTCATCGTATTTCTCCTCGTATTCCTCCCTTGCATCATCCGTTAGAATTCCGTCCTCATCATAGTCATCATCCTCTTCTATAATTTGTTGAGCAACGATTTTTGACATTTTAACCAGGTATATTTTTTCCTCAGTTTCAAACCTTAAAGCCGAAATTAACTCCCCATCTCTGTTGGTGAATTTAATAAGGTTATCGCTAAATCCCTCTGGATTTTCTAATTTAATTTGTTCTTGAATTTCGTTACTTAACTTCTCGAAAGCAGTAATCACTTTGGGTTTGTCTTTGCTGTCCATTGTGCAATTATTGAAAGTTAATAAGAAAGGTTTGGCTTAAATTTAAAAAGCAAATAAAAGAAATAATTTAATTGAACCATATTTTTTTCAATAATTTAATTCCTCAACAAAGTCTTTCTTTTCCAGTTCTTCGTAATATGAATGTTTTTTAGTTCTTTTTTTAAGTTGTGTATAGCCCCATATAACAAAGAAAATAATTCCTGCAAAAGAAGCCATGGCACCTGCTATAGAACCGTTGATCCAAACGGATAAAAAATAGCCACCAACAGCAGATAGAGTGGCTAGTATGGCTGTCAACATTAACATTTTTTTTAGTTCATGGGTTAATAAATAAGCTGCAGCTGGGGGAACTACTAAAAAAGCCACCACTAATATTGCCCCCACAGACTCAAAAGCTACCACAGTGGAAAGGGAAACTGCACTCATTAAGGCATAATGCCAAAAACCGACGGCAATTCCTAAAGATTGGGCAAAAGCTGAATGAAAAGTTGTGATAAATAAAGCCTTGTAGGATATTCGGATAAATGTCAAAACAATCAACAGCAATCCTGCAGCTATCCATAAACTCCTTGGTCCCATATTCATGCCGCTTTTTCCTATCCATAAATCCAAAGGCACATAGGCAATTTCACCATAAAGAACACAGTCTTGGTCTAAATCTACCTGATCGGCAAAAACAGATATTAAAATAATTCCTATAGCGAAGAGCCAAGTAAAAGTAATTCCAATAGATGCATCGGATTGTAGTTTAGCTTTTTGATAAAACAACTCTATAATCACCGTAGTTAATACGCCTAAAATTGCTGCACCAACCAACATGGGCAAAGCTTCACGAGAACCGGAAAATAAATAAGCTAAAACAATTCCCGGTAAAACCGCGTGGGAAATGGCATCTCCAACCATAGCCATTTTTCGAAGCACCAAGTATGCACCTAGTAAACCACAAGAAGTGGCGATTAATGAGGCGGTTAGTATGATCCAAACTGCATCCATTATTTATCGTATTTAGGGATTTTACTTTGATGAGGATCAAAATCTGGATAGGATAAGTCTTTTTCCAATTGTCTTTCAATCTCATCGTTAATAATGTGCTCTATAGCTTCTGCATCATTGTGTA
>CAZKFN010000088.1:0-8802 GCA_964552035.1 uncultured Flavobacteriales bacterium
TCTCTTTTATAGAATTACAATTGGAGGGTTACCCTATTATGGTTCTGAAGGTTTGGTTAGAGATACTACTTTTCATTATGAATTGAATTCTGAAGGAGAGGTTTTTAATAAAACCAGAAACTTTAAAACTTTTGTTAGGGTTTATACCCTAGAATCTTATCCTGTAACATCGGAACTCATAGAGGTTTATGAGCCTTATAATATCTACGATACCTCAGGTGGAGGAATAGATACTGTAGCCGTTGAAGCAGAACTTTTCCAAGATTCAGCCCGATATTATTTTGTGAATGCTGATACCAACGTATTTTACACCGATAGAAAAGTATATAGAAATAACCATTATGGAATTTTACCGCCCTCGATTGGAATAGTAACCTTTGACGGACTAGATGAAAATGGACTTCCTTATGACCTTAATAGTCCCTATACGGCTAAAGCAGATGAATTGACCTCAGTTCCGTTGCGCATGGGGAATTTACCTGATGATGAGGTGTATATTAGTTTTTACTTCCAACCTAAGGGGCTTTCTTTAAGTGGTCCTGTAGTTGGAGATTCCCTAGTTTTGGATTTTTATAATCCTCTTACGGATAGTTGGGGAAATATTTGGGGAACAGATGCTTTTCAAGCGGATACCTTTAGACAGGAATTGGTTAAAGTTCCAGAGGAATATCTCGTGGATGGTGCTCGCTTTAAGTTTCGTTCTTATGCCAACTCTACCGGTTCCTTTAATCATTGGCACTTGGATTACATCTATTTGAATTACAATAGAAACGATGAAGATACTGCCTATAGAGATATTGCTTATGTGTATGAATCACACTCCCTTTTAAAAGAGTATCAAGCAATGCCTTATTGGCATTTTCAAATTAATCCTGCTGCTTATATGATAGATAGCAGTGGCGTAATTATAGTGAGAAATAACGACGATAATGCCGCATCAGTGTTTAACAAGGTGGTCATTACCGATACCATAAACCAAATAGACTTCTATAGGTATCCAGCAACTCCACAATTGTCTATCGTTAAACCTTTTGAAAATTTTGTATTTAAATACCCTATATTTTTTAGTTATTCTCCACAAGACATTGACTCGGCTGGCACCTTTGCTGCAGAATACACGATTAGAATCGGTACACAAACTACTCATGATTTTTTACCGACCAATGATACCGTATACAGCACGGCTATTCTAGATAATTATTATGCCTACGACGACGGAACTGCAGAGGCAGGATATGGTGTTAATCCTGAACAATCTTCTTCTGGAGTTTCTGCTTTGATGGCGGTAGAGTTTAACCAGCCTATTAAAGATACACTTGGAGGAATACAAATTTATTTTCTTCCTCAATATAGAGATATTAGAAATCAGAGTTTTACCATTAAAGTCTGGGCTGCCCACCCGAGTGGAGGACCTGGTAATCTGATTTACGATAAGGAAGAAGTGTTTAACCCTATTTTTACTCCACCGAATGGCTTTGTTACCTATTGGTTTGATACCTTAATTGAAGTTCCACAGCGTTATTATGTCGGAATTGAAGCAGTTGGAGAGTATTCCATGAACATTGGATATGATTTAAATAATAACCACAAGGATAAAATATTTTGGAGCTTTGACGGACTGGATTGGTATCGGCCTTCTCCTGGAATTTTTGACGGTAGCTTAATGCTGAGACCTATTTATAGGAAGTCTTATTGGGGAGTGGGAATTAAAAAGAACTACATAGATAACTCAGCGGCAATTTTATATCCTAATCCCACTCGAGAAAGTTTTACGATAGAAATTGATTCTAAAGTAAAGCCTCTAAAAATCAGCTTGTTCGATATTAAAGGAAAATTGGTGTTAGATCAGTCTTTTCAATCGAACATAAGGGTAGGACATTTGCCCAAAGGACTTTATTTTGTTCGTATCTTAATGGAAAATGAGAACGTTCTTCACAAAAGAGTAATACTTCAATAAGGATGGTAAAACTTGAGGAACAGCATGAAGAGGAGGAAGAACTTTATGAACATCATAAGATTGTTGCAGATAAAGGGCAAACAATTATCCGTATTGATAAATTTCTCAACGATCGCCTACCGAATACTTCCAGAAATAAAATTAAAGAAGCAACCCAGCTGGGAAATGTGCTGGTAAATGGACAGGCGGTTAAAGCTAATTATAAAGTTAAACCTTTGGATGAGATTTCCATTGTTTTGCCTTATCCTCCTCGAGAAACGGACTTAGTTGCTGAAAACATTCACTTAGATATTGTTTATGAAGATGAAAGCTTGCTAGTTGTTAATAAAGGAGCTGGAATGGTGGTGCATCCAGCCTATGGGAATTATACCGGTACTCTAGTTAACGGATTGCTTTATCACTTTGAAAACCTTCCACAAGCTAAAGGGAATGAAGGAAGACCGGGTTTGGTGCATCGATTGGATAAAAATACAACAGGTTTAATGGTGGTAGCCAAAACGGAAAGAGCATTGACTTTATTGGCTAAGCAGTTTTTTGATAGAACAGTGAAAAGACGATACCAAGCTTTAGTTTGGGGAGATATAGAAAAGGAAGAAGGAAGGATAGAAGGAAACATTTGGCGCTCAAAAAAGAATAGAAAAATAATGGACGTCTATCCAGAGGGGGAAGTTGGCAAACCCGCCATTACCAATTATAAAGTACTTAGACGTTTTGGATACATTACTTTGGTGGAATACAGGCTAGAAACAGGAAGAACTCATCAAATACGCGTACATTCCAAATGGGTAGGTCACCCCTTGTTTAACGACCCTGAGTATGGAGGCAATAGAGTGTTAAAAGGAACTACCTTTAGCAAGTACAAGCGTTTCGTAGAAAACTGTTTTGAATTACTACCACGACAAGCTTTACATGCCTATAAGATTGGTTTTAAACATCCAAAAACAAAGGAGTGGATGGAATTTGAAAATCCTTTACCAGAAGATATGAAAGCAGTGATTGAAAAGTGGGAGCGATACACCTCGGGAAGAGAAGAAGAATTTATTTAGCGTTTTTAAAACTCCAATAAACTCTATAATTATTCAGCACCTTTCCATAAAAATACCCACACAATTTCCCCTTCCCAATTTCTCATTTCCCATTTCCCATTTCCCAATTTCCCATTTCTCAATTTCCCATTTCTCATTTTCCCCTTCCAATTTCCCCCTTCCCAATTTCCCATTTTCATTTTCCACACCAATCTTTTTATTAACAAAAAGTAAAGCAAAAAAAAAGGTTTCAGCAGACTGAAACCTCTTTTTATAACTATAAATTACTTTATTTACTTTGCTTTTTCAGTTCATCACGAATCTCAGCTAAAAGCTCTTCAGCTGTAGGTCCAGCAGGTGCGGTTTCTTTTGCGGCAGCTTCTTCTACTGTACGTAGATTTCTAACTTTTTGATAGGATTTAATAATTATAAATAATACAAAACCAACAATTACTAAGTTGATTAAGCTGTTGATCCACTTCCCGTAAAGTATAGCATTCTCTGGGCTTATTACTTCACCGTCTGCGCTAAACTCAGCACCAGAAAGGACTATCTTTAAATCGGAAAAGTCCATACCACCCGTAAATTCGCCAATAATAGGCATCATTACATCTTCAGTGAAACCAGAAACTACGGCACCAACAGCAGTTGCTAAAATTACAGCTACTGCTAAATCAATGACATTACCTGTCATTATAAAGTCTTTAAACTCGTTTAATAACTTTTTCATAATTTAAAAATTTAGAATTAAATCCCTTGATATAATTTGATTAGTTGATTATAGGTTAAATAATGGCTTCAAATGTAAATAAAATATTCCAATGATTTATTTTCAGTTATTTATGAAAGAGTAGGGCTTCACCTTTTTTCTAAATAATCATTTATCATGCTTTTGGATAAAATTTAAATAACAAGCTTGTTATACATTACATATTTTAAGAATAGCAGATAATGTAAATTTTATAATGCTTAAAAAATATAATCCCTTGAAAACTATAAAAAATTGGCTTTTTAGCTTAAATTAAACCCCAGTATTCCCAAGAGTAAGGGAAACCGCTTAACTTTGTTGATAAATTAAAGAAGTATGAAAATAGAACAATTATATACCGGATGTTTAGCTCAAGGCGCGTATTATATTGAAAGTAAAGGAGAGGTGGCCATTATTGACCCCTTAAGAGAAGTGTGGTCCTATTTGGATAAGGCCAAAGAAGATAATGCCAAGATTAAATACGTCTTTGAAACGCACTTTCATGCTGACTTTGTGAGCGGACACCTAACACTTGCTAAAAAAAGTGGAGCTGAAATTATTTATGGCCCTACAGCTGATCCGAGTTTTGAAGCTACTATTGCAAAAGACGGCGAGGTTTTTAAACTAGGAGATATTGAAATTGTTGCTCTCCATACGCCTGGACATACCATGGAAAGTACCACCTATTTGCTCAAAGATGAAAAAGGAAGAAATAAAGCCATTTTTACCGGAGACACTTTATTCTTAGGCGATGTGGGAAGACCTGATTTGGCACAGAAAACAGCAAATATAACTCAGGAAGAATTGGCGGGGATTCTATACGATAGCTTACGCCAAAAAATAATGCCTTTGGATGATGATGTTATAGTTTATCCTGCTCATGGTGCTGGTTCTGCTTGTGGTAAAAATATGATGAAAGAAACCATAGATACCCTTGGAAATCAAAAGAAAGTAAATTACGCTTTAAGAGAAGATATGAGTAAGGAAGAATTTATTCAAGAAGTAACTGATGGTTTATTGCCACCACCAGAGTATTTCCCTTCTAATGTAAGAATGAACAAAGAGGGATATGTGGATGTAGATGAGGTGCTCTCTGAAGTTCGTGCTTTAGGCCCCGATGAGTTCGAAGCTCTAGCTAATCAAACCGATGCTTTGATAATTGATGTCAACCACTACAGGGATTTTGTAAAAGGACATATTCCTAAATCTATTTTTATTGGTTTAGATGGTGGTTTTGCACCTTGGGTGGGAACTTTAATTCGTGATGTAAACCAAAAACTATTGATTGTAACCCCCGAAAATAGGGTGAAGGAAACTATTACCCGACTTTCTAGAGTGGGTTTTGACCAAACTTTAGGCTATTTAAAAGGAGGCTTTGCCGCATGGAAAAATGCACATAAGGAATACGATACCTTAAATTGTATTTCTGCTGAAGAGTTTGCTGAAAAAAATAATGCCAATCTACAAGTATTTGATGTGCGTAAGAAAAGTGAGTTTAATACGGCTCACCTTGAAGGAGCGAAAAATACTCCATTGACCGATATTAATGATTTCTTGGATGACTTTAAAGAAGGAGAGGAGTGTTTTCTGCATTGTAAAGGAGGGTATCGATCGGTGATTGCTGCTTCTATACTCAAGAGTAGAGGCATTCATAACCTTACCAACATTAACGGTGGCTTTGATCAGTTGAGTTGTTGCGAGGGATTAAAAATTGTTTAGTTAATCGCAATTTTACAGTGATGAAACCTTTTAAAAGGCTTTTAAACTGTCACGAATTAGAACTCCTTTTTTAGTTGCAAAACTTATTAATTGTTTCGTGCTGATGCTAAAGGTTTTGCTGACCTTCCCGCAAAATCACCAACACGCTATTAATGCATAAAGAATCCTTTTGAATAAAGTGAGCAATTACTCTTCTTCTTAAGCTATCTTCTAATTTTTTAAAATGTGCACTTTGAAAGGCATATAGCATTGATATCTTGTTAAATATGCAAAATAAAAGAAGTCGATTAAGCGGAATAGAAGTTCAGCTGTGCGTAGCTTAAGACTGCTAGCATTCAAAGCAATGCAAACAAGCATGGGGTAAAACAAGCTTTTTGACAAAAGCTGAAAGTTTCTTAAATCCGAAAATGGACAACAGCAGGAAATTCTAAAGTTTAGTTTTGATTGTCAATGACCCACGCTGGCCACAAGGAAATTAATTTTAATGGGTCAAATAAAAGAGGTTGTACTGTTTAGCTGCAAATTATAGTTAAGTATTGAGAAAGTTACCAAATACAAGAGGCAAACCTAAGGTAATGTGAGAAGAAAGCAAAGTTGGCTGTAATTACCAAACTTTGCTTCCTGCTCGCTTATTACATAAAGATATAAGAAATTAATTTGCAATAACTTTCTTCGTATAGCTCTTTTCTTTTCCTATTACTTGTAGGAAATAAATACCACCTTCTAGGGTTTGATTCCCCAATACTTCGTATTTCCTGCGAGTATGTTCCTCTAGATTTAGAGTTCTATCTATAATCAATTGGTTGTTCATGCTAAACAAACGAAGTTGATATTCTCCTCTTGGTAAGTATTTTAATTCAACATACAGCTCATTGTCTTTTACTGGGTTAGGATAAACATAAATATCTCCTGCATCATCGGTTTGAGCAGTATTTTTTAACTCCAGATAAACAGGACTAAAGGATTCAGTTTTTCCGTCATAATCCGTTTGTCTTAAACGGTAATACCCTTTAGAGGTAATACCCGTAGGTGTGTAATTGTACTCATAATAAGAAGGTATATATTTAGTTCCTCCACCTTCTACTTCGGCAATGGCAATAAATTCTTCACCATTTTCGCTAAACTCAAGAGTAAAATAATCGTTGTTAATTTCGGATTGCGTCTCCCAAGTAAAAACAAAGTATGTATTATTTACCACCTCCCCTTCAAATGAAGTTAAAGTGATAGGTAAGGTGATATTATTACAATAACTACTAAGTGTTATTGTGCCATTTCCTGTGATTTTAGGTCTTCTATCAGTACGACTTTTACTACAAATTTCAGTTTCACTTTGACCATTTATAATCCCCTCATTATGTATTTTATCTACAGTTAAGTATCCTTCTTGAGTATATTCTGTCATAGAGTCTTCAAGCTTTAAACTTCCACCAATTAATACTGTACCATTATTAGCTTTAAATGAAGCTTCATCTTTTAAAATAAAATCATTATTAATTTCTACTTGGTAATCATGGCGAAAGCTTAAAAAGGCTTCATCTTCTAAAACAACTTGACCTTCAATAATAAGAGCTATGTTATCCCCAGCTAATAAAGCACCAGATTCTTTTATAGTTAATTCTTTTTGTATTGTTAAATTTAAACTACCCCAAATAAAAATAATAGCATTATTACCTTCAATTTTAACATTACCTGTAATTACTATTGCAGTAGGATCGTCGATTTCAATTCCACTATCACCCTTAACTTCAACATCACCTTTTAGTGTATCAATTTCTTCAGAAAATAATCCTAAATAAGCTTCATTATTTAAAATTATTCCATTGGTAACTTTTAAATCTCCATAGATTTCTACATCTGATAAACCATTTAAAAGTAATAATTTGCTTTTTAATAATCCATTGACTATTACTTCAGTTTCCCCTCGTATGTCTAATTCTGAACTACTATTATTAAACTCTCCTTCTTCTTCTATAAGAACCTCACTATTTACTAAAATTATCTTAACCGATGCTGTGTTTTCTAAAGTAGCATTATCCTTAATAATTACATTAACATTATCAAAAGATATACTTCCTGAACTCATTGTAGCTTCAGATAATATAAATTGACTGCCATTTTCAATGGAAAGATCCAAACTATTTAGTTTAATATCTCCATCTGCACTTAATTTAATTTTGCTATTGCTTTTAACAGTAATATTCCCATTAATATTAATATCCTTTCTTTGTATCTTTCTTCCTACTTTTATATGAAGATCTCCACTATCATCTATAACAATAGTTCCATTAAAGTCCAATGAAGCATTTGTTATATATTCAATATTATGTTTAACAATCACACTGTCATTAGGCCCTGGAATAGCATTTAAATCCCAAGTATTGGCATCACCCCAATTACCATCATTTATGGAAGTGTATGTTGCAGCATAAGCTATACTACTAATGAAAACCAATGCTAATAAACTGCTTATTTTTAAAAATGTAAAAGTCTTATTCATAGATGTTGTGTATTAGTTCTAGTTGGTACATAATCCAAAACATTGCAAATGTAATAAATAAAAACAAAATTATGCAGGGAATTAATTGAAATTATTAACATCTAAGTTCGTAATTTCCAAGCTTTAAAAGAACAAAACGTATTAAAAAAGATGAAAGTAGTCCAAATAGTTTCTCCTGGTGGGACGGAGGTTTTAAAAATTGTCGAGCGGGAAGTGCCAAAAATCAAAGCTACAGAAGTATTAATTCAAGTAGTTGCAGCCGGTTTAAATCGGGCCGATATTGCTCAGCGTAAGGGAAATTATCCCGCGCCTCAAGGAGCGGTTCAAGATGTTTTAGGTTTAGAAGTATCTGGAAAAATTATAGCTGTAGGGGAAGAAGTAAAAAACTTTCAATTGGGCGATGAGGTCTGTGCGCTTTTAGCAGGAGGAGGATATGCAGAATATGTGGCAGTGGATGCAGGAAGCTGTTTGCCCGTACCACGAAATATCCCTCTTCCTGATGCATCAGCTCTTCCAGAGGTATTATTTACCGTTTGGAGCAATGTTTTCCAAAGGGGTAAATTGCAAAAGGGTGAAAAGGTGTTGTTTTATGGAGCATCAGGAGGAATTGGAAGCATGGGGATTCAATTGGCAAAACAGTATGGGGCTCATCCCATTGCGGTGGTAAGTACCGAGGAAAAAGCTATGTATTGTTTGAGTTTAGGAGCAGAAAAAGTTATTTATTACCACAAGGAAAATCTACTTGACGTTTTAGGAAAAGAAAGTGTGGATGTTATTTTAGATCCTGTAGGGGGCATTTATTTTGAGCAAAATATTGAACTGCTTAAAAGAGAAGGTCGCTTGCTTTATATTAATG
>CAZKFN010000089.1:0-8491 GCA_964552035.1 uncultured Flavobacteriales bacterium
CGAGACATCGGCCTATCCAGACTTAAACTTCACGGCGCCACTATTTTTGAATCAAACACAACAATTGGTAGCTGCATTACAACAATGGAAAGTGGCTGATTTTATGAAAAACATGAAACTATCAGAAAAATTGGCTGAGTTAAATTACGAACGTTATCAAATATGGATAAGCCCTAAGAAGAACAGCGAACAACGTCGCCCAGCAATTTTTACTTTTAATGGCGAAGCATATAAAGGATTTGACATCGATTCATTGTCAGATGAACATTACGCAACATTGAACGATTCACTTATTATTCTATCTGGTTTATACGGCTTTTTACGTCCTTTTGACTGGATGTTTCCTTACCGTTTGGAAATGGGAACGAAGGCTAATTTTGATGGAGATAAGAATTTATACGACTTTTGGGGAACGACTATTCTCAATTATTTAAACGAGCATGAAAAGGAAATTGTTTTTAACCTGGCCTCTGAAGAATACTTTAAAGTCGCACGTCTAAAAGAAGTGAAGGCAAGAGTGATTACTCTGATTTTTAAAGAATTTAAGAATGGACAAACTAAAACGGTGTCCATCTATGCGAAAAATCAACGCGGGAAATTCTCTCGCTTTCTGATTGAGAACCCAAACTTATCATTGGAGGAATACCAAATGTATCAACAAGACGGTTATCTTTACGACGAAAAGCTATCTACTGATAATGAGTGGGTTTTTGTGAGATAAATGAATGGAATAACATTTACATATTCGTATAATACTCCAGGTATTCTAAAAGCATTAAGCGTTGTCGATATAACGCTTTCACTTTTCTTGCTTATAGTCATTTTATTTTTTTTGTTTTTATACCGAAATACGAAACAAAGAGAAGAGTATAAATACTTTCTTCCTTTTTTTATATTTAAAGTAACAGGGCTACTTGCTTTTACGTTCTTGTACATTTATAACTACGGAGGAGGTGACAGTGTTGCCTTCTGGTCGGGTGCAAACAGTTTAGTTGATTTAAGCTTAGTCGATTTTCCAGCTTTTCTGCGAGAAATATTTAACAGTGACCCTAAAATAGGCTATATCAATGAGTTTATGTTACATGGAATTCCTTATCCAAGTTGGATTGTAAGGGAACCAGAAGGATATTTTACATCTAAAATAGTTTGGTTTTTCAATCTTATTTCTGGAAAAAACTTTTTGTTGACATCTATTTACTTTATGTTGTTTTCATTTATGGCGCATTGGAAGTTGTATCAATTCATCGTTTCTCGCTTTAAAGTTAAGATACGTTCTAAATTTCACTTGTTCTTTCTATTTATTCCATCGGTTACTTTCTGGTGTACAGGTATTTCTAAAGACACATTGGTGTTGGTTGGTATTTTAAGTTTAACCCGTCTTTTATTGAAATGGTTTTTAACTAAAGAAAGGAGTATTGGCACTATTTTTTGGATGATATTCTATAGCTGGTTGTTGATTAAAACGCGAGAAATAACCTTTGTTCTTTTAATTATGAGTTTTGGTATGATGTGGTTGTTTACCCTAGTTAACAGTGTGAATAAAGGATTCGTAAGAGGAACTTTGCGATTTTCATTAATGTTGTTAGGAGGAGGAATCGTATTGGTTGGCTTTTATGCTTTTGGTCTGGGGGAGTTCACCAATAATTACTTGAATGAAGCTTCTGTTGTAGCTCAAGATTTTACTCTGAATGATGCTTATACAGGAGCTAAATATGATTTGGGAATTTCAGACTTTAGTTATGGTAGCTTACTAAAAGCTGTCCCAATGGCAGTTATTGCAGGTTTGTTTCGTCCTTTTATTTGGGAGTCGTTTTCAGCTACACTTATTTTAAACGGTATAGAAGGATCTGTTCTTATGTACTTTTTGATTAAAAATGTATTTATGGATTGGAGACGATTCACTAGTTTGGTGTTTAATCATAAATTACTTTTATATGCTGCTGTTTTTGCGATGATGTTCGCTTTCTCAACAGGATTGACTGCTGTTATTTTTGGAGTCTTAGTTCGATTGAGGGCACCGCTATTAGTGTTTCTAATCATCGTTATTTTCTGGAGAGAGTTTAGAAAAGGAGTGATATCGCAAACTGTAGAAGAGATAGATGAGGATATCGAATATAAATATTAACACAACACAATCGGAATTGCTGATGAAAGACATATTGTTTTGTTTAAGTTATTTTAATTAGGAAAATATTTTTGTTGATAAAAAAGTAGATTTTCATCAAAATGATTGAATAAACACACCACATTTAAACTTTATTAATTTAATAGGGTATATACAAAGAATGAAAATGATAAAAATGTCACTGGCTAAAATACTTATTGTTATTGGTCTATTTGTTAGTAGTCTAACAGCCTCTGCTCAATATGGGAAACTCCTTGATTTAGATGGAGCAAATGGAAAATATGCTTATGGATCGCTTCTTTTAGAAGGGACTGATATGTACGGGATGACGCAATTAGGAGGTGCAAATAATAAAGGAGTTTTATTTAAAATAAAACCTGACGGTACGGGATATAATAACCTGTTGGATTTTGACGGCTTGAATAATGGGGCATTTCCTAAAGGAGCTTTGATTTCTGATGGAACCTATCTTTACGGAATGACACAACAAGGAGGGGACGACAATAAAGGTGTTGTTTTTAAAATAAATTTTCAGTAAATATACATCAAAGATTAAGAACAGGCAAAACGGTTGTAAATAAAGGCTTTACAGCCGTTTTGTGTTTTTTTGGTAATGCGGTAAAAAGCAGAAAAAAGCAACGATTGGCAAAAGTAAGGTTACTAAAACGTTACTTTTAAACATTTGAAACGAAGTTTTTAAACTGTTATTTTTCAGTCCTTTGCATTGTATTTCATATTGTTTCGTGGCTCACATAAGTTTAATTTTATCATTAAGAATTGTGAGTATGGAAACGACAAAAAAATCAACGTTTAAGGTACTGTTCTACCTTAAAAAGAACGCCCCAAAGAAAAACGGAAAGGTTGCAGTTATGTGCAGGATTACCGTAAATGGCAAACAGTCTGCATTTAGTACCAAGTTGGATATTACCGCATCGAATTGGGATTTGAAGTATGGCAGGGTTTTAGGAAAAAGCAGGGAAGCCCAAGACGTAAACGGTAAACTTGACAAAATCCGTTTGGGTATCGAGGAATGTTATTCCAAAATCCTGAAAAACGAGGGAGCTGTAAACAGTGTGAAACTTAAAAATGCCTTTCTCGGTATGGAAAGCGGAGAGCTTACTTTTTTCAAATTCTATGAACAGTTCCTTTTAGACTATGAGAAAAAAGTCGATAGCGGACTTCGGGTAAACGGAACTCGCACCAAATACAAAACACTTTTAAAGCATCTTCGGAATTTTGCACTTACAAAATACGGTTATTCCGATATATCATTTAACGACCTTACTTCTGATTTTGTACAGGACTTTGATTACTACCTGCGTGACGACCAGAGTTTAGAGCATAACACCATTTGGCTGTATATGATTGGTTTTACTACCCTCTGTCGGTTGGCAATGAGCAGAAAGCACCTTGCTTTCAATCCGTTCAGCGAGTACAAGAATACCAAAAAGGACAAAGACCGTGGCTATCTGTTACGGAACGAGTTAGAACAGCTTGTAACATTCAATTGTGATACCAAAAAAGATGAATTGGTAAAAGACCTGTTTGTTTTCAGTTGCTTTACAGGGCTTTCCTATTCGGATATGAAAGGACTTAAAAACAGTAATATCCAAGAGTTCTTTGACGGCAATCAATGGATTATTATACGGAGAAAGAAAACATCTACATCGTCCAATGTGATGCTGTTGGATATTCCAAAAATGATTATCGAGAAATATGCAGGACTGTCAAAGGACGGCAAGGTTTTTCTTGTACCCTCAAACACCGTCTGCAATGATAGTTTGAAACGAATATCCCAACTGATTGAATGCCTTAAAGAAAAGAAAGTAACTTTTCATTTGGCACGTCATACGTTTGCCACCCTATTTTTGAGCGAGGGTGTTCCGTTGGAAAGTTTGAGCAAGATGTTAGGACATAAAAACATTGCCACAACACAGATTTATGCCAAGATACTTAACGAGAAAGTCGGAAAGGATATGCAAAAGGTGTCACATAAATTTAAGGGTATGGAACGCTCTTTTGTTTCGCAACTCTGAAACCTACTAAAGCAATTAAAGAAAGTCAATGTTGTAAGCATTGGCTTTTTTGTATTTTAGCTGTTGGATAAAACAAATGTTTTAAACCATTAAGGATGATGGATAAACTTCGTCAACCTATCATGTAATCTTAGTAAACCTCAAATGGAAAAACAATCTTTAAATAATAATGTTTCGGAAGCTGATTTAACCCAAGTATTTGCATCGTTGGAAGAATTAAATAAAAAGCTAAATCAGACTGCTATTGATATTTTCACAAATGAAACACAACGAAAATTACTTCCCAAACCAAGTCATTTCACATTTTCAATTGTACATCGAGCAATTGAATTAAATAGAGGTTTTAAAACACTCTCAGACTCAAATAATTGGATAACTGCAATAAATTTATTAAGACTTCAAGCCGATAATTGCATGAGATTATTTGCTTTAAGTTTAGTTCAGGATAGATTAGACTTTTATGAACGAATTCAAAATGGAGAACATATCAGAAATATAAAAGATGCTGAAGGCAACAAAATGACAGATTTATATTTATTTCAGAAATTAGACAATCTTTATCCTGGATTTAGATTGTTGTATGAGAATACAAGTGGTTTTATCCACTTCTCAAATGAGCATATAAAATTTAATACTGATAGAATTGATGATGGTAACGAATTTATGATGCGTATAAGATTAGCCGAAACAACAGAATTTTCGATTAGTAAAAAAGTAGATTATGCTTTCAATATGTTCATTGTAAGTGAAGAGTTATTCAAACTTTTAAACGGATATAAATTAAGTATGATAGAATTGATGAAACAATTTGATTAAAAAAGACCACATATCGGTGCTTGTTGATTAACAGGCACGCAGTGTAAATGCAATAACGGCTGAACTTTTTGCAGAAAATTCAACTCGTTTTGCTATCTTAATTTTACCAACAAAAAATACTTGCACATTTTTCTGTTACTGACGTTTATACAAACACGATAATCGTGATAAAAAAGTACAAGCATTTTACAAAATCGTTCATACAACAACACAGCCCACCGCTTTAAGCAATGGGCTGTTTCTTTAACTGACCTGATACGGCTACAATTTTAAAACATTCTTTAATCGGCTAACGCTGATAGTTGTCTTCCAACACTTTCACAATATCGCTTTCACGGAAAAGTATTTTCCGTTCGAGTTTGATAAAGGGTATCAGTCCGTCATCTCTGTACTGTTGTAAAGTCCGTTTACTGATATGTAGCATTTCGCAAACCTGTTCGCCTGACAGGTAGATTTCCCCTTTTAACAATGGGTGGAAATATTCCCTGATATACAGCAGTTCGTTTTTGTTGCCTACCACAGCTTCGAGCAGGGCAAGCATATCCTCGTTTGAATTTCCAATCTGTTTCATTTCTTTTGCTTTTTTAATGGTCGCTCTCCCTGCATAAGTAACTCCACTTCGGACAATCTGAAATAAGTCTTCCGATTGATTTGTGTTGCCCCAAGAATGCCCTTTGCTCTGTACGTCTGCAATGTTCTTTTGCTGATATTGAGCAGTTGGCAGGCTTCCTGTTGGTCGAGCCATTTCGTTGCCTGTTGCAATGCTCTGTAAGGTGCAGTTATCTCCGAAATCAAATTGGAAACTTCCTTTACTTCCTTGTGCAATGCCTTTAAAATCTGAATGTCTAAAACTGTTATTTCCATATTTAATCAATTTAGACTTCAAAAATATAAGGTACTTATACAGGGTTTTCCAATGTTGCAGTCAGAGGTAGCATTTGGCGTTCAGATGTAAATACTATAAAAGAAACATTTAAAAATGTACCCAAAAAAAGAACAAAAAGGTCGCAAAGGTAAAGCGGACAGCCACCGCACCACCCAACCAAAAGACTACGGCATAATGGCAGGGCAAATGTTGGCTTCGCCGAGTTTGTTGTGCTGCCCTGCCACCCTTCGGGACTTATTCCGTTTCCTTTTGGGTTTTCCGCTTGTCCGCCTTGATTGAATGGCTTTCTTTTTTTTCTGTTTTTTCTTTTGGAAACAATTTTAAAAGGGAGAAACGTGTTTACTTCGAGTGTTTGTACCTACCTACCTACTCCCATACATAGGTACACTTTTAAATAAAAGCGTAAAAGCATATTTACATACAAGCGTACATACAGATTTATGCACTTATTTATGTATGTAAATACTTGCTCATATATACAGTTTTGCATCAATACTTTCATTTTCCCCATCCATCTTTTTCTCTTTTTGGATATTATCAGCCTTTCATTTCAGTATGGTAGCATTTGGCGTTCAGAGGTAGTGTTTGTCCGAGTGCCGAACGTCCATAGTTCCTTTACTTTGTAAAGGAACAGCAGAGGGAGTTTAACACATCAAAATCAGCGTATTTACGGACAAAAATGAAAAACAGCTTCGTACTGTTTTTCGCTAACTCCAATCCGTTTGCAAAACGGATTTTTCTGAACCCCTGTTCAGAGCAAGTTATCTTTTGAGGTACTCGAAATAAATTTCTGTACCTCAAAAGCACTTGTCCTTGCAGGAAGCTGAAAACCGCTCCGAAGTCGCAGTTTTGTTTAACATTAGAAATGGATTTATTATGGAAGAAAAGAACAGTAAACAGTTTAGGAAAACAGGGAGAAAACCGAAGAATGACCCTGCCGTACATCGGTATTCCATTAACCTGAATGCAGAGGAAAACGCCAAGTTCCTTGCCCTCTTTGACCAATCGGGGATAAGTGTAAAGGCACATTTCATTACAGCCTGTATCTTTCAGAAGACGGTAAAGACTGTAAAAATTGATATGAATGCAGTAGAATATCACGCAGGATTGACCAAATTTTTCGGTCAGTTTCGGGGAATAGCAACCAATTATAATCAGATTGTAAGGTTATTGAACGCCAATTTTTCAGAGAAAAAAGCATCTGCATATCTCTATAAATTAGAAAAACAGACAGCAGAAATGAAAGAACTATTGCTAAAGGTTTTAATTCTTACCGATGAATTTGAAAATAAATACCTGAATAAAGAGTGAAATTATGATTGCAAAAATCGGAAAAGGGAGCAATATGTACGGAGCGATTTTGTACAATCAACAGAAAGTGGGAACGGAAAACGGAGCGGTTTTATTACTGAACAAGATACCCGATACAATGAACGGCAGGTATTCCGTAGCGTATTTCAATAAGTGCTTTGAGCCGTACCTGTCGGCAAACATCAAAACGGAAAAGACGGTACGCCATATTTCGCTGAACCCAGATCCTGCGGATAAGGTCAGTGATGAACAGTTTACCGAAATGGCTCAGGAGTATATGGAGCGTATGGGTTACGGCAATCAACCTTATATTGTTTTCAAGCATACGGACATTGACCGAACCCATATCCACATTGTTTCAACCTGCGTAGGTATTGATGGAAAGAAAATCCCCGATGATTACGACCATCCACGCTCAATGTCAATCTGTCGGGATTTGGAAACGAAATACAATTTGCATAAGGCAACCGAACAAGAGCAGAAACAGGGCAATAAAGTTTTCAAACCTGTTGATTATCAACGTGGAGATATAAAGAGCCAAATTGCTTCGGTAGTACGGCATTTGCCAAAGTATTACAGCTTTTCAACTATGGGAAGCTACAATGCTTTACTATCACTTTTCAATATCACAGCAGAAGAAGTCAAAGGAGAGCGTAACGGTCAACTTGTGAACGGATTAGTCTATGTAGCATTGGATGAGAATGGAAACAAGGTAAGCAATACGTTCAAAGCATCGCTATTCGGAAAAGATGCAGGAGTAACACAACTGCAAAAACACTTTGAACAGTCAAACGAGAAAATGAAAACCATCCCTGCGAGGTCTGTCCTAAAGAATACAATTGAATTGGCTATACATACGACAAACAATGAAACAGAATTTAAAAAGCATTTGACCGAGCAGGGTATTAATACAGTTGTAAGACGTAATAGTGAAGGACGAATTTACGGTATTACCTTTATTGACTACGAAAGCCATACCGTTTGGAATGGCTCACAATTAGAGAGAAACTTGTCGGCAAATGTATTCAATGATTGGTGGAACAACAGCAATAAACCCGAATTGAAAATACAGGATACCTCTATTTCTAAAGAAAAGGAAATAGACAACGTACCGACAAAAGACCATTTTGAGTTTCTTTCAAATGAGAATTCGTTTAATTCTGACTTGGGGTTGTTCAGCTTTTTACCTGATGCACAAGGTGTAGATTACGAGGAAAAACAGTTTGCTAAACGGATGAAGAAGAAAAAGAGACGATTGCAATAAACAATGCAATGCCATTGCATTACTTTTTTACTAACTTTGCAAAAGAATATGAA
>CAZKFN010000090.1:0-1298 GCA_964552035.1 uncultured Flavobacteriales bacterium
GTGTTCTGCTAAACTCTCAGTACTACCCAGACTTACTGCTAATTGAAATAATTTTAGGGCATTGAGAAACTGAAAAGCTTCTTTTTCTCCACCTTTTATATCAAAGGAAATCATGGCTCCATTGGAAAGGCATTGCTCTTGTTTGGTCCGAAATTGTTGCCCGTCCTCTTGAGTTAAATTTCCCAAGTAGTAGGTTTTTTCAACCTTAGGATGCTGATTTAAATAAGCAGCAACATGTTCGGCATTTTTAGCTTGCTTGTCCATTCTAATTTTTAGGGTTTCCAAACTTCTTAAAAGTAGCCAGCCGGTGTGTGGGCTTGCCATATTGCCTAGAAAGGTTCTAAGAGTTTTTACCCTTTTCATTAATTTTGCAGAACCCAAACAAGCCCCGGCAATTAAGTCGCTATGCCCACCTATATATTTGGTGGCAGAATAGAGTACTAAATCTGCTCCATGTTTAAGCGGTTGTTGCCAAATAGGACCCATATAAGTATTATCAACGGCCAAGTAAACTTCTTTTTTATTGTTAGAAAAGTGTTGGGCAACTTCTTTTGAAATCCTGATGTTTATCAAATCATTAGTAGGATTGGCTGGAGTTTCAATATACATTAAAGCAAATTTATCCGCTAAGCCGCTTTCTTCAATTCTTTGTATAAGTTTTTCTTTACTCTCATCCATATCAAATTCAAGATAATGAATGCCAAATTGGGGTAAAAAGGTTTTTATAAAGTTGTCCGATCCTCCATAAACCGGACTACTGCATACTACTAAATCACCGGGTTTTAAAAATTCTAATAAAACGGTTGAAATAGCAGCCATACCACTTTCAAATACAGCGCAATCATCAGCTTCATCCCACAAGCAAAGGCGATTTTCTAGAATTTCAAGATCGGGGTTGTTTATTCTACTGTAGATTAATCCTAATTCTTCCTCATCATTTTTCTCTCTTATCCCATAAGCTACTTCAAAAAATGCTTTCCCTTCTTCAGCACTTCTAAAAACAAAAGTGGAAGTTTGGAAAATCGGACTTTTAATAGCCCCTTCAGAAAGTTCTGGCTTATATCCATAAGTCATCATCAAACTTTCAGCCTTCATTTTTTTATTTTTATCCATTTATTTTAATTTTTGTTAGTGCGTAAAGTATCTTTCTTTCCTCAATTTATAACCTTAATTTTATGATTGAAAATTACATTAATCCTTTTAATTAAATAATCTTTGAGATTTATTGTTGATAAGTAAATCATTTTAGAAGAAAGATTGTTTAATAGTAAAAATAGCTCATAATGACAGATAATATT
>CAZKFN010000090.1:1308-8474 GCA_964552035.1 uncultured Flavobacteriales bacterium
TTTGGTGTACAGAAGCAGTATTTCAAAAGATGAAGGGAGTATTAAAAATTACTCCAGGGTATGCCGGAGGAATTATTTCTCATCCTTCTTATGCTGAGGTTTGCTCTGGTTTAACAGGACATGCAGAAGTTATTCGATTAGAGTTTGATAGTACTGTGATTAGTTTAAAAGATATTCTGTCTATCTTTTTTCAAGCACATGACCCTACGAGTAGTAATCGACAAGGAAATGATATTGGTACGCAATATCGATCGGTAATTTTTTACCAAAACCAAGAACAAGAAAAATTGGCTGAAGAAATGATAGCTGCTTTAAACAAAGCTCAGGTGTATGATGCTGTTATTGTTACTGAAGTAACTGCCTTAGAACAATTTTATCCCGCAGAGAAAGAACATTATACCTATTATAAAAATAATCCTGAAGCTGCTTATTGCCAGTTTGTAATTAAACCCAAAGTAGAAAAGATTAAAAAAGCTTTTGCCGATAAACTTGGGGTTTAAAATGGAGGTAAAATACCACTCTAATAATTTTTGAGTTTCTTAACTTTAACAGCTCAACAGTTTTACATATTAAAGCTATAAGAAGATTACTTTAAAACAATAAAAATGTCAGATAGAATCAGATTAATTTGGGATTTTAAAGGTCCTGAATCTAAACATATGGCAGATCACCATGCCCAACATCTTAGTGAATTTGTAGAAGCTAGAAAGCTCGAAGAAACAAGTTGTGGAGTAGAAGTTCTTTCTCCTATGCGAACATTAGCTTTTATGGAAGGAGAAGAAATACAAATGGAAGAGGTTAAACCTATTTTAAGACCTCATTATGAGAAAGAAGTAGAATAGCTTACTACTTGATTAAAGGTTATTTAATTGGCTTAAAAATTCATAAATATGACTTAGGAGCTCTACTTAAAACTAAGTTTTTTTGTAACTTAGCTAATTATGAAAACGCTTCGACCCATATTGACTGTTTTGCTCTTAACTTTTTTTGTTGGGAGTATTTCTGGGTTTCAGCTATATGCTCATTATTGTGGGGATTTATTAGCTGAGCTAAGCCTTATGGTTTCCAATCATTGTGAGGATGAAACCACACATTGTGAAACAGAAGAGGCAATGGAGTGCTGCTTAGAAGAACAAGATTGTGACGATGAAGCGTATTTCGTTCAATTGGATATCGACCTACAAACGCCTAAAGTTCTAGAGTTTTCATTTGATTTAGAGGCTTTAAATGTAGAACATGTCCTAGAGATTCCTGTGGATAAAATTGTTGAAGAAAGCGATGTTCATAATTATGTGTCTCCACCGCTTAATTACAAGGTCCCCATTTATAAGTCTTTAAGCCGACTTACTTTTTACGGCTAAGTCATCACTGTTTTTCTTTTGGGATTTTAATCCAAAATCCAAATCTTATTTTTAAAAATTAAAATTAGACCGTGATGAAAAATATAATCATAATAGTATTGGCTGTTTTTTCTTTCAGCCCAATTTATAGTCAAGAAAAAAACAAAAAGAAAATTGTAGAAACAACTTTTCGAGTTGACGGAGTATGTGAAGATTGCAAAAAGAGAATTGAGGATGCTACGTTGAGAATTTCTGGAGTGAAATTAGCAGAATGGGATAAAAATACTCAGCAGCTAAATGTGGTTTATAAAAATAAAAAAACTTCAGAAGATGCTATTCAACAGACCATTGCTAATAATGGACATTCAACAGAAGGTCACGAAGCCGACTCCGCAGCTTATGAAAAACTTCCTAAGTGTTGTAAATATAGTAGTGGTGTAGAACCCCATTAAATAGGAAGTAACATGAGAAATCTAGCAGTATTTTTATATCTGTTGTTGACCTATACATTGGTAACAGCACAGGAAGAGGTGAGAAGTGTCAAAGGAGTAGTGCTCACTCAAGATAAAAAAGGTAAATTAGAGGGTATCCCCTTTGCTAACGTTTATTGGATGGATACTAACTATGGAACATCTACCAGCATTGAAGGAACTTTTCAATTAGCAGTTCCTGACAAGCCTACTTTATTAATTGCTTCCTTTGTGGGGTATACTTCGGATACGATTGATGTAAAGGACTTTAATGCTCCTATTTCATTTGTTTTATCAGAATCTGTTCTTTTGGATGAAGTTGAAATAACCTATAGAAGAAAAGCAACAGAAGTATCTTTTATGAATCCCATGAAAATGGAAAACATTTCTGAAAAAGAGCTTTTTAAAGCAGCTTGTTGTAACCTTTCTGAAAGCTTTGAAACCAACCCTTCAGTAGATGTCAATTTTACAGATGCAGTTACTGGTGCCAAACAAATTAGAATGTTGGGCTTGGATGGACCTTATACCATGATAAGCAGAGAAAATATGCCTGGAATTAGAGGTATAGGAAACAGCTATGGCTTGTCTTTTATTCCAGGTACATGGATAAATTCCATACAAGTAACTAAGGGAGTAGGTTCAGTTGTTAACGGCTATGAGAGTATAGCTGGGCAAATTAATACAGAACTGCAGCAACCGGATCATGGGGAACAACTGTTTTTAAATGCCTATGCCAGTCAGGAAGGAAGAATGGAGTTAAACTTTGTCAACACCCATCAGGTAAATAGTAAATGGGGAACAACTTTGTTGTTGCATGGTAGCATGAATCCCTGGGAGCAAGATGTAAATAAGGATGGTTTTATGGATATGCCCAAGCAGCAGCAAATCAATCTGATGAACCGTTGGGATTATCATAATGGGACCGAATGGGAGGCACAATTTGGTATTCAATTTCTAAAAGATGAAAAGGAAGGAGGGCAAATTAAATCTTGGAGAGAGGAATCACATAATCCCTACAGCATAGGAATTAATACCGAACGAGCAGAGTTTTTCGCTAAGGTAGGATACATCTTTCCTGAATATAAATATAGAAGCATGGGGTTACAGCTTTTGGGTTTGCATCACCGCCATGAAAGTAAGTATGGAAATAGAGAATATAATGCTACAGAGCAAACAGCTTATGCTAATTACATTTACCAATCCATTATTGATAATACCATGCATAAGTTTAAAACGGGCATGAGTTTTATGTATGATACCTATGACGAGCAGGTAGATACTTTGGGGAGTTTTAAACGTGTAGAAAGTGTGCCTGGAACTTTTTTTGAATATACTTATGAACCTTCTAGTGTGTTTACTTTAGTAGCGGGAGTTCGAGTGGATTATCATAATCTTTATGGTTTATTTTACACACCCAGACTGCACATGAGGATTGCACCAACAGAGACAACTGTTTTAAGATTATTGGGTGGTAGTGGACAGCGAACTTCTAATGTTTTTGCTGAGCATCAATCTTTGTTTGCTACGTCTAGAACTATAGAATTGTTTGGTCAAAACAAAGGCGCTTACGGGCTATTGGCAGAAAGAGCTTATAATGCTGGCTTAAGCATTATGCAAGATTTTCGTTTAGATTATAGAGACGGATATGTAACGGTAGATATGTATCGTACAAACTTTACCAATAAAGTAGTTGTCGATATTGATGAAGCAAGTGACCGCGCTTTAATTTATAATTTAGATGGAAAATCCTATGCTAATTCTGCTCAATTGGAGGTGAATTACGAATTGATAAAATTCCTAGACCTGCGCTTGGCTTATCGATGGATGGACGTTAAAACCCAGTATAAAAGCGGATTAAAACGAAATCCTTTAACACCTAAACATCGATTGTTTGCCAATTTAGGGTATGAAACTAAACAGGTTTTAGGAAAGGGAAATTGGACTTTTGATTTTACAGCTCAATGGTTGGGAGAGCAAAGAATTCCAACTACAGCAGCTAGTCCTGTGGAGCATCAAAGAGCTTCCAATTCTTCCTCTTTTACTTTGTTTAACACACAAGTTACCCGGAATTTTAACGATCGTTGGTCGGGTTATATTGGACTGGAGAACATTTTTAATTACACGCAAAAGAATCCCATTATTGAAGCTGAAAATCCTTTTGGAAATCATTTTGATGCTTCTTTGGTTTGGGGACCAATTTATGGTAGAATGGTTTATGTTGGGTTTAGATTTAGAATTCAAAAAGAAGAATAAGGAGATAATTACGAATGAGGAATTTCCATTGACTATTCCTCATTCGTAATTCTTAATCGACTATTCGTCCTCAATTAAATTTCCCACCTCTTCCAAAGTCTTTTTATTGTATTTTCCACTTGCTGCGTAGATAATTTTACCTTTTTTATCTAAAACAAAAAAGTAAGGTATTTTTCTATCCTTCATTTTTAAACTTTTCCTATAGGTTTTAACTTCACCTTTATAAAGCACTACATTATTTCTTAAAGATTCATCTGTTCCCTCAAGAATTTGTTCTTTAGCTTTGTTATAAACCAGTTGATTCCCTCCGCCAAACATTAGGATTAATTTTACATGAGGGTCATAAACTAAAGAAGCAAAGTTATTTTCATTCATAAATTCATTATAGACTGGTTCAGACCAAGAATATAAATCCCTTTGGGCATCTTCAGAAAAAGCTACGCCAATTAAAGTGAATTTTCCTTTAGTGTCTTTAGGAATTACTTCTTCTTTATCATTTAAATCCGTTACAGTAACTTCTGGAAAATTTTCACCAACTTGTCCAAAAGCAAAAAGATTTGCGCATATAAATACTATACTCAAAACTATTTTTTTCATTTTTCAATAGAGAATTTATGGTTAAAATATTCAATTCCAAGTTTATAGGAGTTAAGCCCGAAGCCCGAGATGCTTCCTTTACAATGTTTAGCGATAAGAGAAATATGTCGTTGAACCTCTCTAGCTTGAGGTTGAGAGATATGAATTTCTATAACTTCCTTATCGATGGCTGCAATAGCATCGGCAATAGCTATAGAAGTATGGGTATATCCTCCTGCATTTAACAAAATACCATCGCAATAATTAGCAGCATCTTGAATTCTTGAAATAATTTCTCCTTCCATATTGGACTGGAAATAATCGATGATGAGGTTGGGATATAACTTCTTTTGAACCTCAATAAATTCTAAAATGGGAGCATCACCGTAAATTTCAGGTTCTCTTTTTCCAACTAGGTTGAGGTTTGGACCATTGATAATAATGATTTCTTTCATTTATCTTAAGATGAGTTTCAAAGTTATACATTTGTAGGTATGAAGTTGGCAAATTACCGAAAAGGATTTGAAACATTTTTAAAATTGGAACTTTCCCTTGCAGAACAGTCTGTTGAAGCATATTTAAGAGACTTGGATAAGCTGTTGCAATATTTGGAGAGCCATGAGAAGGATCCATCAGCAGAAGAAGTAGGAGTAGAAGATTTGACAAACTTTATAAGCTGGCTTTATGATTTAGAGATTTCTGCACGTTCACAAGCGAGGATACTCTCCGGCTTAAAATCCTTTTTTAGGTATTTAGTTTTAGAAGAAATACTAAGTCAAAATCCTATAGACTTAGTAGACAGTCCAAAAATATCTAGTAAATTACCTGAGGTATTATCCATTCAAGAAATTGATTTAATTATTGAAAGTATTGACTTAAGTAGCAATGAGGGGGAACGAAATCGTGCAATTATTGAATGTTTATACAGTTGTGGTTTAAGAGTAAGCGAGTTGATTAACCTTCAATTATCGGGAATATTATTTGAAGAAGGTTTTTTGAGGGTGATAGGAAAAGGGAGCAAAGAAAGGTTAGTACCTATTGGTAGTACTGCTTTAAAATATATTAATATTTATTTGGAGCATTACAGAAACCGTATGAACATAAAAATGGGAAATGAAGATATTTTATTTTTAAATCGAAGAGGAGCAAAACTGAGTCGGGTCATGATATTTACGATTGTCAAAGATTTGGCTAAAAAAGCAGGAATATCAAAAAATATTAGCCCTCATACCTTTAGGCATTCGTTTGCCACCCACTTAGTGGATGGTGGGGCAGATTTACGTGCCATTCAAGAAATGCTAGGGCATGAATCCATTGCTACTACTGAGATTTATACTCACATCGATCGACAGTATTTGAGAGATGCTATCATACAATTTCATCCAAGGGCCAATAAATAATTGAAGAAGGTAAGGTCTTGAATTTCTGGACTTTTTATCTTATTTTTAACCTATGGAACAGTTGTGCCTAGAATGTGGAGAAAAATTAAGTGGTAGAATTGATAAGAAATTCTGCGATGATCAATGTAGGAATACCTATAATAATCGTCAGAATAGAGATGAAAACAATTACATTAGGAATGTCAATAATACCCTTAGAAAAAATAGAAGAATTTTGGCTTCTTTGGTAAAAAATAGAAAGGCAACGAAAGAGGAGTTGTTATTAAAAGGATTAAATTTTAATTACTATACCAATACCTACACTACAAAAGACAATCGAACTTATTATTATTGTTACGATTATGCTTATTTGGAACTAGAAAACGATTGGTATGCTATTGTAAAAAGAAAGGAATGGGTATAATACACCATCCCTTTATAATTTATATCTTATAATAATTTTTTATTCATCGGTATCGCCTTTTCCTAGATCTTCAAAACTAATGTCAGCTGAATACGAATCATTTTCTTCCATATCATCATCTTCTTCTTCACGCATAGCATTTAGCTCTTCTCTTGTAAGAATTTCTTTTCCACCATTTAGCTTTTTTATTTCTTCTAAGGTGTCGTTTAAATGGTTTGTAAAACTTTCAAAATCCTCAGGATAAAGGAAAAGTTTATGTTTTTCATAAAATGCTTTTCCTCCATCATTGCTAAATCTTCTCTTACTTTCTGTAATCGTTAGGTATAAGTTGCCTGATTTTGTAGATTTTACATCAAAAAAATAAGTTCTCTTACCTGCACGAAGTGATTGTGAATATATGTCGTCTCTTCGCTTGTCTTGTTCTTTCTCTTGATCGTCCATCTGCTGATAAGTTTTTGTATTTTGGTTTAGTTTAATTCTATATTAATTTATAAAGATAAAAAACTATTTAATAAAATTCATCTTTTATCATAAATGCTTTGCGATGCATTACAACAAAACTATAAAAAAAAAGGGTATGTAGGGTAATAATGAAAAGAAAGTGCAATAATTATTTTAAAATTCCTTTATTTGTTGAGATTTAAGTAATTATAAATTTGTTGTAAACGATGATTTACGTGAGCTTATTGTTCTATTTCTTCTTCTAGTAATTGCTTTTGATAAG